>CADCGZ010000020.1 GCA_902801025.1 uncultured bacterium | reverse complement strand
AAGGGTGACCTTTACCGTCCACTTCGCCCAGAGGGTCGTAGCAGTAGTCTTGTCCCAGGCGCGGACGCTCTCCATCTTCGAATTGTAGTACTGCTTGCCGAGGGGATTACCCTTGGCGTCGCAGGCAAGAGTGTCCCAGTAGCCGCCGAATGACCAGCCCTTGAGCGTCGGCGCGGTGCGGGGAGTGGGCATCGCCTTCCCCGTAGTCGCGGTCACGTAGTTGTCGCCGCCGGTGCCGCCGTTCTTCCCGAAGGTGACCTTCACCTTGGTCTCCGCGACCCACTTCGCCCAGAGGGTGACGCTACCGCCATTGTCCCAGGCGTGTGCGCTCGTGCCGTCCGCATTGTAGTACTTGACGCCGCCAGTCCCTGTCGAGGTCCAGTAGCCGTCGAAGACATAGCCCGCCTTCGTCGGCATCGTGCGCTTGGGCATGGGCTGGCCCTTCGTGCAGGTGACGTAGCTGTCGCCGCCAGTGCCGCCGTTCTTGCCGAGAGTCACCTTGTTCGTCCACTTCGCCCAGAGAGTCGTCGCGGACGTCTTGTCCCAGGCGCGGACGCTCTTCATGTTCGCGTCGTAGTACTGCTTGCCCTTCGGGTTGCCCTTCTCGTCGAGGGCGAGCGTATCCCAGTAACCCGCGAACGTCCAGCCGGAGAGCTTCGGCGCAGTGCGGGGGGTCGGCATCGCCGCGCCGTACGTCGCGGTCACGTAGTTGTCGCCGCCAGTGCCGCCGTTCTTGCCGAAGGTGACCTTGTACGACTGGCTGCTGCCCGCCGTCCTGATCGGGTGCGCCATCCATGTTCCAGCCGCAAGAGCATCCGCCCATGTTGCATTGTTCGCCGGCACAATCGAGGTTGTCGGCGACGACCCGGCATATAGGGCATTTCCGCTGGTAAATTCCCCACCTTCGCCATCATCAACGACGGGCATATCGCCCAGATACGTGACAGTTGTCAGCTTTGTGCATTCAGTAAACGCTATAACGCCGACAGATCTCACGCTTGCCGGCAAAACAATGCTTTCGAGAGCACTGCATTCAAAGAACGCCTCACTGCCTATGCTGACGACGCTGGAGCCCATCGTTACTTTCTGAAGGTTGTCGCAGAATTCAAACGCAGACTTCCCTATTGTTGTCACTGTCGATGGAATAGTTACGCTTGAGATGCCCATCCGTTTGAATGCACTATCCCCAATCTTCGTCACGCCTTCCGGTATGGTCACGGATGTGATGTCGCCCCTCTCCCCACCAAGGGATTCGCCGATTTCCGTGACCCGGCAGCCGAAGAGCGAGGCGGGAATCACCAATGCGCCAGAATCGAATCGTCCGCGAAGGAGCTTCGCCGTGCCGTCGCTGCCGAAAGATGCGTCCCACGAATCGGCCTTGTCTGCCGTGTCCCAGGCGAGCACGAAGGCGGGGAACTCGACTCCAGATGAGCTATAGACCATGATCTTGTATGTCGTTCCCTTTGTGCAGCTGAATCTCACGCGCCCGCCACTGAAACCTTCATTTTCAGGAGTACAGGCCCAGTTGGACGAATCATCCGAGTACCTCAGCTGCGAACCAGATGTTCCCGCGTAGGCGTTGATGTCCGGGCGGCCGCCAAGGCTCTCGGCGTCCTCCTGCAGAACCTCCGCCTGGAAGCAGACCTTGCCGGTGAACGACGCCGTCCAGGAATACCACACGGAAGAAGGAGCGTCCACGTCGTAGGTGCCGGTCGGCGTGACGACGTAAAGGCCAGATTCATTCGTCGCGGCGACATTCGAGCCGCCCACGCGCCCGGACTCGCCGGACACGACCTTCGCGTTCGCAAAGTTGTCGTTCGCGGGCGGCTGCGCGGGATACGCCATGGCATTCCCGGACCTCGCATCGGCAGTGTACCGCACGTTGTTGACGTAGATGCTGCTGTAGTCTGCAGGCGGCACCCACAGGTAGATGCAGCCGCTGGCGTCCGCGTATACCCACGAGCTTCCGTATGTCCCCTTCGATGTCGTGAGCGAAACGCTGACAGCTCCGTCGGCGGCAAGTCCGCCGACCGTCACGCAGTTGAGCGCCGTGCCGCCATTGGTGAGCGCGCCTTTGCCGTTTGCGAGACGGACGCTGCCGCCGGTGACGCTGCTTGTGGCGCTCGTCTCTGGGTTCCTGCCCGCGCCGATGTCGTTCACGGAAACGACGTCGGGGTCGCCTTTGGCGAATACGGTGCCGCTCATGATCTTCACAGTCGGCGTCTTGGAGGTGTTGCCGCCGCCGATGCCGGCCGCATCGGCTCCGCCGGTAGCGGTGACTTTGGCGTCGTTGATGTAGATTTGCATGCTCGTGGTCGATTCCGTGGCGGAGCCGATGCCCGCGCCGCCGGTTTCGCCCGTAGCCGTAACGGTCGAACCCTCCTTTATGGTTATCGAGCAACTGCCCTCGGACCGCCAGGCCACGCCGATCCCCGCGCTGCGGCCGCCGCCCGAGGCGACGACGGTCGCCCCCCCTGTGATCAAGATGTCAATATCAGAGACTGAATACGAAGTCATGCCGATGCCAGGTCCGTTTGCGCCGCCTAAGGCTTCAACATAGGCCGACATGCCAATGGTTATTTTCGAACTATAGGAACCGGCTTGTGCGTTGCCGCCGTCTCCTATGCCGCTTCCGTCGCCGGTGCTCTGTACGTACAATTGCCCGCCGCGGATTTCGATGTTGCCGCATTTCTCACTGTAGCCGCCGCCGATGCCGGCACCAACATAGCCGAGAACGAACATTCGACTCGTGCGCGACGGCAAAAGGATGAGCGACTGCCCCTCGGTGACGCGAATGCCCGCACCCTTATCGCCGGCCTTGAGGTAAGCGGCGCCCAAGGCCTCGACACTCACTGTGTCGGTGGTGGAAAGCGAGATCGGCGAGGCCTTCGGGGCGTCATAGGCAGAGGAGCTCGTGAACTTGGTGAGGTCGAGTTTGAATCCGGACGCCAGGCTTATCTGGCAACCAGTGGCGGCGACGATGCGCACCTTGCCGCTCGTGTCCTCCCCGGCGAAGGTGTAGGTAGCGTCGCTCGACGTCAGCGTGAACACGCCATCCTGGTACGTGTAGCCGGAATACGAGCCGTCCTTCGTCGGCGTCGTGCCGTTGATGGTGATTCCAGGAGCGATGTACGCCGCCTGGGCGGTCAGCGCCGCGAAAGCAAGCGCGATTGCGGCGAGCGCCTTCATTGCACATGTTTTTATTGCGTTTTTCATTTGTTGTTTCTCCTTGTTTTCAAAGCCCTATTGCATGAATTGTCTTGCCGTCGAAGGTTTCGTCGCGGATGGATGTATATCTTCTCGTCCCAGGATTTCTCCTTGGACTTCGCGAATATCGGCATCCAGCCCAGAGGGTCGCAGTCTTCTCCACTGCATTGCATTATACCAAAAATCTTCTTGGAAATGCAAAAAATCTGGTCTACTTCGTCCAGAGAGCCCAGATTGTCGGCGTGCCGCCCGTCGTCCACTTCATCGACGCCGTGCCGGTGCCGTCAGGGTTGTAGCACTGGCCGATCCCGTTGTTCGAAGACACCCAGTATCCGCCAAAGTCGTAGCCAGACTTTTTGGGCATCGTCCTCGCCGGGAATGGCTGGCCGTAGATCGCGGTCACGTAGTCGTCGCCGCCCGTGCCGCCGTTCTTCCCGAGATTCACCTTGCAAGTCCACTTCGCCCACAAGGTCCCAGCCGTAGTCTTGTCCCAGGCGCGGACGCTCTCCATCTTCGCATTGTAGTACTGTTTCCCCTTCGGGTTGCCGTTCGCGTCCAATACGACAGTATCCCAATAACCGCCGAACACCCAGCCAGACTTCGTGGGCATCGTCCTCTTCGGCATCGGCTGGCCCTTTATGACCGTGACGACGCTGTCGCCGCCAGTGCCGCCGTTCTTACCGAGTGTCACCTTGTTCGTCCACTTCGCCCAGAGGGTCGCAGCCACCGTCTTGTCCCAGTTCCTCACGCTCTTCATGTTCGAGTCGTAGTACTGCTTGCCCTTGGCGTTGCCATTCTCGTCGAGGGCGAGCGTGTCCCAGTAGCCGCCGAACGACCAGCCCTTGAGCGTCGGCGCGGTGCGAGGGGTGGGCATGGGCTTCCCCGTCGTCGCGGTCACGTAGTCGTCGCCGCCGGTGCCGCCGTTCTTCCCGAACGCCACCTTGCAGCATACTGGCTCGCGGTAAAGCGCGACCTCCGGGAATGTCTGCCAAAGCGTAGACGAGTTGTCGTGGAATTCGTCGCCTACGGGGACCGACTTGTATGTGTAGGCCGGCGACGAAAAGAACGGCGCGGGGGTGTAGTAGTTCCCATAACCGTCCGACGAGTAGGACATTATCGTATAGTAGCCCTCTCCGTCGGCACCGGTGAAGTAGTATCCCGAAGAATAGTCATAATACTGGGGCCCCCTGCTTTCCACATCCGCAATGGCGGTCGCATGCCCTGCGCCCATGTTGTGCCCGACTTCATGCGTCATCGTCTGCCCAGTTGCGACGGCGCGGATCAAGGAGGCGTTGTAGGCGTACTCCGAGAAGTCCAGGCTGTCCTGGTAAAGTGAAAACCCGACGCCGGTCGTCCCATACGACAAGCCGTTGTCGACGAGTACGCAGACGATGTCCGCCGACACCTCGTCACGCTTCGCATGCACGCCGTTCCAGCGTACTCCGTTGAGTTCGATGTCGCCGCTCTGCGCCGCCTCAAGTGCGCGGAACACGCTGCCGCCGGCGCTGCCGCCAACCTCGTAGACGCCCACAAGACGGAACCTGAAGCCCTGGTCGAGGTTCGTGTTGGCAAGCACTGCGTTCATCTTCTGCACCTGCACTTCGGCAAAGGCGTTGACACCGCCTCCCTGCGACTTCGCCCATTCTGCGGCAAGCGTGTCGTACACGACGAGGATGTCAACGGTCGTCGACCCGGAAGAGCCCTTGAGCGGCTCGACAGCCGCCGCAGCCTTTGTGCGCAGAGCCGTCCTGGTGCTAAGCAGCCCGGCATGCCGCGGTGCCTCCGGCGAATCTGCGCACGTGCACGGCAGCTGCCGGGAGTCGATTTCCCTGACAACAGTCCGTTCCGGCGAGGAAAACACCGAATACACCCGCCCAGACAGGAAATCCTGTATGTCGATGTGAATGCGACCATCCATGCACACCACAACGGCCATAAACTGTCCGTCGTAACCGTCGGCCGTCGCAAGGAAAGAAGTTGCGCCATCTAAAGACGAAACGCGTTCGCAAAGAGTCAGCGCAACCTTGCAGTCGTCGAAGAGCGTCACGGCAAGCGAGTCGCCGACCTCAAGGGCGGCCGGAACTGCCGGAGCATTGTCCGCCGCAATCTCGACCTGCCGCAGGACGCCGCCGTCAGGCCGTTCCTGCTGGACGCATGCCGCGGAAGCGGCCATGCGCAAGGATGGCGTGGCGACGCCAACCCGGTAGTCCAGCACGAACGTAGACGCACTTGACCTTGCCCAGCCAAGCGCCGCAATCAAGGAAAGAAAAGGGGCAAGCCGCTTCACCTCACCTGTTCCAGAGCGCCCAGATCGTCGGCGTTCCGCCTGTCGTCCACTTCATCGACGCCGTGCCGGTGCCGTCTGCGTTGTAGCACTGGCCCGTCTTCGAGGAGGCGGAAACAAAGTACCCGCCGAACTTGTAGCCCGACTTCGTGGGCATCGTCCTCTTCGGGAAGGACTGGCCCTTTATGACCGTGACGACGCTGTCGCCGCCGGTACCGCCGTTCTTCCCGAGCGTGACCCTTAGTAGTACTGCTTGCCGAGCGGATTTCCCTTCGCGTCGCAGGCGAGCGTGTCCCAGTAGCCGCCGAACGTCCAGCCGGAGAGCTTGGGCGCGGTGCGCGGGGTCGGCATGGGCTTCCCCGTAGTCGCCGTCACGTAGCTGTCGCCGCCAGTGCCGCCGTTCTTCCCGAACGTCACCTTGCACGCGACGGGCTTCACCCACTTCGCCCAGAGGGTGACGCTGCCGCCCTTGTCCCAGGCGTGTGCGCTCGTCCCGTCCGCGTTGTAGTACTTGACGCCGCCAGTCCCCGTCGAGGTCCAGTAGCCGTCGAAGACGTAGCCCGACTTCGTGGGCATCGTGCGCTTCGGCATCGGCTGGCCCTTGGTGCAGGTGACAACACTGTCGCCGCCGGTGCCGCCGTTCTTGCCGAGATCACCTTGTTCGTCCACTTCGCCCAGAGAGTCGTCGCGGACGTCTTGTCCCAGGCGCGGACGCTCTTCATGCTCGCGTCGTAGTACTGCTTGCCCTTCGGGTTGCCCTTCTCGTCCATGGCGAGCGTGTCCCAGTAGCCCGCGAACGTCCAGCCGGAGAGAGTGGGCGCGGTGCGGGGGGTCGGCATCGCCGCGCCGTACGTCGCGGTCACGTAGTTGTCTCCGCCAGTGCCGCCGTTTTTCCCGAACGTCACGGTGCTCGTAGGCCCAGGTGTAGGTGTAGGGGTAGGCGTAGGCGTACCGTTCAGCGTCAGGTTGACGCCCCATTTGTTCCCCGTCCTGCCGCCTCTTTCGAATTCAAGGCCCTGGTCCTGGGTTACGGTGCGGGACAGGCTTACCGAAACGGCGGACGATTCGAGGCTTCCAGACACCGCCTTTAGCTTGAAGTTGCCCGCTGACGTAAACCTGATCGAATAGATTCCCTTCGCATCAGTGGCGGAGGTCTTCACGACATTTCCCGAACCGTCGTAGAGCGTCACCGTGGCACTGGCCACCGGAGAGCCGGAGGAGTTGAGCACTCTGCCGGAAAGGATGTCGCCCGCAAGCGTGGGATGGATGTTGAAACCAAGGCCGGAGAACCTTTTGTAGATGGATTCCGTAAGCGGTATGTCCACCGTCGCGTCCGGCGCGACCATGTTGTACCAGAGATCGCAGTCTCCCTCGTAGCCCACGTTCAGGTGCGTATAACCCTTGCCGGACATATAGCCGTATCCATCGGCAACGACGGCATGTTCGGCCGTGCCCTTGAGCGAAAGGAACGCCGGCATCTTCGCATCGAGGCTTGCGTAAAGCGCATTGTTGAAATCGGCCAACCTTGCGTTGTAGTCGGACAGTCTGTCAACCGTGTCGATGTCGTACCAAATCCACGATCCGGACTTGTAGCCGAACCGGGACTTGAGCTGGGAGACGAACACGTTGCCCTGTCCGCTCGATCCCCCTCCATTGTAGTTCATCCCGATCGCGACGCCGATGTTGTGCGTCAGCTTGCTGACGGCCTGCCGCTGGGTGAGAGAGGGCGGGGTCGGGAATGGGTCGGGGTATATCGCCTCCCACCAGACGTACTCCAGGAACATGTTGCTCCAGTCGAACGTCCCGGCGATGGAATTTAGCGTCACCGGGCTTCCATCGACATAGCACGTGTTCGAGAACTGTGCGATGGATCCGCTCGGCGCCCTGTGGTAGTACATGATCTGCGCACCGGCGGTGGCGACGCATCCGCACGGATATCCTTCGACTGGACTGTAGCAATTGTACAGTGGAATGTAATTGCTGTCATAATCCCAGGCGCCCTGCTGTCCCCATTTGGTCTTGAGCAGCGGGCTTACACGTATGTCTGAAATCGCTTCCCGAGATTCCATTCCGACCGGGACGGAAATATTGCCGCTTCCGTCCAAGCCAAGCGACAAAAGCGAGTTCCATTCCAGTTCCGCATCTGCAAACGGGCTCATGTCGACGTTTTTGAGACACGACACGTCCTGCCGCCCGGTGCCCTGAGCGGCCTCGCCGGAAGCCGCGGCAATGTCTCCGTCCAATTCGCACAAGGCGGCCACTGCCTCTTCCTGGCCCGTCAGCAACGTGTAAAGCGGGCTATTCCTGTCGCCACTGTAGCGTCCAGTCGTGGAGAACGCGACAATCGGGGAGAGGCGCGTGTCGCCTGAAGTCACTACAAATCCGCCGCCCTCGAGGTTTACTGCATGAAAAACCGTGCGCCCCGCCTCGTTGCGGACAGTTTCCATTTCCTCGGCACAACTCGAACGAAATGTGGAGCCCATCCTCCTCGGGCTGATCTTCACCCAGTTCTCCGCGGCGATCTGCGCCTCTTCGGGCGTCACCTCCCCGGCGACAAGCGAGGACACCACAGCCATGGCGCCTACGGCCAATGTAACGACGCTGATTTTATTGTTCATGTTTTTTCTCCATTTATGTCCGAAATCTCAAAGCCAACATCCGACTCCTGCCGTTAGATCGTCGACGAAGGTTTCGCCGTCTTCCGTCGTCAGAATCAGGAACGCTCCCGACTCGTCAACAGTGCATTCAGCAGTCAGCGAGCCGTCTTCAGAAGCGACGTAGAGGTAGGCCGTGCGGGGTTCGTCTTTCTCCGCCTCGTCGAGCATAAGCCAGAACGCGCCGGTGCCGTCCGCAAGGACACCGGAATAGATGCCCGCAGGAACCGCAGATTGCGGCGCAGTCTCAGGCGCGGCAGATGCGCTCGGCGCGGCAGATGCGACGCGGCACGCAACAGCGGGCGGAAGCTCAACGCAGGCCGAGGTCTTCGTCCAGAGCGCCCAGATGGTAGGCGTGCCGCCCGTCGTCCACTTCATCGTAGAGGTTCCCGTACCGTCGGTGTTGTAGCACTGGCCCGTCTTGCTCGACGCCGAGACGAAATATCCGCCGAACGTGTAGCCGGACTTCGTCGGCATCGCGCGCGTCGGGAACGGCTGGTTGTAGATCACCGTCACATAGCTGTCGCCGCCGGTGCCGCCGTTCTTGCCGAGCGTCACGCGCACCGTCCACTTCGCCCACAGCGTGACGGCGGATGTCTTGTCCCAGTTCCTCACGCTCTCCATCTTCGAGTTGTAATACTGCTTGCCGAGGGGGGAACGTCCAACCCGACTTGGTCGGGGCGGTGCGAGGCGTCGGCATGGGCTTGCCCGTCGTGCAGGTGACATAGTTGTCACCGCCCGTGCCGCCGTTCTTCCCGAACGTCACCTTGACGACGGTCGCCTTGCGCCACTTAGCCCAAAGCGTCGCGGCAGAGGTCTTATCCCAGTTCCTCACGCTCTTCATGCTGCTGTCGTAGTACTGCTTGCCACCCTCCTTCGTCGTGTCCCAGTAGCCATCGAATACGTATCCAGCCATTTTCGGCGCAGTGCGTGGAGTGGGCATCGCCGCGCCGTATGTCGCCGTCACGTAGTTGTCGCCGCCGCTGCCGCCGTTCTTCCCGAACGTCACCTTGTAGGTCGGCTTGCTGCCGCCATAGACCACGAGGACGGCCAGCGCCGCCAGGCACAAAAACGCATTCAGCGGCCCGCTGCGGCGCACCTGTTCGGCCGCCCTGAGCAAAAACGGCAGCAAGGACATCGCCAACGCAGCCACCGATATCACGGCGAGCGAAACCAGGCACACCACAAGCAGAAAATTCTGCATCGTATGATATATCATAACTACTAACCCCTTTCTTTGTCACGCTTATTATAGCAAAAATCCCGATGGCAATGTATGCCGCCACTATCACAGGCACCCATGTTCACGCCATTGTCGGGATCCATCCGCTTCAACATGCAGACGAGGCCGAACGGCAGCACGCTCCAGAACGCCCCCAGCTCGGGGAAGCGTATCCCGTATTTGCGGTATGCAAACTTCTTCTGCATGGCATACGGCACGAGCCGCTTGAGGACTCCGCGAAGCCAGCTGCCGCGTTCAAAGGCCCTTGCAACGGCCCAGTCGCCGGCAAACGACGCCTTGCCGTCCGCGTCGACAGAATGGCCGCCGTGCTTGCGGTGAAAGTACTCCCTGTTGGACGCAAGGTCTGCGGTCGTGGTGATGCGCAAGACGCCCGCCCCCTTCATGTCGTCGTAAACCAGCAATGTCTCGTCGATGAACACCGGCGAATGTTCCTTGCACTGCCTTGCAATCAGCTCCCAGTCGACGAGCCGCGTCATGTTTTCGTCGAACGGCCCGAGCTCGTCTATCAGCGCCCGCCGGTGGACGTAGACGCCGAGGTCGATGTAGTTTGAGTTGAGAAGCCGGCCGAGGTCGAACTCTGCCCCGACCCTGCGGCGGCTGTCGCGGCAGATCAGCTTCGCGTAGAGGTTCTGCGCATCCGGGTGGACCGCAATGGCGCGCGCAAAAGTCTCGAGGAAGGTCGGAACGACCTCGTTGTCAGAGTCAAGGTAGGCAATCCACTCCCCGCCCGCAACGCGCAGGCCGGCGTTGCGCGCCTTGCTCACGCCGCCCTTCTCGATCAGGACATACTTGATGCGGCCAGACGCAATCTCGCCCGGGTAGCGGCTGCGCAGCAGGTCTGCGGTACCGTCCGTCGAGGCATCGTCTACTATCACCAGCTCGAAGTTGCCGTATGTCTGCCCCAGGAGGGAGTCTATGGCTCTTTCTATGCAAAATGCCCTGTTGTAGGTGGGCATGATGACGGAGAAAAACGGCTGCACTTCGGCCTCGTCGCCGCGATCCAGCAGCCGACCGCCGACAACGGAAAACCTCTCCCGCTCTTCGACAAGCGGGGCGAGCGCGGCAGCCTCCGCCGGGAACCGCCTGACGAGCAGACGATCCATGTCGCGCAAAAAGGCGTCATGGCGCAGAAGCGACTCGAGGGGCTCCCGAACCAGGAAGGATTCGTGCATGCGCCACTTGGTGAGCCCCTTGTGCACGACATAGAGGTCGTTGACGCAGCAGATCTGGCGCCAGAGCCACCAGTCGATGTTCGCGGGCCGGGGACACGACGCGAAGTCGCATTCCGCCAGCGTCTTGCGATCGACCATGCAGCAGGAGAAGGTGCATATCAGGTTGAACTTGCGGAATTCCGCCGCGCCGATGCGGTTGCGCGCGTCCGGCAGTCTCGCCATGTTGCGCCTTGCGGCCCCAGTCGCCGCGCGGCAGCGTTCGGAGTCGCCGAATGGCACGACGTCGTTGATGACAATCTTCGGGGATTCGCCGGCATGGGCGGCAATCAGCTGCACGCGCTCCTCCAGGCACGTCGGTTCCCACATGTCGTCGGCTTCGCAGAACGCGACCCAGTCTCCTGTGGCCTTGGCCACCCCAAGCGCCAAAGTCGCGGGAAGCCCCTTGTTCACCCCGCCTTCATGCTGATACAGCTTGACCGACTGATGTTTCTGCGCATAGCCACGCACTACGGCGACACTGTCGTCGTGCGACCCGTCGTCCACGACGATTATCTCGTCCGCGGGGAAAGTCTGGGAGAGAACCGAGTCAAGTGCATAGCCAATGAGATCCGCGTAGTTGAAGCTCGCGACAACCACGCTGACACTCGGCCTTGCCGCCGTCTCGCCCGCACCGCGCATTGCGAGATCAATGCCTCCTTCCGTATTTGGCCCGCCTGAAGGCCGCCACCGCGAAATAGGGCAGCGAGAACTTTGCCACGCGCCTCGCGCGCTTCATAAACCCCGGATAGTAGAACAGTGGCATGTCCTCCACGATGCCGTAGACCATGCGCTTCCACGTGCAGACGAACCCGTACGGCAGCAAGGCCTTTACGAGTCTGTGAAAGCGCTTCACCGGGCGGCGGGCGTCTTCTCGCTCTCTGCATGCGCGCAGCGACATCTTGGCCGACGAAAGCTGCCTACCGACGGTCTCGGCCATTTTTCTCGCCGACGCCTCCGCAGCCTGCGCCTTCTTCAGCTTGGCCTTGCAGGCCTGGATTTCCGCGTATCGGCTGTCCGCCTTCTGCTTGAACTGCGCGGACGCATTTTTTGCCATTCCAAGCTCTTTCTCAAGCCGGTTGCCGTCTGCCGCCAACTTGGCATTGGTCGATGAAAGCGCAGATTTCTCGGCCTCTGCCGTCTCCAGGCGCGATATGAGGTCCTTGTTGCCTTCCCGCAGGGCCTCGGCGTCCGAAAGGCTGCGGTCCAGCGCATCGTGGGTAGCGCGGCATTCCCCGGCAATGCGCGCGTTCTCCGCCAAGAGTTTCGCCTTGTCTGCGGAAAGAGCTTCCTTCCCCGACTCCGCTGCAGTCAGACGCGCCATTGCGTCCGCATTGCCCTTCCGCAGGAACTCGGCATCGGCAAGGCTGCGATCCAGCGCTTCGCGGGCTGCGCGGCATTCCGCGGCCATGCGCGCGTTTTCCACCAAGAGCTTCGCCTTGTCCGCCGAAAACGCCTCCTTCTCCGACTCCGCTACAGTCAGACGCGCCATTGCGTCCGCATTGCCCTTCTGCATTGACTCGATTTCGGAAAGGAACCTTCCCTGCGCGGCATGCGCGGCGGCGCGTTCCTCGGAAAGCACCTTTCCAAGCCTGTCCATCTCGGACTCAAGCGACGTCATCTTGCCCTGGAAATCCTTCATCTTCGCACTATACGACGCGCGTTCAGAGTCCGACGCCGCCTTGGCCTTCTCCAGCTCCGACCTGAGTGCGCGAATCTCGCCGGCCTGCGCTTCGATCTCGCGCGCATACACCGCGATCTGGATGTCCTTCTGGGCGATTGCGACGTCGATAGTCGGCTTTGCCTTCGGTCTCTTTGTCTTCTTCTTTTCCATATGGCCACCATGTCATCTTTCCGTTTGCCGTAAAAGCGGCTTCCGACGCAGAAAGCCGACCCGGCCCTCTTTCCTTCCGCTGCGCTCGTAGTGGAGGAGAGGGTTTATAAGCACCTTCGCGACGTCGGGGTTCTTCGCCAGGTACTGCCTGCCGTCAAAACAGGGTCCTGGACAAAGGCCGTTCTTCCACCCCCTGACCAAGTAGTGCACCGCAGGGTCGGCTCCGGCGATTATCTTGCCGTACTCTGCCATGTACCATTCGGAATCGAAGAACCAGGACTTCCTTATGACCTCGACGTCGGCGTCGCTCGGGCGAGCATCGGGCTCGTACTTTTCCCTGAACCTCTCGTACGACCCGGCCAGCATGTCGGATTTCCGCGAAAGCCTTTCACCGTCAAGGGCATCGCTATATGCGAGAACGACACGTCCGAGTCTGACAGGCGTGTACTTGCTCGAATGCCTGACAACAAGATCCCAATCTTCAATGCCCATCACGGAACTGTCGAACGAGCCGAACTCGTCTATCAAGTCGCGGTGATGGCAATAGACTCCGATGTCTATGTAGTTTCCGCGCAGGAGCATCTTTCTGTCAAAAGGCCTGTCGAGGACGAATTTGTCGCTCTTGCGCATCAGCGCGGCATAGAAGTTTTTGGCGTCTGGATGCGACTTGATTCCGTCGGCGAAAGTCTGGAGGAAATCGGCGGAGACAATGTTGTCCGAGTCGAGGTACGCGATCCATTCGCCGCGGGAGGCCTTTAACGCGGCGTTTCTCGCCGCGCATACCCCGCCGTGGCCGAGTTCAAGAAGGCGAATTTTTCCACCGGCGATCTTTCGGGCGTATTTGCCCTTAAGCAGCTCGACCGTCCCGTCCGTCGAGCCATCGTCGGCCACAATGAGTTCAAAGTCGCCGAAAGTCTGAAGAAGCATGGAGTCTATGGCCGAGCAGACGGACTGAATGCGGTTGAACGTCGGCAAGACGACGGAGAACAAAGGCCGAATGGCCGATGTGCACCGTACGATCCTCTTTCGCGCACTCACCTCAGTCATCCCCAAGGGCCTCCAGCGCCGCCTTGCGCTTCTCGATGGCCGCCATCATCCCGTCCCTGTACTTAGGGGCGCAAAGCTGCAGCGCGACCTCGCGGCAGCGTATGCCGGACATCAGCTGTCTGCGCTTGTCCGCCCTGCTCCACGTGCTGCCGTCGTGTATCCTGTAAACGGTCATTATGTCCGGCTGGAATCCGATGGGCCCTTTCTGCTCAAGGTAGAACGACATCGATATCTCGTTTAGGCGATATGCGTAGATCTCCTCGGGAAGGTTCTTCACCAGAGAAGCAACGAACATGCAGCACGAGAAGTTGGCGATGAGGTTCTGGTTGGGATCCTTGATGAAGTCGTCGCCGGTAAGCTTGCTCTTAAGCCCGTTCTGACGAGGCAGCAAGGAGAGCTTGCCGGTCTTTTCGTCAAGCAGCTTGATCCGCGAGAAGGCCATGGAGCAATCTGGATTTTCCTCCATGAACCTGACCTGGCGATTGAGCTTCCATGGCGTTATCCAGTAGTCGTCGCCCTCGAGGATCGCGATGTACTTGCCCTTTGCGGCGGCAAAGCACCTGCGCATGTTCTCGGCTATGCCGAGGTTGTGGGGCGTCGGGAGCACCGTGAAGTCCTCTGGATACTGCTGCTTGAGCTCTTCGAGCAGCTCGGCGGTTCCGTCGGTCGAGCAGTCGTCGGCGACAATGATCTCCGGGATGAACTTGCCTCTCTGCATTATCGCGCTTTCGATGGCCCTCTTCAGATAGGGCCTGTGGTTGAACGCCGTTATCACAGTCGTGACGACGGGGCAGTTGCAGTGCTTCCTCTTGACGTAGTTGATGTTCGCCCTGAACCTCGCGGAATTGGTTATGCGCGCATGTCCATCGCCGTCGTTGTACAGCATCACGATCGTCTCTATGTACATCGGCGTGTATTTCTTGGTCTGTCGTATTATGAGCTCCCAGTCAACGAGCCGGGTCATGTTCTCGTCAAAAGGCCCGAGCTCGTCTATCAGGCTGCGCCGGTGCACATAGACGCCAAGGTCTATGAAATTGTGGTCAAGCAGCTTTTCGAGGTCAAAACGCTCTCCTAGGACACAATGCCTGTTCTGGTAGACCTGCTTTGCGTACATGTTGACAATGCCGGGGTTGCCTATTATGGCACGGGCGTAGACCTCAAGGAAGAACGGGAGGACCTCGTTGTCGGAGTCAATATACGCGATCCACTCGCCCTTCGCCATCCGCAGCCCCGCATTGCGCGTCTTGCAGACGCCGCTGTTCTCCTTCCACTTGTAAAGCATCCTGCCGTTGGCAAGCTCATTCGCGTACTTGCCCCGCAGGAACTCCTCGGTGCCGTCGGTGGATCCGTCGTCTACGATTATGAGTTCGAAATTGCCGTATGTCTGGGCCAGTGCGGAGTCGATGGCCTTTGAAATGCAGAACTTCCTGTTGTAGGTCGGCATGATGATGGAGAAGAACGGTTGCTCCGCGAGGGGGACTCCGTTTTCGCACAGCTTTCCGTCGCGCACCTCGTATCTGGCAAGCTCGTCAACCAAAGGCTTCAGGTCTGACGCCGCCTCGGGGTAGCGTTCGACGAGGAGCGCGTCCATCTTGTCGAGGAACTCCCGCTGCCGCGCAATCGACTCCGCGCTTTCTCTTGTCATGAAGGAGTTGTGGAGCCTCCAGCGCGTCAACTTCTTGTGCACGACAAAGACGGGGTTCTCGCAGCAGACCTGGCGCCAGAGCCACCAGTCGAGGTTCGCCGGACGCGGCAGGCCATCGAAGTCGCACGACTGCAGCACCGAACGGCGGACCATGCAGCACGAAAACGTGCAGATCATGTTCTTCTCCCGCATTTGCAGGGGCGTTACGACATTCCTCTCGCCTGGCATCTCGCGCATGCGTTCATCTATTATCTTAACCGCGTTCGGCAGGCGATCCGGGTTCCCGAAAGGAGTCACGTCGTTGACTATTATGTTCGGCTCGCCGTTGAACCGCTTCACCAGCAGCATCTTCTCCTCTATGTTGGTTGGCTCCAGTATGTCGTCCGACTCGCAGAACGCGACATATTCCCCGCTGGCCTTTTCAATCCCGAGCTTCACGGTGGCGGGGAGTCCCTTGTTCACGCCGCCCTCATGCGTGTAGAGCTTCACGTTCTTGTGCTTCCGGACATACCGCCCGATCACCTCGACGCTTTCGTCCGAAGACCCGTCGTCCACCACGATAACCTCGAAATTCCTGTAGGTCTGCGCAAGGACGCTGTCCAGCGTCTCGCCGATCAGCTCCGCGTAGTTGTAGCTCGCCACGACTACGCTGACGAGCGGACAGGCCCTTTCGATGGCCGAACAGTATTTCTCATCCAGGCCCGCGGGAAGCGTCCAGATTTTGCGGACGGCCGGCAAAAAGGGCCTTTTCTCCTCCATCCCGTGCCTGAGATAGTGAACGAGCGGGTTCATCCCGGTCTTCCGCACGTCTGGATAGCGTCTCAGATAGTCCTTCCCGTCGAACGCCGGCGACGGGGCGCGGCCCTCCCGCCAACCCTTGCGGCAGTAGTGCCATACGGGATCGAATCCCGCGCGCTTGACGTCCGGATAGGTCCTGAGATACCACGCGGCGTCAAAGAGGTCTGAGTTCTCCACCGTGATGTAGTCCAGGAGGGAGGCGACCCTTTCGGCCTTCAACACGCGCAGCTTTCCCAAAAGCCTCACGACGGCGCATTTGAACGAAGCGCCCCTGCCCAACGAACCGTTACTTGCTTTCATGCTCTTTCGCCATGCCTTTCAGGTTGTCTTTCAGTTTCCCGATTATGGACTCATGACGCCCGTGGCAGCGCGGCGCCGAAACCGCAAGCGCCACCTCGCCCGTCATTTCGGCCTTCCGGCGAGGAACGCCTCGTACCTGTTGCAGCAGCCGTTCACGTCGTCCGTGAACTCCACCTGCCTGCCCTTGTCGAGCCACAGCACCTTGTTGCACATGGCACGCACCTGTCCAATCGAATGCGTGACAAGGATAGTGGTCGCGCCGCCTTTGATGATTTCGCGCATCTTCGCCTCGCTCTTCGCGCGAAAGGCCCCGTCTCCGACCGCCAGCACTTCGTCGAGGATGAGTATCTCCGGCTTCACGAGCGAGGCAATGGCGAAGGCAAGGCGCGACTTCATGCCAGACGAAAGCTGCTTGAACGGACGGTCTTCGAAGTCCTTGAGCTCGGAGAAGTCGATTATGTACGGGTAGGTCTTGTCCATGAACGCGCGGGTATAGCCCAGCATCGCCCCGCGGAGGTATGCATTCTCCTTTACCGTCAGGTCCCCGTCGAATCCGCTTCCGAGCTCGAGGAGGGCGGAGATCTTGCCGCACCGCGCCACTCTGCCCCTCGTCGGCTCCATTATGCCGGCGACAGCCTTCAGAAGCGTTGACTTGCCCGCGCCGTTCGTTCCTATTATTCCAAGCATGTCACCTTCGCAGATCTCGAAGCTGACGTCCCTGTCCGCCCAGAAGTCCACGACCTTGTACCGGCCCGTCAGGCGGCGCATAACCCATTCCTTCAAGCCGATGTTCTTGAAGTCCCCGACCTGATAGCGGATGGAGACGTTCCTGCACGAGAGCATGACCTTCGGGCTAGACATAGTACAGGAACCTCGTATTGTAGTGCTTGTACATGAATGCGCCGGCAAGGAAGGCCGCAAGCGCGAACCCCGCGAGCGTCAGGTGCGCCTCGAGAGACGGAACCGATCCAGCCAAGACCACCTCGCGTATGTAGGCGATGTGCCGATAGACGGGATTGAGGGCAAAGGCAAGCTGCATGTTGGAAGGCATCTTGTCCACGGTGTAGAACACTGCGGAGCCATACATGACAAGCTGCAGCGCGACGGTCCAGAGGTAGTCGATGTCGCGGAAAAAGATGAAAAGCGCCGACAGGACCATGCCAATGCCCAGGTTGAACAAAAGCATCGTCGATATCGGATACACAAGACAGGCGAACCGCCACGTAAAGGGAACGCCGTCGATCGCGCAGAAGGCGAAGAAGACCAGAAGGGTCAAGGCGAAGTTTATGAGGACCTGGATATTGACGGAAAAGAGAAACAGGTACTTTGGCACGTTCACCTTGGAAAAGATGCCCGCGTTGGTAAAAAGACTCCGCATGCCGCTGTTCGTCGATTCGGAAAACCAGTTGAACGTCAGGAGCCCGCAGAAGAGGTAGGTGGTGTAGTGGTTCACCGTTCTCCCGAAAAACTGCTCGAAGACGATTTTCATCACCAACAGCATCAGAAGCGGCGCAAGCATGCTCCAGCCCATGCCGAGGATCGTGCGCTTGTACTTCTTCTTGAAGTCGCGCTTGACAAGTTCCTCAAAGAGAAATTGATGTTGCTTCAGTCTCCCGAACATCATGCCGTATTATACCATATTTTACCGCGCGCCGCGCATGAACAGCACGGCAAATACCGTGCGCAGGAGAATCCACATGTCGAGCCAAGGCGACCAGTTGAGGACATAATAGGTATCGAGAGCGACGCGGCGGTCATAGTCGGTGTCACTTCGCCCCGAGACCTGCCAAAGCCCCGTAATCCCGGGTCGGACCGACGAGAACGCCCGATACGCATTTCCGTATTGCCTGACCTCGTCGTCCACTATCGGCCGCGGACCAACGAGCGCCATGTCTCCGGAAAAGACGTTGAAAAGCTGAGGCAGCTCGTCTAAGGAGGTCTTTCTAAGGAGCCTTCCGAAAGGTGTCACACGCGGATCGTGCGAAAGCTTGAACGACGACTCCCATTCCTTCGCTGCAGCCGGGCTGCGGGCAAGAATCGCCTTGAGCCTACTGTCCGCGTCTACGTACATCGACCGGAACTTCCAGATATAGAACTCGCGCCCGTCCCGTCCGAGGCGCCGTTGCCGGTAAAACACCGGGCCTCGGCTCGTCAGCTTGATCAGCACCGGAATTGCGATAAAGGCCGGAAGAAAGGCCGCAAATGCAACAAGCGCCAAGGCACCGTCCATTACGCGCTTCTGGAACCGCTTGGCCTTCATGCGCCCCTGATTGACCATCTCAAGCCCGCCAATGCCGTCGAAGCTTACGGCGCGGGCACCGAATATCGGGAAGGACCGCACGGCCGGAAGATAGACGACATACGTGAACCATGTCGCGAACTCATCCATCTGCGCACGGAACAGGCGGTCCTCCTGGCAAGCGACAAGCATCTTGATGTCGCGCTTCTTCGACTGCGGGACAATGTCTCGAAGCGTGCCGAGATAGGGAATCTTCCTGTCCTGGAAGTCCCGCTCGTTCCATGCGCGGCGACGGCGCTTTCGACCGATTCTCTCCGTCCCGGCGAAATATCCGACAATGCGGATGCCAGAATACGGATCGCCGTCAAGAATGGCGGCAAATCGGTGCGCCGCCTCTCCGCCGCCCGCCAACACTACCGGAATCTGCCCAAGCTTCATCCACTTCAGGGCAAAGCGCATCCAGTTGCGAAACGACTGCGAACCAAAGGCCGTCAGAATGCAGGCGTAGACACAGACGGCGCGGGAAATCCTGCCATCCATGCTTTGGTAGGCAAACGCCATGTAGGCAATGGCGCCTGCATGGGTCAGAAAAGACGAAAGGCAGAGACGACGAAATTCCTCAACCGGACTCTGAGGAGAGGCAGGATACATCCAGTTGCCGTGGTAGAGATCGAGTGCCGCGTTAATACCTATGAACACCAGCGCGATTGGGGCAAAACGCACATACTCTACAAGTTCGTATCCGCCCCAAGGGCAGCTTGGCCAGCCATGCACACGAAGGAAGACCCCGAGCGCCTTGTAGCCGCAGACGACAACCGCCCACATCGCAGCAACGCACAACGCGTCGGCAATCGCGAGGGCAATGACACGTATGCGACCCTGGGTGAACATCTCAGGCCCCCTCCGGTGGCTCGTATTCCTCGGCAATCCAGCGTTCGGCCCCCGCCGCATCCGTCCACTCGTCGCCAGTCACGATCTCATACGTCTCCTTGGCCTTGTCGACGCCCTCTTTAGAACCACCGCCGCATATAATGCGGGCCAACGACTCAACGGCCAGCTTCTCATCCACCCCGATAAACTCGCCAGAGATTTCCTCAAGCGCATCCTCGTCCTTAAGGACGCCCATTGCAAGTTCGACGGTCTTGATCTTGACACCGTCGTCTTCAATGGACGACAACGCCGTGGTCCATTCATTCATGGCGCTCTGGCGAACGTCTTCGTCCGCATCGGCGAGGAACGGCGTCAACTCGGGGAGGGCCTTCTCGCCAAACCAGCCAAGCGTATCGACCATGGACTGGCGAATCTCAACGACTCCGCATTTCTGCGCCTCGTCGGCACAGGAAGCCGCCAAGGCGAAGTCTTCGTCGTCAAGCGCCTTCTCAATGCGTTCGGCAAGCGCCTTTTCCGCCGGCGTGCGGCTGTCGTCGTCGTCCTCTTCGCCCAAAAGGACGGGCTTCTGCGGCTTCTGCTGGCGACGATCGGAGACCGGCGCACTCCTTGCCGTCGGCCTCGCGCCCCTGACGGTCGTCACTTCAGGCGCACTTTCGGGCGCACTTCCCCCACGCCGCAGCAAAAGAGCGGCGACAACCGCAAGCGCAATCCCAGTCAGGCCGAATATGACCGCCTTCTTCATTCCTCCGGTGGTTCATAGTTGTCGGGGTCGTCAAGGTATCGCTCCGCCTCGGATATGCTGATCCATTCATGGCCGGTGATCTCGTCGTACAGCTCGCGTCCTGCTTCCGAAAGCGACTCGTTCGACGAGTCTATCATGTCGACAAGGGACTGGACGACTTCAATGCGCCGCTCGAACGCCTCGTTCTCGTCTTCCACCGCGTCGATAAAATCAGTCGCCGCAATCGAGAACTGGGCGCCTATGGACTGCAACGCGTCTTTGGAGGAAAGTGCGTTCAACGCCATTTTGGAAACCTTGAGGCGAGCCGCAGGGTCTTCAATCTCGGAGAAGCCCGATTCCCATGCGTTGATCGCACTCTGCGCCACGCCTTCGTCGGAATCTCCCAGCATAGTCGTGAGCTCCGGCAGTGCCTCGAAGCCAAACCACCCCAGCGCATCGACGACGTGCGACCGAACTTCAGGATCCGAAGAGGACATGAGCTTGGAGCACAGTCTGATCGTCGTCTTGGAGTCGTCCGCGTCCATTGCCGCCTGCACCTCTTCGCAGAGCTTGCGGTCGGCATCGGAGAACCGCCCGAACATCGAGCTGTCCACGGACGGCTTTCCGGGGCGCCTCATGCGCGTCCATGCGTTTTCCCGAATGTGCGACTTGACGACCTCGCGCATCTCGTCGATGCCATCGACCGTCTTCGAACCGGCGGCCAGCTTCGCCCTGCCAGCCGCCTTCGCAACGCCGTCAGGCGTCCTGGTTGCGGGTTGCTGCCGGCAAAAGTACGCCAGCAGGCAAGCCGCAGCCAAAACAAGACCGCCGACGGCTGCCCACAACGTCTTGTTCTTCATGTCGCCTTACTTGCCAAGAATCTCGTAGGTCTTCTCCGTGACAAGTTCCTCGACACGAGCCGGCAACTTGACGGTCTTGACAAGAGTGGCACCTTCCTTCATCAGCTTGCTGGAGGCCGCTGCATTGTACTTGAGCGACCATGTGCCAGAAACCGCCGTGAAGTCAATGTCGGCATACTCTTCGCAGGGGCAGAAGTCCCACGCAGTCGCGATCTCGACCGTGTCCTCCTCGCCGGGCTCGTAGTCACCGCAGACGTAGCAGTGGGGATCCGAACCCGGAGTCGTGAAGGTCGGTGCCGGCATCCAGCCCGCGACGTTGCCCGTCATGGACTTGAGGTAGCTCGTGCAGTTGACCTCCGGATCCTCGCAGGGCGCCGCCGTGTAGACGACCTGCAACGTGCCAAAGCCTGCAAAAGTGAGGAAGGTCGGAGCATCTTCGCTCATATCGCCGAGCGTCCAACTGCCCTCGCACTTGTCGCCCTTCTTGTCTATTGCGTTCAGGAGCCGCCAGTTGATGTCGTCCAGGAAGATCACGTCGTATGGCTTCGAGGTTTTCCAGATGACGCACCCCGAGACGAAGTTGGCTTTCTCGTTGACGACCTCCCATTTGCCCATAAGCGTATTGCAGTCGCAGCCCCAGATGAGCCCCTTCCATTTCTGCGTCGCCTGCGTGCGATAGATGACCGATTCGGAATTGGCGATAAACTTGTTGCTCTTAGGCGACAAGGTTGCCTTCTTGGCGGTAGTCGTCTTGACTGTTACCGTGAGATCGTAGACCTGGGCCTCTTTTTCTTCGGCAAACGCGCTGAAGGCAATGCCGAATGCGACGAGACCTGCACATAGTGTTTTATTCATTTTTTGCTCCTTTTTATTTGTTTTGAATTAGCCGGTTGAAATAATCAGTCCTCGCATGCGTCGCAAGCCGAGACCTTCACCGCATACGAGCCGTATGACCTCTGCACGGCGGAACAATACGCCGTGCCGGAGACCATCGCCCCAGTCACCTTGAAAGATTTCGCGCGCACCGAGCCGTTGCGGCCCTCGACGAAGAACTTCATCGTCCCGGAGAACATCCCCGTCTTCGCATTCATGGTGGCTTTGAACTTGGAGACGCCTGTTCCAGTCCAGCTGTTCTTGGATACCGTGATTTCGTCGCCGCTCGGATCTACGACAAGCGGAATCCCGCCGATGGACTCAGGCACCTCGGGCAAGACAAGCTCGAACTCGTTTCCAAGGTCGCCGAAGCCGGAAACGGATGAGCAGATGGCCCTCCAGCCCGCGACGAACCCGTCCTTGCCGGTGGTGTTCCAAGCACGGATGTCGGTGACGTTAAAAAGCCATCCGCTCTTGAACCAGAGACAGCAGCCGAGCCCCCCCCTGCTCCCGTCGATGCTGATGGGCAGGCAATATACGTCGCTGTCGCCGATTATCACCTTGCCGGAGGTCGTGACGGACCTGCCGTCGGGCAGCACGCCGCGAACAGCCGCCGCGCCGGACTTGGCGACGTTGACCGAAAACGCGCCGTATCCGCGCGCCATGTCCGAAGGCGCGTCCGTGACGGCCATGGCAAATGTCCAGGTGCCCGGAACAAGAAGCGCCCTGCGAGCCTTGGCCGCGGCGTCTTTGGCCGCAAAGACGTCGCGTGCGCCGGCAACGGCAAATGCGCCTTCGCCGCCGACATACGAGCCCCTAACGCCGTTCTCGTCGAACATGAGCTCCATGGTCGCATCGCCGGCGGTTTCCACAAGGGTGACGGTGTCGATGCAGCAGTCGTGGCCGAGCCCGCTGAACCTGCGCTTCTTGCCGGCGATGGTCGCAGTAGCCGATATCTTGATGTCGCGGTTCTTGTCCTTGCGTCCCACCTTCGCCTCAAAAGTCCCGACAATGCCGGCGTCGCCGCCAGAGAGCCAGCCGCGGTATGTCTCGGACTTGGTTCCCGAAAGCCCCCATTCATCGGGATCCGAGCAAAGGCCACACTCCTGGTCGAGCGCCTCGCGCTCGATTGAGTCGATCTTCTCCACAACATAGTTGTAGGCATCGTCGGACTCGCGATAGGTCGAGCCGGGCGAGAACCGCCCCGCCTCTCTGCCATCCGGGAGGAACAGTATCAGCGTCGGATACCCAACCTTGCCGTAGTTAAAGTCCTCCGACCCGTCCCATGTTTTTATGGAAACGGGCGTGGCGGAATCGAGTGCAAGCGACTTCTGCAAGCGGTAGAGGTCCATGATCGCGTTCAACCCGTCCTCCTGCGTAAGGCCGTTTTCTGCGAGATAGTCGCTGTCGTACAACCAGCACTGGAAGCCCCAGCCGTCGCCATACTCCGGGTGCGCACTCTTCCACAGCTGGTCGTCGTTGACGTGGCCGCGATACGGGAAATCGAGCATAACCAGATAATAGCCCTTTTCCTGGATGTAGCTGCGCCACTGCGCCGCGTGGTCGAGCAGCACTTTCTCCTCGAACGCCTCGCAGTGCGGGCACCACCACGACCCCGTAGTGAACAAGAGCACGCATTTCCCCTCGGCGGCGGCCTGCTTGCGCGCCGCCTCGTAGTCCATCGTCCATTCCCCGGCCTTCGCGCCCTTCCAGCGCGGACATGCTGCCGTAGAAGGCATGCGAACGTTGTATTCGTATGCCGATGCAACCATTGCGGCGCAGACCATCGCCGCAGCCAATGCCTGTCTCATTTTCTCTTTGCCTTTCATTTCTTGTTGTCCCCCACTCCAGCGAAAATCGCATTATTTCCACGGCTCGATGCTCACTGGGCACGAAATCGCCGGCTTTTTGCACGTCGCGACGCCAACCGCCTTCCCGTCAATCACCATGCCGGTAACCGTAAAGGAGGTCTTCTTTATCTTGTGCTTGGCAGAATCGTCAGTATATACGCTGAACGAACCCTTGATAGACGAGGTCTTCGCCGTATAGGTCAGCTTGAGTCCGGAGAGGTTCGTCTTGCCTTTCTCGGTGTTGCGGACAAGCTCGTATTCCGCCGGCTTCGTGCCCTTGATCTTTGAGTACTTAAGGGTCGCCGCCTTGGCAAGCGTAATCTTGCCCTTCGCGTTAACCGGCACTTCCGCACCGTCAGGCAACATCTCGGCCACGACCGGCAGCCCGTTGATTTCCGTCGGCAGCCCGCTCACGGAAAACTTGTAGACACCAGTGGAAAGCCCTTTCGAAAGGTCCGTGGTCGCCGCAACCATCTTGATTCCGTTTGCCGCCGTGATTTCGGCAACAAACCCCTCCTTGCCGATTTCTAACGCGTCAAGGACACCAAGTTTCTTTATCGTCTTCCCTTCGAGCTTGGCAGATTCCACGTCGCTGACGGGAACCGGCGTCGACGCCAGCGAATAGGACTTCCCGTCCAGCATCTTGAACGAGGCCGAAACCTTTGACACGCCGCCTTTTGGCTTGGTGAACTTTACCGTCACAGTGCCGCATGGATTGCCATCTTCGTCATACACGGCTCCACAGTACGGATATGCGCCCTTGCCCGCCGCAGTGGGGTTGAACGGCCCCAGTGCGCTGGGCTCGGGCTCCGGTTCTGGCGCATCACCGGAAAGCAAAATATCGTTGCCGGAACTGCCGCCAAGCGTGCCGGACTCGGTGAATGCGGGTTGGAATGGATTCTCCCAGATGTCACCCTCTTCCTTCGATGTCTTCATGCACTTGGCACTGGAAGCCGAAGGTAGCGCCACGGAAATCGAATGTCCCTCGCAAGACACCTTGTAGGTGGTGCCGCCAGACAGCACGAACGCATAGATTCCATTCGCACCGGTCTCGACGGAGTCGACGACTTTCCCGGACAGCGAAGCTTGCACAACGGCGTTCGCAACCGGCTTGCCCTCTTCATCGAGCACACGGCCCGAAAGCACATCGCCCGAGAAATCGGGAAAGATGTTGTAGACAAGTCCGTCTACAAGGTCAAAGACGTGGCCTTTGCTGTCTTCCACAGTGAAGTTGTCCGATTCGTACCAAGCGTCCTCTCCATTGATATTGCACCAGCCAAGGTTGAGATGGAAATAAAGCTTGCCCCCGTGATAGCCATAGCCGTCGATCAGCGCCTGATGACCAAGATGCCCCGTGTTCGTCAACGCAATCATCACGGGACATTTCGCGTCCAGGTTGGCAATGATCGTTTTTTTGATCTCCGCCGTCAAGGTGATGGAATCAAACGGCACATAGCCCACCGCACTTGCATAGCCAAAGACTTCTCGCAGCTGCACGAATGAAAACATCCCATACGCAAACGTGCTGGCGGACATGAACCAGGAGTGCATTACCACCGCGCAATCGTACGTGAGTCTGCCGATTGCCGCGCGCGTCGACTCGTCCGCACCGGCGGCGATGGTCGGCATCGCAGCATAGTCGTATGCGCCGCCGCCGTAGGGCAACGACTCCTCTGCGCCGTCCACCAAGCACTTCGACACTCCCTTGGGAATGGACTTGGGATATTGCCAGTACCAAAGCAACTGCGCGATTGGCGTCGCAACGCACCCGCAGGGGTAGTTGTTCGGCGTATAGTAGTTAAAGCACGGGCTACCGGTATTGGAATAGCCGGTATCCGACCTTTGCCCCCAGTGGGTTGAGACGAGCGCGTCAACGCGCACGTCGTCTATCGTCTGCAAACCTGTCGCCGCCGCCGGAATCGCGACCAAGGCGACGCCGACGGCGACCGACAATGCTTTTCTGGCGATGGCGTTCATCTCAACCCTTTCCCGCCAACAGGACCGAAATCAGTCGAGCGAACAGGTGCCGGTGTACGTCTTCCTTCCGATTTTCACGGACACAGTGCCGACGCCGGCGCCATTCACCACATAGCCGCTGAACTTGGCCGTGTATGTCTTGAGCGTGGGCTTCTTGCCGTCGTCTACGGCGAACTCGTTGGAGGCGTAGATCTTGAACGAGCCGGAGAACGCACCAGAGGCGGGCTTGTAGGTCAACTTGACGGCATAGGCATTTGGATAGCGATCCTCGTCGTATTCCGCCAGCTCATACCATGTCTCGCCGTCCTCGCGGAACTTCTTGTACGTAATCTTCGGAGCAGACCCGAAGTTGAACGTCTTGCCGCCCTTGACCGTGGCGACCGCGCCAAACATCTCGGACAAGAAATCAAAATTCTCATTTTCCGGTTCCAGTTCGTCGAAGTCGGCCGAGAACAACATTTCCTCGGCCTCGAGCTCGCCGCCGAGAACAAGGTCCTCTCCAGACTCCACGGAGTATTCGGCGCCCATGCCGGAGATCTCGTATCCGTCCTCTCCGTTGTAGAGGTTGAAGACCATCGCCTTTATCGGCGACTTGAACACGACCTCGACTTCATTGAAGTCGCCATATTCGTTCGGCACCAGCTTCAGCGACTTGGAATACGACTTGCCGCCGAAGGACGTGATCTTGAAAGTCGCTTTGAGATACTTTTTCTTGGCGTTGTACTTGCCAAGCGTGATTGTGGCATTCCCGAACAGTTCACCGTCCTTGTAGGCAATTGCCTCGAGCTTCTTCGCCTTCTTGAAGAATTTGGCGGGGTCGACTTCGTCGCGTTGGACTGGCTGCTCAAAGATCGCCGTGACCGTCAGGTCCGATGTCACTTTTTTGAACGAGGTGGTGTCCCAGCGGACGAACTCCCAGCCCTCGTTGGCAATCACGGTCGGCTCCACAGCGCTCTTTCCGCTCTCGACCCGCTGCGAAAGCTCGCCTGTCGCCGTGCCCTTCTCTGCGTCGACGACAAAGTTGACCGTGTAGTAGACGGGATCTGGGTCGGGCTCGACCACGGAGAACTTCGCGGTAACCGTCAGGTCCTCCGTCACCTTGTTGAAAGTCTTGTCCCAGCCGGTGAAATCCCAGCCGTCCTTCGCCTTCACCGTCGGTGCCACGGCACCCTTGCCGCTCTCGACCTGCTGCGAAAGCGCGCCAGTCGTCGTGCCCTTCGCCGCGTCAACGACGAACTTGACCGTATAGTAGACCGGATCAGGATCGGGCTCCACACCGCTCGGATCCCAATCAGGAAGCAGGAATTCAACAGTGTCGATTATCTGCTGGATGTTCGAGGTCTTGGAGCTGGCGCCATAGAGCCCCATATTGCCCTTGTAGGCGCTGAAGCCCTCGAGAACCATTTCGCCAGCCGAATTGCTCGGCCAGTAGACGGCCATGTAGGGATAGTCATTGAGCTTGGTCCTGGCTTTGTCCTTGATCCACTTTTTCACCGCAGAGGTGCTTTCCACGAAAACCATAACCAGCTTTTTGTCGGCCATCCATCCGGAGAAATACGCCTTGTTCATCTCCTTCTCAATGCCCTCGCAATGCGAGCACCCGGCATTGGCCCAGAACACCAGCATCGGGATGTTGTTCGCCTCAGTATACGCCATCGCCCCGTCGAAGTCCGACGTCCACTTGCCTGGCTCCACGGCCTTTTGCGTGGCAATGTAGCCCGCCATCGCCTCGCATGCGAAAAGCATCGCGCAGGCGCAAAGCGCCTTTGCCCAAAATAACTTCAGCATTTTCATGTACACTTTCCTTTCTTGTGGAAACCGCCATCTCGGCAGTCTATAGTAGTTGTTTGCTGTGTAGTATAACAAATATTGGTTCCATGCGCAATGTGCAAAGCTATTGGAATACCCTCAATTCCGCTATAGCTCGCTCCTATGCTTCGGCCGCATGGATGCAAAGCGCATCCAATCCGGGACGTATCGCTCACATCCCGGCGCCAGTTTCACCCACGGCCGCTTTGCCGCGTAGGAGGGATCGTGCGACGCCAACAGCGATCCTGCCACCCATAGTAGCTGCGTCTCTGCGGCAAGTCGCTCCGGGACTGCTCCTGGGCCAACCGACGGCGAGAGCATGAGCAATCGGCTGGTCTTGCAGGCACGGCCCTTCTCGTACGCCGACAGATAGTCTGGCACGTTTCTGCCAGCGACAATAACGCATTCCGCCTCGCGCGGAAGGTCTTCGACATCATACACGTATGCAATCGGCTCTGTGTCAGGATTCCGCCTGAAATATGAGAGAATTTCCCTTCCAGGAAAGCCGTTCCCCGCCATAACCACCGGATCGCCGACAATCCAGACCCGTGGATTGTCTCCGTTCACGAACGTCGCCCTGCCACAGGCCTTCACTGATATTCCCGTTGACCTCCGCATCGACTTGCCCACGATGATGAGTCCCGCCACCACCGTGAGCGACAAAATGGCTGCGACTATTGCCGCCTTGCGCCACTGTTTCGCAGAGAGCCGCCCGTCCGAGTAAGCCAACGCACCCAAGGACGCCACAGGCAGCACCCAATCCTCCCAGTCGATATAGACGGGATTGAAGCACCCGGCGAGGCAAAAAGACGACCATAGAGCGAGCGGCAGCGGTCTGCCCTTCCTCGCCAAGACTACCCCAGTCGACAAGAGAAACGCCCAGAAAAACACATATAAGTACCCTTTCGGCCACCCACATTCAGCCAAGCTCATTACATGCGTCCGCAGACTACGGTTTTCGTCAAACACATACCAGTTAAGACATGCGTTTCTTCCCGGGACCTCACCCCCCCGCCATCCAAACGGTGCATCGCCAAACATCTTCACTGCCGCTTTGCCTATTTTAAGCCGCGTCATGTTGCCAGCGTCAACCTTGCGGAATGTGTCCGCGACGCGCCGCACATTGCCACTGACCGCCAATCCAGCCACAAGAACCACAAGCCCAGCCAGCAACACGAGCACGCCGCGTTTCGTGAAAAGTCTTCTTGCATGCACGGCGGCAATTGCAAATAAACCAGCCGCCGCGCCGACAAGCGCGCCCCGCGAACCTGTGGCCAGCATTCCACATGCCGCCACCACGGCAAGAACGCCGGAGCCAACCCTCGCGAGACCTCGAGTCGCCATCGCAAGCCAAACAAGCACAAGCAGTAATTCCGCCAACAATATACCAGCGCTGTTCGGATTGGCGAACCACAGCCGCAACCGAGTCCCGCCGTCACGCCAAATATCCGCCGAGGAGTTCTTTTCGTAAGATCTCTCCTTGCGTTCGGGGAACATTTCCGCAAGATCCTCCTTAGGCGGCCCCATTTTCGCAAAGGTGAATTTCTTCCCATCAAGCACCATCAATCTCAGCCGGCCAGCAACGAAGGTAAATGCCGTACGCAGCTTTCCGCCCGTATACTGCGGGTCGGCCCAAATGTCAATCTGCCGATCTTTAACGACCCCTAACCACGGCTTGGGGCCCGACAACGTGCCCTCTTTCGCGTCCGTCAGCTCGAAAATCCGTATCGTCCCGTCTGGCTGCACCATGCGGTATGCAACTGGACTTACGGGATATATCCTTGACTCGGTGGCAACGTTCGTCGCCGCTGGATCGAAGTCCAGCCCAAAGTATGCGGCGGCAAGGATGGCTGCAAGCAGCATCACTTAAAATCCTGAGCGGTTATCTTCCAAACGAGGTTGGTCCCATCGGGATATTCAACCTTCAGCTTGGCAGTTGAATCCTTGATTGCCGTCTGAATCGCCTCGTGAAGCTTCAAGTCCTTCAACGCCGCGCGCGCCTCTTCCGGAGTCTCTTCATCGTAGAAATATGGCAAGCGGAAAAATACGCGGGAGAACGAATATGTCTTGTCGCTGTCGTCCTCGTCCCGGCGCAGAATGGCGACACCTCCGTCCGACTCGACTGGCGGCGTGATGTCGCCCGTCTTAAGCGTGGGAAGCAACGCAAGAACGGCATCCTCTCCCTCCAATTGGTCGCGCGTGAACGTCCCCCACTCGCAGCCCTCGCCAATGTATTCATCCTCGCTGAATTCCGCCGCCGCCTTCTCAAATTCAAGTTCGCCAGAAGCAATCCGGCTCCACACATTCGTCGCCTTGGCGAACACGAGGTCATTTGTTGCCGCAGCGCGTTTATTCGCCTCCTTGATTTGCGCCAAACGCTCCATGATCATCTCATCGGTGATCGCTATCTTCGCATTTTTGACAACATCATTTGTCATAACCTCAAATAACGCCATATCCTTTATCATATCGTCAGCACGAAAAGCATTCTTCCCAAGCATATACTTGAGGTCGGCAAGATTGTGCCTCCGTTTCAATTTCCGCGACCTTGCCCCATATTGCGACTCGAACTTGCGAGTCGCGCGGCTTATCGCGTCCTGTGGCACTTCCAGGCCTTTGTCGCGAACATATCTAACCACCGCCGCCTTGGCGATTTCCTTCCACACGGCACTCTTGCAATATCGTTCGAGCGCTTGAATCTCACGCTTCTTGATTTTCGTTTTTCTGGCCTTGTTCATGTTCAGCAAAAGAATCGTCTTGCCTTGCGCAAGAATCTCCCCCCGAGTCAGATCCTTCCCGTCTATCCTGACCACCACCGTATCATTCGACAAAGCAGGAGCAGGGCTCGCCGCAACAGTAGGTCTGGAAGCCGCAACAGTAGGGCTGGAGCTAGTCGCAGCAGATGTGTTCTCTGGCTCTGGTTTCTTTTCGCATCCAGCAAGAACCAGCCCCGCCACAAGAAATAGAACAAAACTCTTCATCTTTGATATGATTAAACATTAATGAAACAGAGGGGATGGTCACCCACCCCCTCCGTCGCATTTTCATGCATTGTGTCTCGAAGAATTACTCCTCGATGACAACCTCGTTGACCACAACGTCATCGAGCAACACAGCGGCCGGGAACTTGAAGAACGAAGTCGGATCGTCAGCGTCTTCGGCGACGGCGACCTTCTTGGCGGTAGCCACGTCGTACGTGATCTTGATCGTGCCGTAAGCGGCCGTGTTCTCAAGCTGCAGGTCTTCGCAGCAGCCATCGTACTCGATCAGGTCGCACTCCTGGCAGACGTTTTCCCACTCAGCGGGAACGAGCGCACCGGCAATGCCGCCAGAGATGCTCTTGACGTACATGACGCAGGACGGATCCTCGTCTTCGCCGCAAAGATTCTCCTTGCCAGCCTTGTACGTGCCCGCCATGTTGCCGAAACCGGCCCAAGAGAGAGCGCCGAAGTCATCACCAGCGAGCGAGCCGTAGGCCTCGATCTTCTTGCTCTTCGTGCCCTGGCCAATCATTCCGACGCCAATCGCGAACTCGACATCAAGAGCCCCATCAGCGGTCCAGAAGGTGCTGTTGGCACCGAAAGGAACGCAACCGGTGCAGTCATCAAGCTGCTCCCAAATAAGGCCGTTGATCTTCTTGGTGGCCTGCTGACGCCAGTAGGTGCACGCCGCGTCCTGGCATACGACCTTCGTGGTCTTGCCCTTGTTGGCGGTCGTCTTGAGCGAGATTGCAACCTTGTGAGCCGTGCCACAGCCTTCGGCACCGCAGACCCACTCTTTACCGCACTCGGTCTTTTCCCAGTGTCCCTTGGTCTCGACATGAGTCACGGCCTGGACACCGCCGATCATTGCCGCAGCAGCGGCAGCAATCATAAGTTTCTTCATTGTTGTTTTTTTCCTTTGGCTTATTCCTTCAAGGTCACGGTTTTTTCCGCTTCCTTTCCGACCGGAGCTACCCGGCTGATCCGTTGTGGTCGGTGGTTTCATACCGCTTCACTTTTTTGTACCCGCGTGAACACGGTCGACACACATGTTATGCCATTCAGCAATCTTCGACGGTTTGAGTTTCGCATCTCCGATCACCGAACCTTCTTGCGAGTCAGAAAAGTCAACATACGTTTCACCTGGTTTAACCTAGGTGCCAGGCTTAACGCCTGAGGACTTCGCCTTCTTCACTCAAAGGTTGTGTGAATTGTATCATAACTGCGTTGTGCTCGTCAAGGGGGGGAATGTAAATTTTTTTGCCTACAAAAAAAATAATTTTTTCGAGCGAAAATCCATGCGCGCGAGCAATGCGTGCACACGCGCAATGCGTGCACGCGCGCACGCACACTCGTCACATCACCATGTCGCACTTGAGACAGAATGTCGCCGATTCCGCCGTATGCACTGCGCATTTTCCCGTTGGCACCAAAGTTGCTTCTACTGAATCAACGGAAAAAGGAGACACTGCAATGAACGCAAACTTTGAACCAGCAGAAGACAGCGAAAAGTGCTTGGAGAAATACGGCTCCGACCTGACCGCACTTGCGCGGACGGGCAAGCTCGACCCCGTCATCGGGCGCGACACGGAGATTCGCGACGTAATCCGCATACTTTCGAGAAAGACAAAGAACAACCCAGTCCTCATCGGAGAGCCGGGCGTCGGCAAGACCGCCATCGTCGAAGGACTCGCGCAGCGCATCGTGCGAGGCGACGTGCCGGAGGGCCTCAAAGACCGCACGGTCTTTTCGCTCGACATGACCGCGCTTATGGCAGGAGCCATGTACCGCGGTCAGTTCGAGGAGCGATTGAAGGCCGTATTAAAGAAGATAAAGGAGTCCGAGGGGAAGATCATCCTCTTCATCGACGAAATCCACACGATCGTCGGCGCAGGCAAGACCGAGGGGTCTTCCGATGCCGGCAACATGCTCAAGCCCCTTCTCGCTCGCGGCGAGCTTCACTGCGTCGGCGCGACGACGCTCGACGAGTACCGCAAGTACATGGAGTCCGACAAGGCGCTCGAGCGCCGCTTCCAACCCGTGCAAGTCGACGCGCCGAGCGAGGAGGACGCGATCTCGATACTGCGCGGCATCAAGGAGCGCTTCGAGAAGTACCACAACGTGCACATCCGCGACGAAGCGCTCGTGAGCGCGGTTGTCCTGTCGTCGCGCTATATCCAGGACCGATTCCTCCCAGACAAGGCGATCGATCTTCTCGACGAGGCGTGCGCGCGCATCAGGACGGAGATGGACTCCTGTCCGCAGGAGCTCGACGAGATTTCGCGCCACGTCAGGCGCCTTGAGATCGAGGAAATCGCGCTCAAGAAGGAGAAGGACGACGCGTCCAAGAAGCGATTAGAGGAACTGCAAACGGAGCTCAAGGGGCTTCGCGAGAAGATGGACGCGATGACCGCGCAGTGGAAGCGCGAAAAGGCGGCAATCGAGGAAGTGCGCAAGGTGCGCGCAGACCTCGAGCAGGCGCGCATCCGCCACCAGCAGGCCGTGGATGCCGGCGATCTCAACGCTGCGGCGAAGCTGCAGTACGGTGACATCCCAGCGCTCGAAAAGCGCCTCAAGGAGCACGAAGCGGCGGTGAAGTGCGGCGACGCCGCGCTCTTAAGCGAAGTCGTGACGTCCGACGAAATCGCGGAAGTCGTCTCGCGCTGGAGCGGAATTCCCGTGACGAAGCTCGTAGAGGGCGAGCGCGAAAAGCTTATGCGCCTCGGCGAGGTGCTGCACGAGCGCGTAATCGGCCAGGACAAGGCGGTCGATGCGGTTGCGGACGCGGTGCTCAGGTCCCGCGCCGGAATCAAGAACCGCAATCGGCCGGTGGGCGCGTTTCTGTTCCTCGGGCCGACGGGCGTCGGCAAGACGGAGCTCGCGAAGGCGCTCGCGCAGGAGCTCTTCGACGACGAGAACGCGATGGTCCGGCTCGACATGTCGGAGTACATGGAGAAATTCGCCGTCTCGCGCCTCGTCGGAGCGCCGCCCGGATACGTCGGCTACGACGAGGGCGGGCAGCTCACGGAGGCGGTGCGCAGGAAGCAGTTCTCGGTCGTCCTCCTGGACGAGATCGAGAAGGCGCATCCGGACGTCTTCAACATGCTGCTGCAGGTCCTCGACGACGGACGGCTCACCGACAGCCACGGAAGGACCGTGTCGTTCAAGAACACGGTGATAATCATGACGTCGAACGCGCCGAAGGACGCACTCAAGGACATCTTCCGCCCGGAGTTCCTGAACCGCCTCGACGAGATTCTCGAGTTCGATTCCCTGAACGAAAAGCAGATCGCCGAAATCGTGAAGCTCCAGCTGAAGGATTTCGCAAAGCGTCTCGCGGAGCAGGGATTCAAGCTCGCCGTCGACGACAAGGCGCTCGCGCAGCTCGCGAAGGACGGCTACGACCCCGCGTTCGGTGCGAGGCCCGTCAAGCGCGCAATCCAGCGCGAGCTCGAGAACCCGATCGCCAAGAACATCATCGCGGGGAAGTATCTCCCTGGAGCCGAGATCAAGGTCACGGCGAAGAACGGCGCGATTGTCGTGTAGTCAGATGGTCCAGCCGCCGATTCCAAGGCAGCGGCAGACCTCGGAGACGAGGATTGCGCCGATCAGGATCGGCGCGACAAAGCGCACCATGATGACATAGAAAAGACGGAAGCCGACGCGCTCGCCGCTACGCTGACATTCTGCGAGGATTCTCTTGGGGCTTAAGATCCATCCGACGAACACGCAGATGAGCGCGGCGACTATGGGCGTAAGGATGTTCATCGACGTGTCGAAGAAGTCAAGCGGCGGAAGTCCGAAGAACTTGAGCGAGCTCCACCGCCCGTACCCGAACGCAGAAAGCGCGCCGACCGCGACAGACCAAACGCCGATCACCGCGACGGATTTGCCGCGGCTCGTCTTGAAGAAATCGCAGACAGCGGCGACAAGCGCCTCCGTCATCGAGATGGCGCTCGTGAGTGCCGCGAAGAGAACAAGCGTGAAGAAGAATAGCCCGATCCACGGTCCTGCCGCGCCAAGCGAGAGGAACACCTTCGGAAGCGTCTCGAACATGAGGCCGGGGCCTGCGTCGATTGCCACACGGCCGCCTTCAGCCGCGCCGGCAGAGGCAAACACGACGACGACGGGGATTATCATGAAACCGGAGAGGACTGCGACGAAGGTATCCGCCGCGACGATCCTCACCGCCGCCTTCGGTACGGAATCGCGCCGCCGCATGTAGCTGCCGTAGGTGATCATGATTCCCATCGCAAGCGAAAGCGAGTAGAACATCTGCCCCATCGCGCCAAGCACGACCTTGCCGACATTGTCGCACGACGAAAAGTCGGGAACGAGGTAGTACCTGATTCCCGCGCCCGCGCCGGGAAGCGTCGCGACATACACGGAAAGCGCGACGGCCATCGCGAGAAGAGCCGGCACGAGGACGAGGTTCGCCTTTTCGATGCCGTTCTTTACGCCGAGGACAATCACCACGAGGACCGCCGCCGTGAAGACGCACATCGCCACGAACGGCGCCCACGGCGCGGCGACGAACGCATCGAAGAACGCCTTGGGGTCTGCGGCCGGCGCTATCACTGCGAAGGCCGTTCCCGCATAAGCCGCGAAGTAGCGGACTACCCACCCGCCGATGACGTTGTAGTACGGCAGGATGAAGAGCGGCACGAGAGTCGCGAGGACGCCGAGGAAGTTCCACTTCGGGTGCCCAAGCTCGCCGAACGCCGTGAGCTGGCTCTGACGCGCATAGCGCCCGATCGCGATCTCGGTGACAAGAAGAACGAAACCGAGCGTGAGCGAGAGCGCAAGGTAGACCGCGATGAAGATGCCGCCGCCGTAGCGCGCCGCGAGATAGGGAAAGCGCCAGAGGTTGCCGAGCCCTATGGCAGACGCCGCCGCCGCGAGCACGAAGGCAACCGATCCGGACCAGCTCGCGCGAGTCTTCTTCATTGCGGCAGGAAAGCGTCAGACGACGGGGCGGATATACTTAGACTTTAGCGCGCGCCACAGCACGACGCAGAACGCCGAGAGCGGAATCGCGAGAAGAAGCCCGAGGACGGGCCCGAGGACGGTCCCCCAGAAGAAAAACGAGAAGATCACGCCCGCGTAGCCGAGCCCCGTCTTGTTACCCTGTATCTTCGGCGTGATGAGGTAGCCGTCGAGGATCTGGCCGATCGCCCAAACAACGAGGACAAGGACGAGACGCGTCGTAGACCCACCGGCGCCGAAGTAGGCGAGCGGCATCGCGACCGGAAGGCACACGACCGTGCCAAAGAGCGGAACAAGGTTGAGAACGCCAAGCATGAAGCCGATGAGAAAGCCGTAGGGAAGCCCGACGAGCGCGAAGCCAAGCCCGTAGTACACGCCCTCGATAAGGCAGATTACCGTCTGGCGCTGGAAAAAGCTCACGAGTATCTCGACGAACGCGTCGATCTGCTCGGCGGCGAAGTCGCGCGTCTCGGGCTTGAGGAACGTGAGTTGCGAGACGATGTCGCTGCCGCGCCTCGGCCTGGAGGTGAGGAAGAACACGAAGAAGATGAGCGTCACGAGCGCGGAAAGAATGCCGCCGACGAACTTGAGCGCGCCAGTGCCCGCCTTAAGCGCCGCGCCGCCGTAGTTCGTGTAGATATCGCCCAAGCTATCGTAGCGCACGCCAAGCTGGTCGAGAAGCGACACCGACTTCGGGAACGTCGTCTTGAACCACTCGACGACATGGTTGGCCATCGTCGGACCCTGCCGTATGAGGTTCGATATCTGGTCGATCGTGACAGCGCCCGCATACCAGAGGAAGAACCCAAGCGGAACGAATATCGTCAGCAGCATCGCGGCGAGGGCGAGCGTCGGATTCCTCACATGCCTCTGCCACCATTCGTAGTAGGGCTTGAAGAAGAGCGCGAGGAAAAACCCGAGAACGACGGGGATTATCGCGGACGAGGCGAACGAAAGCACCTTGAAGACGACCCACAGCACAAAGGCAGTGAACGCAAAGACAAGCGACAGCGACAGGACAGTTATTCCCGCCGCAATCGTCTTCTTCTGGCTGTCGGTGAAGTCAATCATCGTTCAGGTTACGCTTGTTCCGCCGCCCGCGCATGATGCGGGCGAGACAACCCCTCCGCAGACACCTGGCTCGCCGGCGAAGAGAATCATGCCTTCGCTGACGCCGACCGACATCTTCCTCGGCGCGAGGTTCGCGACGAAGACGACTTCCTTCCCGACGAGCGCCGCTGGGTCTGGATACGCCCCGCGGATTCCCGAGAAGATGGTGCGCTTCCCAAGCGAGCCCGCATCGAGAACGAACTTGAGGAGCTTCGAGCTATTCGGCACTATCTCGCAGCTCTCCACGACGCCAACCCTGAGGTCGAGCTTCTCGAAATCCGGGAAGGCGATCTCGGATTTGAGTGGAACGGACGGGGACTCAGGCGTCCCCGCACCCCTGCCTGCGGAACTTTCTTTTCCTTTGTTCTTGCTCGCCCTCGACTCGTGGGCGACTTCGCCGGAATCGGCGGGCTTCACAGTAGCCGCGGCAATCATAGCGTCAACCTGTTTGGAGTCGATGCGAGAGGCGAGATATTCGTACTCGCCGAGAGAGACGCCCTCAATGGCCGTGTCGCGAGAGTCCCATGTCCACGCTGTCTCGCCAAAGAGCTTCATCGCCTTGTCGGCGTAGACTGGGAGAATGGGCTTCAGGTAAATCGCCAAGATGCGGAACGCGTTGAGCGCGGCCGTGAGGACGACGCGAGTCGCCCCGGCGTCGGTCTTGACCGTCTTCCACGGTTCCTTACGGTCGAAATACTCGTTCGCCGCGTCGGCGAGGCGGCAGATCTCGACGACCGCCAAGTTGAAGCGGCGATCCTCATAGTGCTTTGCAATCGTCTCTCCGCCGTCACGGAGCTTCTTCAAAAGCGCCAGCTCCTCGTCGTGCCCAGCGAGCGTGGCGAGCTTGCCGTCGAGCTTCTTCTGGAGCATCTGCGCAGAGCGCGAGGCGATGTTCGTTATCTTGCCGACGAGATCGGAGTTCACGCGCTGGACGAAGTCTGCGAGATTCAAGTCCATGTCGTCGGTCGTGCCGCCGAGCTTTGCCGCGTAGTAGTACCTAAGCGCCTCGGGCGGGAGATGGTCGAGGTATGTCCTCGCGTTGACGAAAGTGCCCTTCGACTTCGACATCTTCTCGCCGTTGACGGTGAGAAAGCCGTGGACGAAGATCTTGTTCGGCTGCTGGAAGCCGGCAACGTTCAGCATCCCAGGCCAGAAGAGGCAGTGGAACCTAATGATGTCCTTGCCGATGAAATGATAGCGCTCGGCGTCCGAGTTCTGCCACCAGTCCTCGAACTTCTCGCCGTTCCTCTCGCACCAGTTCCTAAGCGAGGCAAGATAGCCAATCGGCGCGTCGACCCAGACGTAGAAGAACTTGTCCTTGTAGCCGGGGATCTCGAAGCCGAAGTAAGGCGCGTCGCGCGAGATGCACCAGCCGCGAAGCGGTTCCTTGAACCATTCGAGGAGCTTGTTAGAGACATCGCTCGTGGTGTGTCCGGGAATCCACTTTTCAAGAAACTCGTGCTGCGGCTCGAGCTCGAAGTAGAGATGCTCAGACTCCTTCACGACGGGCGTCCCACCGCAGGTCGTGCACTTCGGGGACCCGAGCTCCTCGGCACCGTAGGTCGAGCCGCACTTGTCGCAGCTGTCGCCATACTGCCCCTCCGCGCCGCACTTCGGGCACGCGCCCTTGACGAAGCGGTCGGGGAGGAACATCTTGCAGTGCTCGCAGTAGAGCTGGGGCGAAGTCTTGCGCGTAATGCCGCCCGACTTCTCCATCGCCGCGAAGAACTGCTCGGAGAACGCCCTGTTCTCGGGCGAGTTCGTAGAGTAGTAGTTGTCGAAGGCGACCTGGAAGTCGGTGAAGTCCTTTAAATGTATCGCGTGCGTGCGCGCGATAAGGTCCTCGGGCGAGATTCCTTCCTTGCGGGCGCGGATCATTACGGGCGTGCCATGCGTGTCGTCCGCGCAGACGTAGACGCATTCGTTTCCGCGCCGAGGTGGATGTCACCGTTGGCGTACGGAAGCGCGCTCGTAACGACTATGCGTCTCTTCTTTTCCGGCATGGCTGGTCTCCGGCCCTTAAAAGGCGGCCTTACTTAGTCGAAGTGCGGTCGTTGTACTCGCCCGTCTCGGTGTTGATGCGTATGACGTCGCCTTCGTTGATGAAGAGCGGAACGGCCAGCGTATAGCCGCCCTCGACAGTCGCCGGCTTCGTCACCTTGCCGGACGCGGTGTTGCCCTTGACGCCGGGCTCGACCTTGACGACCTTGCGCTCGACGAGCTGCGGGAGGTCCACGCCGATGACCTTGTCGTTGAAGAACAGCGCCTTGACTTCCATCTCGTCCATGAGGAAGTACTTCTTGTCGCCCATGACGTCGTAGCTGACGCGGATTTCCTCGAAGTTGTCGTCGGTGAAGACGAACGCCGTGCCGTCGTCGTAGGAGTAGGTCACGCTCATCTGCACGAGCTCTGGCTTCTCGAACTTGTCGCCCGAACGGTAGCTCTTGGTGCAGCCGCCGCCGGTCATCATGTTGCGCAGCTTGCAGTTGTAGATCGCCTGGCCCTTGCCCGGCTTCGAGAACGAGAATTCCGTGATTTCCCACGGCTCTCCGTCGATAAGAAGCTTCACGCCCTTGTGCAGCTCTCCGGCTCCGATTACTTCGCCCATTTTTTGGCTCCTGTTTCCTTTAATGGTTAAAAACAGGAATAGTATATCAAAAATCGGGCTATGATGAAATGGGCTTGCGCCACCAGGAGAGATACTCGACGTTCCCCATCTCGCGTCCCTTGATCGGAGATTCTGCAAGTCCGAGGAGCTCGAGCCCAAGCTCCTCCTTCGCAAAGCGGACGATTTCGTCGCGTGCTGCGAGCCGAAGATTCTCGTCGCGCACAAGCCCCCCGGGGGCGTTGCCCTTCCCGACCTCGAACTGCGGCTTTATGAGCGCGACGATCTCGCCGCCAGGCGCAAGCACGCCGCATATCGGCGGCAGGATGAGCTTGAGTGAAATGAACGAGACGTCCGTGACGGCGAGCGAAGGGACTTCGGGCAAATCCTCTTGCTTCATGTAGCGGGCGTTGAAGTTCTCCCTGACCCACACGCGGGGATCTGTGCGCAAACTGTAGGCAAGCTGGTTGGTGCCGACGTCAACGGCCATCACGCGCCTTGCTCCATGCTGGAGAAGGCAGTCGGTGAAGCCGCCGGTGGAAGAGCCCACATCAAGGCACGTCTTTCCCTCGGCGCTCAAATCCATTCCCCGCTTGTCCTCCGTAGCCTTGGCGGAGGAGGATTCCCCATTCCCACCCCTGCTAGGGCATCGCCTTCGGCGACTCGCTTCGCTCGGGGGATACGTTCCCCACAACTCGAACGCGCCCTCGAGCTTCTCTCCGCCACGCGAGACGAAACGCGGCGGCGACTCTATCTCGACTGGCGTTTCGCCATCGACCTGGCGCGACGCCTTGTATTCGGTCTGCCCCGCGACGCGGACCTTGCCCTCCATCACGAGCGCTTGCGCACGCGTGCGGCTCTCGGCGAGCCCGCGCTCCACGAGAAGGATGTCGAGACGGCGCTTCACCTACTTGATGAACTCGAGCTTCCTGACCTCGCTGTGCGGGAACGTGCGGTTGATGCCGAGCGAAACCTCGACCTCGACGCCGTTCGCCGTGTTGGAAATCAAGACGCCGCGGTGGACGCCGCTGTCGGTCGTGATCTCGACGTTCGGCGTGAACACGCGCTTTAGCCGAGCGTTGACCGTCTGGGTCTTGAGGTTCTCGACGACGGGATGCCTGGTCACGTCCGCGTAGCCCTCGCACCTGAGGACGAGCGTGTGCTCGCCCTCGCGCACGTTCTCTATAGTGAACACCTCGCTCGCGGCGCCGTCGTCGCCATTGGACTTTGTCATGCCGACGCGACTGCCGTCAAGAAGGATGTCGACGCCAGAGGGAATTGTCCTCACCTCGATACGACCCATCACGTTGTCGAGTCGGAACTCTTCGACGATCGCACCGCCGTTCTCTAGCGAGACCGTCTTGGTCGACGTCGCGAAGCCCTCCTTCTCGACGCGGATCGTGTAAGAGCCCGGCTTGAGCCCCGTAAGCGATATCGGCCCCTTGCCCTCGGGCCTGTCGTTGACGTAGAACCTCGCGCCGTCGGGAATGGACGAAAGCGACATCGTGCCGGGAAGCCCGTTGAGCTTGACGAAAAGCGTCTGGCTCTCGCCGGCGACGATCGAGAGCTCGCGCGATTCGTCTTCAAACCCCTTTTTCTTGATTCCGACGGTCGCGCGTCCCTTTGGGACACCCTCGACCTTCGTGGGCGTGAGACCGCGCGGCTGCCCGTTCACCGTCACCTCGGCGCCGGCGGGTTCGCTCGTCACCTCGATTATGCCGGAATCGATGACAAGCGACTCGTTCTTCACGAGCGGAGTGCGCCCGTTGAACTTCACCTCGACGGTGCGCGGCTGGTAGCCGGGCTTCTGCACGAGAAGCCGGTACGCGTCTTTCGCGTCGAGAGACGTTATGAGCCGAGGCGTCTTGCCATACGAAACGCCGTCAAGGGAAATGTCGCAGCCCGCTGGCTCGGTTACAAGGAGCAGTATCCCCTTCACGGGGCTCAGCACTGCGTTCTTGCTTACGGATCCTCCCTCGCGGAGGAACATGAACTCGTCGACGCCTTCGTAGTTCGCCAGCTCGAACCTGACGTGGCGAGGCCCCGGGGCGAGATCGTAGAGCGTGAGCGGCGTGACGCCGCGCACCATCCCGTCCACCACGACGGTCGCGCCCTCGGGCTGGCTCGTGAAGTCGCAGCGTATCGCCTTGGACTCCTCTGCGAAGGCGGCGAACGCGGCGAGCGCAATCGAAAGAATGATTCCCCTCATTTTCCACCCCTCGCCTTCTTCATGCGGTTTTCGACGTCGACAAGCCGCGCATTGGCCTCGGCATGGCGCGGATCGTCCCTCTCGGGGACGAGCTCGCACAGTATCTTGAGCTCTGACTGCGCAACCTCCCAGTCGCCGAGGTTGATCGCCTTGTCGACGAGGAAGCGCTGGTCCTCGTAGCGCTGCTTGAGCTCCGCCTCGGAACGGGCGAGCCGTTCCTTAACGGTCGTGAAGCTCTCGGGCTTCGGATTGATCGTCTCGAGGTAGAAGAGCGCGTCCTTGTAGGCCTTTATGGAAGCGCTGAGGTTGCCGTACTCGACTTCGCGGTCCTCCCACTTGGTGTCGCCCACCTTCGCGCTCTCCTCGCTGAGCTCGATCAGCTTCTCCTTCGAATACTGCACCGCCCAGATGCCGAGTTCGTTCCTCGAGAACGCCTCGAGCGCCTCCCGCACCTCGCGGAACGCGTCGGGCTCCTGGGTGTTCTCGACAAGGACGTCCTTTATGCTGTTCCAGCGGACAACGCGGATCCTGAAGCTCTTGAGCGCGTTCTCGTCCTCGACGCTGGACCCCGTGTATTCGTCGTCGAGCGCGGCGAAACCAGGCCTGTCGAGCACCTCGAGAATCCTCTTCATCGCCTTTTCGGAGAGCTTGGCCTTCTTGTCGACGTGGCGGTTCTCTCCGGGCACGTCGTCGAACGCGACATGGAGGACGCCGGACTTGTCGACGTCCATCCTGTAGCTGAACACGCGGGAGGCGTCGGCCTCGATCTTCTCGTAGCAGAGCGAGATGAGCTTCTTTTCGGGCTTCTCTTCCGCGACAGGGGCGACGACGGGCTTTTCGGAGTCGCGCGGGGCGCAGAGGACGACGGCTATCGCGACCGCCACGATCAGCGCGGCGACGATCCACAGGACATTGGCCAGCATCGCGCGGGGAGGGCCGTCCGGCTTCCTCGCGGAAGGCCGGGCCTTGCCCTGCGACGCGGCGGCCGGGACCTTGCCGAGGCCGAGGTCTATCGACGCGCCCCTGGCGACAGGCGTGGCATGGCGTTGCGCGGGAGGCGGCTCCTCGCCGACGACGCTGATTGCGGTCGAGCCGACCTCCATCGCGTCGCCAGCCACGAGTTCGCGGGAATCGGAGCCAAGCTGCTCGCCGTTGACGAACGTGCCGTTCGCGCTCGCGAGGTCCGTTACGCGGATGCCCGCCTCGCCAGACTGCTCGAAGAGGCAGTGGTTGCGGGAAAGCTCCTCGTCGGGTATGCACACGTCGTTAGAGGACGAGCGGCCGAGGCGCACGCCGCCGGCGCCGACCTCGAATCGCGTGCCGGTCATGGGCCCTGACGTTATCAGCAGTTCTGGACGTTTCGCCATTTCTTGCCTTTCCTCTTTTTACAGCATCCCCTTCATCGCCTGCGACAGGACTGGCCCGAGCAGGATTATGAACACTGCGGGGAAAATGCAGAGCATCAGAGGCCCGAGCATCTTCGTCGGCGCCTCGTGGGCCAGCTTCTCGGCGCGGTCAAAGCGGCGGCTTCGCAGCTGCTCGGACTGTATGCGCAATATCGCGCCTATCGACACGCCCAGCTCGTCGGCCTGGATGAGCGCGAACGCGACCGACCTCAAGTCGCTCTGGCGGACGCGTTCGGCCATGTTCCTGAGCGCCTCCTTGCGGGACGAGCCGACCTGGATCTCCTTCGTCATGCGGAGAAGCTCCTCGTTGAGCGCGTCGAGCTTACGCGACTGGCAGTTGCGCTGGAGCGCGCTTATGAAGTCCATTCCGGCCTCGACGGAGAGCGTGAGGATGTCGAGGACGAACGGCAGTGCCTTCATTATCGCGAGATGGCGCTTCTTGAGCGCGCCCCTGAGCCACATCATCGGCTGGAGGTAGAAAAGCGCGATGCCGAGGAGAGCTATCGGCACGAAACCCGACGAAAACGGAGAGTCGGGAAGCGCCGCGCCGAGAAGCGCGATTAGAATGGTCCACGCCGCGCCGAGGACTATCGGACAGAGGATCTTGAGCGCCACGAACTCGCGACCCGAGAGAAGCCCCTCAAACCCCGCTGCTACAAGCATCCAGTCAGCCGTCTCGACCTGCTTTGCGAACATTGGGCGAGAGACGAGCCTGTCGAGGTTCCCCACGAAAGGAAGAAGCATCTTGAACACCATCGGTATCGACCGCTCCTGGCGGCGACCGTCGGCAAGCGTGACGTAGGTCACGTCCTTCGCGACCTCTGAGGCGTACCACGCTATTCCGGCCGCGCAGAGCGCCCAGAACGTTATCGCCGCCATGCTGAAGACCGATTCCATGTCGACTTGCTCCAACGCGCCCCGCGACGATGCAGAAACGCGTTTTTTGTATTATACCATAAATGCCCTACTTGCGGCTGAAGGTCACGACCGCAGATCTCACCGACGGCGCCGACGCCGTGAGCTTGAGCGGAAGGCCCGAGCCGCCCGTCCTACGGACGATTACGAGCGCGCGCCCGTAGTAGAGCGGATGCGAAGAGGTGTCCGTGAACGAATCAAGCCCGTTGTGCGAGCCGTTGCCGACGGCGACGATCTCGCCAGGGCCCTCGAGCTTGAAGTTCACGCGGTCCTTCGCAAGAGGCAGGACAGTCCCGTCCTCGTCCTCGAGCTCGACCTTCACGAAGCCGAGTTCGCCGTCCGCGAGCTCGGTCTGCTCTGGCGTAAGCTTCACCGCCGCCGCCTTGTATGCCGTCTTGCGGAAGTCCTCGCCGATGGGGCGTCCGTTCCTGAACGCTATGACCTTGATTTCGCCCGGCTCGTATGGAACTTCCCAGACGAGGCGATAGCGCTCCGTCACCTTGTAGTAGTTCGGATCGCCCTTTTTGACAATGGAGCCGGCATCCTTGACCTTCTTCCTGCGGCCCGCGCTCTCCCCGTTGACGAAGAGCTCCGCCTCGTCGCCGCTCGTGTAGCACATGACCGTCACTTTTTCGCCCTCGCGCCCGTCCCAGTTCCAGTGCGGCAGGAGATGGATTGTGTCCTTCCTGTCGTTCCAATACGAGCGGTAGAGCCAGTAGCGGTCCTTCGGCATCGCGCAGAGGTCGCAGATCCCGAAGAAGGAACTCCTGCACAAGTTCGGGTTCGGCGTCGGCTCGCCGAGGTAGTCGATTCCCGTCCAGACGAACTCGCCTGCAACGAACCTATCCTGCTCCATCCTCGCAAACTCCATGTCGGGGATGTCCGACCAACTTGCGGAGCAGTGATCGTAGGAATCGATGTCGACGACTGTCTTCGGGTCGTAGTTCGTGGGATTGGACGAAGGGGCATCGGGGAAATAGCCCCAGCTCGAGAAGGCCGAGGCGGACTCGGTGTAGACAATGGGCTTCTCCGGGTATTTCTCGCGCATCGGCATGTAGCGCGAATTGTAGTTCCACCCTGTCAAGTCAAGCGCGGCGTAATCGCCGCGGTCCGCGGAGTTCGTATGGCAGCAGCCGATGCCGACGGGACGCGTGGTGTCTTCGGAAAGGACGACTTCGCGGAAGAACTTGCAGCGCTCCTCGTACACTCCCGCCGGGTTGTCCTCGCGACGCGGCGGGATTTCATTCCCGATCGACCAGGCGACGACGCACGGGTGGTTGCGGTCGCGGCGCACAAACTGCTTTAGGTTGCGCGAGACAAGATCCTCCGGCGGAACAAACGGCGCAATCCCCGCCGTTCCCTCCCACTTGTCGAAGCACTCGTCCCACACGACGATGCCCATCTCGTCGCAGAGGTCGAGCACATCCTCCGCAGGCGCATTGTGAGATGTCCTGAGAGCGTTGACGCCCATGTCTTTCATCAGTTCGAGCTGGCGGCGCATCGCGCCCTTGTCGAACGCCATGCCGAGCGGCCCGAGGTCGGAATGGAGGTTCACGCCCTTGAGCTGCACGCGGCGCCCGTTCAGGTGGAAGCCGTCGTTCGCGGTGAACTCGGCCGTACGGATGCCATAGCGGTACTTCTTGCCGCAGATCGTCGTCTCGTAGAGCTTCGGGTTCGTGACATCCCAGAGGACGGGACGCTCTACCTCGAACTCGTTGACAATCGGGCTCTCGCTCACAGGCGTGAGGTATTCGACGCGCACCTTTGCGCGTTCGGGCGTGATCTCGGGCGTCGTGATCTTGACCGAGCCCCAGATCGCGCGGTCCTCTGCGTCCTCGATGACGAGCTTGACGTCGCGGTAGATGCCAGCGCCAGGGTACCAGCGGCTTCTCCTCATCTTCGTCGTGTCGGCCTTAACGAGAAGCTCGTTCTTCTCGCCGAACTTCAGTTTCGTGGATATGTCGACCTCAAACGACATGTAGCCATAGTCCCAGCCACCGACCCTCTCGCCATTGAGGAACACGTCGGGGCTCGCCATCACGCCGCCGAAGCGTAGCGCGACGAACTTGCCAGCCGCGTCAGGCGGCAACTCAAGCGTGCGGCGGTAGTATCCGACGCCCTTCCAGGGAAGCTTGCCGGTATGGCCGTCGAGATTTATGTCAAATGGTCCGGAGATCGCCCAGTCGTGCGGAACGCGGACGGACTTCCATTCCTTCTGGTCGCGCGAGAACTCCCAGCCGTCGTGCAGGACAAACTCGCCCTCCGCAGGTCCTTGCTCTGCCGCGAGCACGGCCTTGACCTCTTCCTCGATCGCGGACTTCGTGCGCTTGTCGGGAGCGAGCACATAGCCACGCAGGTAATACGGCATCCAGCCCTTCGTCCAAGAAGTGTCTTTGAAAGGAGCGTCGTAGAGCGCGCGGTCGGGAAGGACGTCGTCGGTCGTTCCCGCCTTGCCGTCGGGGCCCTTAGAGTAGAGCGTCGGGTATTCGTTCTCGCCGTTGTTGACGTATACGTAGTCGTGCCCCCACGGGTCTTTCACGACATGGTTGATGTAGGGGCCGTTCCAGCCCTTCTTCCGCGGCGTAATCGCCGCGAGCGACTCGAGGCCTTCCTCGGTCGAAGGATAGTTGCCGACATGGTAGCGGTAGCGGCCGAGCGCGACGGCGACCGAGTCTATCGACTTCCTGACGAGGATCTGCGCGCGGGAAATTTCCTTCGGTCCGCCCTTGCCGGTGACGGAGAGGATGAGCGAGCCGAGGATCATAAGCCCGAGGATTACGACTGCGTAGAAGACGACGCCCTTCTTGAGAGTCGGAGCGCCGCCGCCGAGGGCAGCACGCTTGGCGGCATACTCGCGCTTTATCGCCTTGATGGCTGCAATCTTCTTTTTCTTCTGGGGATCCTTTGTCGGAAACTTCTTCTTCAGCGCATTGTAGTCGACCATTGCTTTGCTCCTTTGCGTAGATTATACCATATTCACAAAAAGGGCGCGGCGTTTCCGCCGCGCTCTCCACCTGAAAGCGATGTGCGGATCAGAACTTGCCGCGGATGCCGATTTCGAATGTGCGCGGCTCGCCGACGAGGCACTCGTAGAAGTGGCGCGCCGACTCGAAGTACTTCTCACCGAAGAGGTTGCGCACGCCAAGCGTGAGCGTCCAGTCCTTTGAGCCGCCGAACTTCGAGAACGGGACGGACACGGTGACGTCGAAGACGTGGCTGTGGGCGAAGTAGATGTTGTCGTCTACAAAGCTGCCGCGGAATGTGGCGAAACTCTTGGAACGAAAGCGATAGCCGCCGCCGATGACGACGTCGCGCAAAAGGTCGCAGCAGTCGAACCGGTAGGAAGTGTTGAGAGAGAACGTATGGTTGGGGTTGCGGCGGAAGACCGAAGGCGCCGTTCCCGTCGCGCTGCGGTTCTCGTAGCGGTTGTACGCGTACATCGCGAGGACCGTCCAGTTCTCGGTGATGTCGCCCGCGAGCGAAAGTTCAACGCCGCGCGAGTTGCTCTTGCCCTCGAAATAGTAGTACGTGTCATTGTTGATCGTCTCGGCTACAGGAGTGTTGCGCTGGTCAATCCGATAGACCGAGGCCGAGAACCAGAGCTTCTCGACGGGGCGGACGCGGAAGCCGCCTTCCATCTGCGTCGCCGTCCACGGGTCGGTCGGCCTGTTGCCGTCGGCGTCACGGTAGCCGAGCGTCGGAGTGCGCGTCTGGGAAAGGTTGCCGAAGAATACGAGCCAGTCGAGGGGCTGGACCGTAAGACCGCCGCGCGGCGAAAACGCGAACTCGTTTGCGCGCTGGTAGTGCGTGGTCGTGCCGTTCGACGCGGTAGTCGTCTGAGGATTCTCCGTGAAGTAGTCGTAACGCAGACCGCCAAGGAGCGTCACCCAGCCCCAGCCGAGCGAGTCCTGGAGCGTCGCGCCGTAGCGCGTGACAGGCGCGCCGAAGCCGCTTGTCGACTCGCGATACCAGAAGTCGGGCTGCACGACGAGCGTGTTCCTGAAGCCCCACGGCAGCTCCTCCTTTGTGTAGACCGAGCGCGCGTAGAGGTTGTAGCTGCGGCTTATACGGTCGGACTCGGAAAAGCCCGACGTCATGTACTTCTCGCCGCTCGTCCACTCGCCGGTCTTGTAGAAGTTGGCGAGTTCGGCGTTCGCCATGTACGGCTCGCGCGTCCTCTGCTCCCAGTCGGAGAACATGAACGCGCCGCCGAACTTGAGAAGCCAGTCGTCTGTGACCTGCCAGTCGACGTAGGGATTCAGGTACATCGAGTCGTATTTCGAGCGGTCGCCCTTGCGGCACGAGGACTCGTACCAGCTGTAGCCGCCGCCAGGGCGGCCGTGCCAGACGGGAACGCCGATGTAGCTCGGCTGGTCGGTCTTCTGGAACATCGACTTGAGCCCGATCGTCACGTTCTCGACGGGACGCCACGCGAACGACGGCGCAATCGTGTAGGACTGCCGCGGGTCGGCGCCCTTCTGCGAGCCCCCGCCAAGATAGGCCGGCGAAAAGACGTCGAACGCGCCGATCGCTCGGACGGCAAACTTGTCGTCGCCATAGATCTCGTTCGCGTCGATCATGCCGCGCTGGCGCCACGTGTTGCGGCCGACGGAAGTGTTCTCCTGGAAGTTGACATCGTCGCCGCGGAAATTCGCGCCCTTCAAGTACATGTTGATCGAACCGCCCGCGCCCGAGTTGTTCTGCTGCGACCCCGCGCCGCCTGAAAGCGAGCCGATCGGGCCCTTCACGATCTCGACGCGCTCCATGAGGAACGGGTCCATGAAAAGCCCCGCGCCGAGCCCGATCGGCACGACGCCGTCGAAAGCGGGCTCGGTGCCGCCCATGCCGCGTATCTGGAACGTTCCCGGCTGGCGGACGAGAAGCGACTTGCCGCCAGTCTCGATGCCGGGAACGTAGCGGAGGAGGTCGTGGAGGTCAGTCGGGTTGTGCTCGCGGATGAAGTCTTCCGTCAGCGTGTCGACGACTGTCGGCGACTTTTCGGGCGCAAGGCCGGTGAAGGTCGCGCCTTCCACAGTCTCGGGCCGATACTTTGAGAGGGCCGACCCCTCGACAACGACCGTGCCCAAGTCGGCCACCGCGTTAGTCGAGGTGTTCGCCTCATCTCCCATTCCCGTCAATGCGCCTGCAGCAACGGCGCAAACAGCGACAATCTTGCTTCTCATACCTCTTTAAACGCCACCCATCCGAATAAGGTTCACCTGTGATTCTGCGACAGACGCAGGACTTGATACGGAGGCCGGAGAGCCGACTGTCGCACGAGAGCACGTTTGCGGGCCCGGCGTGATTTTGACTGTCAGCGTAAAGGGCGCGCGTGAAGGCGCGCGCGTCAAAATCATGCTGGTGGGGCGCCCGCAAACTGCGGGTCGGGCGAGCAGGTCGGGCGCAGGCCTCCGCAGACTCACATTGCTATTTTTGATATAATATCCACAAATGGCAGATGAAGCAAGCGAAACGGTAGAGGGAACGATCAAGTCGGTCGTGTTCCACAACGACGAGAACGGCTACACCGTCCTCCATGTCGAACTCCCTTCCGGCTTCGCGCTCAGGCAGCTCAACGAGATAACCGTCGTCGGCAAGGCGCAGGCGGTGTGGGAAGGCGAGGAAATTTCCGCGACCGGCTCGTGGGTGACCGACAAGGTCCACGGACGCCAGTTCAAGGCCGAGACGATCACCTGCGTCGCGCCGCGGTCCCTCGTCGGCATAGAGCGCTATCTCGCCTCGGGGCTCATAAAGGGCGTCGGCAAGGTCCTCGCAAAGCGCATCGTCGAAACCTTCGGTGAAGACACGTTGAATGTCCTTTCCCACCAGTCGGCACGACTCGTAGAAGTGCCAAAGCTCGGCAAGGCAAAGATCGAGCAAATACGCGCAAGCTGGCACGCGAACGAGACGCTAAGGGAGAACATGATCTTCGGCCAGACCTACGGCATCTCGATAGCGAAGATGACGAAGATCGTCCGCAAATATGGCCCTGACGCGATAGCGATCGTAAAGGCCGACCCCTACAAACTCTGCCGCGACATCTGGGGTATCGGCTTTGCGACTGCCGACCGCATCGCGCTCTCCGTCGGCATCCCGAAGGATTCGCCCCTTCGCGCGCAAGCGTCGATTTCCTACACGCTCGAAACCGAGGCGGAGGACTCGGGGCACTGCTGGACTTTCGAGAACGACCTCCTTCTTCACGCGAACGAACTCACCGAGATACCGACCGAGATTCTTGGCGAAGCACTCGAGAAGGAAATTGCCGAAGGCCGCGTCCTCGCGGAGAGCGACAGCGCCGCGAAAGACGCAGACGCCACATGGGCCGAGCGACACGACGCCACCTCTCCCCGCCGCATCTACCTGCGTTCGCTTTGGTGGGCCGAGCGCGAGACAGCCTCGCATGTCAGGCGAATAAGGGACTCCCTCCCCGGCTTCACGCCAGTAGACGCTGACAAGGCCGTCACGTGGTGGGAGCAAAAGGCGGGCTTCTCGCTCGCAGCGCAGCAGACGAACGCTCTCGAGAAATGCCTCTGCAACAAGTTCTCCATCATCACCGGCGGACCTGGCGTTGGCAAGACGACGATAATCCGAGCGCTCGTCGACATCTACGGCGCGAAGAAACTTAAAGTAGTCCTCGCAGCGCCGACAGGCCGCGCAGCGAAGCGCATGTCCGAGTCGGTCGGCGCAGCGGCGCAGACGATCCACCGGCTTCTCAAGTGGAACCCAGTGACGAACAAGTTCACGTTCAACAAGGAAAGCCCGCTCGAAGGCGACGTCTTCATCTTTGACGAGACGTCGATGATAGACATCAAGCTTGCAAACGACTTGCTCTCGGCTATTCCCTCCACGGCGGCGGTAGTGCTCGTCGGCGACACGGATCAGCTGCCGAGCGTCGGCGCGGGGAATGTCCTCGGCGATCTCATAAAGTCCGGCAACATCGCCTTTACTCGCCTCGACCAGATCTTCCGGCAAGACGCCGGCGGGCTCATCGTCACGAACGCCCACCACGTTAACGCCGGCGAGCCGCTGGAGATAAGAAGCGGCGACACCGACTTCTATTTCGTCCGGTGCGAAGACCCGGAGCAGTGCCTTAAGCGCGCAATCGAGTTCATGACCCAGCGCATCCCTCGCAAGTTCGGGCTCGATCCGCTTGAGGACGTCCAGGTACTTACGCCTATGCGCCGCAACCTTCTCGGCACAGAAAGTCTCAACTTCGAGCTGCAGAAAGCGCTCAACCCCTCAGGCGCGGCCTTAATCCGCGGCGGAACGACATTCCGCGTAGGCGACCGCGTAATGCAGCTCAGGAACAACTACGACAAGGATGTCTACAACGGCGACGTCGGGTTCATAAAAGCGGTAGAACCGACGGATCGCTCGCTTGTCGTCACGTTCGATGGGCGGCCCGTAAAGTACGACGCTGGAGATCTAGATGAACTCGTGCTCGCCTACGCGACTACGATCCACAAGTCGCAGGGCTCGGAATACCCGGCCGTAATCGTCCTAATCCACACACAGCACTACGTGATGCTCCAGAGGAATCTCCTCTACACCGCCATCACGCGCGGCAAGAAGCTCGTCCTTCTCATCGGCGTTCCCTACGCGGTAAACCGCGCAATCGACACGAACGTCGTGCGCGAACGCCGCACCACGCTCGCGGAGCGCCTCGCATGATCCTGGCTCCGCTTCGAGGCGTGACGATACGGTGCTTCCGCGAGACATTTGCGGAGCAGATTCGCGAGGCCGAATTCTCCGAAGCCATAACGCCCTTCATCTCCGCAAACCCCGGCTTCGATCCGCTGAAGGATCGCGAATTGGCACGATTCCATTCTCCAACTCCAACTCAAACCTTCAACTCGCCCTGCGGCTCGCCGGCTCCGCGCGACACAATCAAAGTCACCCCACAGTTCATCGGCAAAGACCCTGAATCTCTGCGCGCGTGCCTCTTAAGAATAAAAGAAGCCGGCTACGATACCGCAGACCTCAACTGCGGCTGTCCCTATCCGATGGTAAGAAACAAGGGGCGCGGCAGCGGACTTTTGAGAACTCCCGCCGTGCTCGAGAAGATGATAGCCGTCGGGTGCGAGACGATGGGAGATGGGAAACTCTCAGTGAAGACGCGCCTTGGCTTCGACAAGAACGACGAGCTACTCGCGCTTATGCCGATGCTCAATTCTTTCCCGCTGCGCTTCCTCACCGTCCATGCGCGGAACGCGCGGCAGATGTACGGCGGCGAGTGCGACTGGGAGTCGTTCAAGAAAGTCGCTGCCGTCGCAAAGATGCCAATCGTGGCGAATGGCGACTTGCCGCTTCAATCCCACATGGCTCCGTGTGAGCAAGATTGCGAATCAGAAATATCACACAGAGACACAAAGACACAGAGTGTAATGATCGGGCGGGCGTTTATTCGCCAGCTCGGGATGCGCGACGACATAGGCGACCTGCTCTCAAAATACATTGACGCCTCGACGGCGGAACTGTGCGGTCCCTCGCAAGTCCTTGGACGCATGAAAGAATTTATCGCCTACTGGAAAGACCTCCCGCGCTGGAAGCGTCTTTGGCCAGTCATCAAAATCGCCCGCACGCTTGACGAGCTTCGCCTCGCCTACTGAAACAGCCCAAAAGGCCCATTTTAAAGGGTTTCGCGGGGCCTGTCCCCAGCCATTCCGTTACTTAAGATATTTCCTGATGTTATCGAAAAGCCACGGAACAGTCGCCAACTTGCGATATAGTATCTGGCAGTGCGGCGCCTGCTCAATCCTAGCGGCATACGGAACATTCGCTGCGGCAAGACGGTTCGTGAGCGCATCGTAGTTCTGAACCGCGACAATTCCATCTGTACCAACCGACTTGGGCGGGGTCACCTCGGAATCCATCATCTTCCAGAGATCCGAATATGGGCGCTTCTTTCCTGCGGCATAAGTAAACTTTTTCGATGTCGGAACAACCCCTGTATTCCCATAGACGCAGATCGTCGGCGGGCAGTTCGCCGAAACGAGGTTGACGGGCGAGTAGCGCGCGATCTCCTTGACGAGTTTCGAAAAGTCGCCATATTTGCGCCCAAGCCCAGAGAGGACGCCGAAATTCGCCGCCCAGGTCGGGAAGTCGCCTTTGTTCGCGTTCATCCCAGCCACTCCAAACTCGGGACTGGCGATGTCGCTTGGGCCACAGTCGCTGAACACACAGGCGATTGGCACTGCGTGCTTGAGGCCAAGGTCGAGCACTGACGGATTCGCGCCATCGTAGGCATAGAGAAGTGCAAGGTGCCCACCCGCCGAGCTGCCGCCGATTGCGAATTTCGAAATCTTGATCCCCGCCGCCGCCGCGACCTGCGGAATGTGCGACACCATCGCGTCGATGTCCCTCAGCATGTCTGCAAAGGCGTGGTCCCCGCCACGGTCGTTGTTGCACAAGGCGTAGTTCATCGACGCAATGACGAATCCGTTTTTAGCCATCGCCACAAAAAGCGGCATGGGCCAGTTCTTGTTTCCGCCGATCCACGCTCCGCCGTGGACATAGAGGAGGAACGGCGCGTCTTCGTGGATCTTGCCGATCTCCGCTGGCAGATAGAGGTCGTATGTCTGTGCAACGTCGGGATGCGCCGCGCCCTTGCCCAGCTGCCGCGGACCGTAGGCGATATCTTTGCACACGAGCGAATTCCCTCCTTGCGGCATCTTCACCGGCTTGAGCGTCAGCTGTGGCTCAGCGGCAGCCGGCAGCGCGAAGCAGGCGACACAAGCAAGGCGACACGTCGTCTTCAACAATCTCTCGCACAGATTTCTCATGAATGGTATTATATCATATCACAACCCCCAGGACGTGCCTGTGGGGACAGACCCCGCGAGAGCTATGTTTTGCAAGGGGACGAGGCGCGAGAAAGCTAACTTAGAACCGACTGCCCGCCGTCGACCGGGATGACGCAGCCGGTTGTGGCGTTCGCCTCGAGAAGAAAGACGACCGCTTTCGCGACATCCTCGGGGCGCGGCCTTCCGAGCGGCATCTCGCCCGCCTTCTCGCTTACGCCCTCCGGCGCAAGCACGGGGCCGGGCGCGACGGCATTGACGCGGAGCGTGTCTGCGAAAAGCGCCGCGGATTTTGTGGTGTTCTCGAGAAGCCCGCGCTTGGACCTCTCGTATGCGCCGCGCGGCTCGCCCCCGCCAAGCACACGGCAGTCGAGAATGTTCACGACGGCGCCCCGCCCGGTCTCCCGACCAGCCATCAAGGTCGTGAGCTTGCGCGGAGAATCAAGATTCACCGCCTCAAGCGTTGCATCGTCGCCGACGAAAAGCGCCGCGTTGTTGACAATCGCGTCAGGAGGATTCCCGTCAAGAAGACTCAGACACGCGGAATAAAGCTTTGCCGCGCCAAGCGGCTCCGCAAGGTCGGCTACGATGTCTGCGTCTGAGTCTGCGCGATGGGAACTCGTGATGACTCGCCAGCCCGCCGCGCGCAGGGCGTCTGCAATCGCCTTGCCGATGCGCGTCGTACCGCCTGTCACAAGCACTGTCCGTTCGCCGCGCATGCCGTCACCTACGAAATCGACTTCAGCATCTTCGCGATGCGCGACGCCGCAAGCTTGATCTTGTCGAGAGACGTCGCATAGGACATGCGAACAAACCCAGCGCCGCACGCGCCAAACGCGGTGCCCGGAACGCAGGCGACGCCAAACTCCTTGAGGAGCTTCAGCGCAAACTCCTCGTCGGAAAGCCCAGTGGAGCGCACGTCGACGAAAAGATAGAACGCGCCCTTCGGCATAAGGGTCTTGAGGCCCATTTCGTTCAACACGGGAACGAGCCAGTCGCGGCGCTTCTTGTATTCGCGGCGCATGCGATCAACGTCCTTGTCGCCGAAGTCCATCGCCTCTACTCCCGCCGCCTGCGCGAGCGTCGGCGCGGACATTATGCCGTACTGGTGAATCTTCATCATCGCGTCGATGACGTCGGTAGGCCCGCACGCATAACCGAGGCGGTAGCCGGTCATCGCCCACGACTTTGAAAAGCCGTTCAGCAAAATCACGCGGTCGCGGTATTTCGAGAACGATGCAAACGACGGAAGCGCATTGGCTTCCCTACTCTCCGCATCTCTGCGTCTCTGCGTCTCTGCGTTAAAATTCTCTTCCCCCGAAATCTCGTAGTTAAGCTCCGAGTAGACTTCGTCCGCAAGAAGAAGAAGATCGTGCTTCTCGCAGAAACCGAGGATCGCCGCCATGTCGTCGCGCGAAAGCGTCGCGCCAGTCGGGTTGCAGGGGAAGTTCAGGAGCACGGCCTTCGTCTTGGGCGTAACCTTCTTCTCGAGCGCGTCCACGGTAAGGCGGAACTCGTCCTCCACGCGCGTCTCGACGCAGACGGGAACCGCGTGCGCAAGGCGGATCGTCGGCGCATACGAGACGAAGCACGGCTCGTGGTAGAGCACTTCGTCGCCGGGCGAGCAGATGGCGCGTATCGCGAGGTCTATCGCCTCGGAGACGCCAACCGTCGCGAGCACCTCGCACTTCCAGTCGAACTTCGCGCAGAAGCGGCGCTCGAGATAGCGGCATATCGCCTGCCTCAGCTCGGGCGTGCCGAGGTTCGAGGTGTAGTGAGTGCCGCCGTTTTCGAGACAGGTGACCGCAGCGCGTGAAATATGCCAGGGCGTGTCGAAGTCAGGCTCGCCAACGCCGAGGGACACAATGTCCTTCGACTGGGCGACGATGTCGAAGAACTTCCTTATTCCGCTCTTCGGCAGCGCTGCGACGTGCTCTGCGACCCTGTTTCTCATCTGGCTTGCTGCGGCTAATCCTACTTCAGTATTTCGTCCGCAAGTTTCTCGAGCTGCGCGACGGTGTCGTCCGTCATCGCGCCCTTTACCGTGACGGTCGCCTCGCAGAACGAGAGCCCCTTCGCGGCGGCGAGAAGGTCCTTCATGCCCTTCGCGGCCATCGGGCCCCACGAGCCGTTCTCTATGAAACCGACCTTGCGGTTCTGGTAGTTGCGACGAAGGAGATGGCGGATGTACTCCTCCATCTTCGGGAAGACGCCGGTGTTGTAAGTCGTCGTCGCAAGGACGAGCCGTCCGTAGCGGAAGCCGTCCTCAATCGTCTCGTACATGTCGTCGCGCGCGAGATCGGCGCAGGCGACCTTCGGGCAGCCCTTCGCCTTCAGTATCTCGCAGAACTTCTCGACGACGGCCTTGGTGTGGCCGTAGACAGAAGTGTAGGCGACGCATACGCCCTCGGTCTCGACGCTGTAGGAACTCCAGGTCTGATACTGCTTGACGACATGGGCGATTTCCTCGGGCGTCTGGAGCACGGGGCCGTGAAGCGGGCAGATGCGCGCAATGTCGAGCGTCGCCGCTTTCTTGAGAAGCGCCTGCACCTGCATGCCGAACTTGCCGACGATGCCGAAGTAGTAGCGACGCGCCTCGCAGTCCCATCCCTCGGGATCGACCTTGTCATTTGCGCCGAACTTGCCGAACCCGTCGGCTGAGAAGAGCGTCTTCGTCGCAGAATCGTAGCTGACGACCACCTCGGGCCAGTGCACCATCGGGGCGCCGACGAACGCGAGCGCATGCCCGCCGAGGTCGAGCGTGTCGCCCTCTTTGACGACGACGCGACGGTCAGCGAAATCGGTGCCGAAGTAGTTCTTCATCATCGCGAACGCGGGCATGGACGAGACGATCTTCGCCCCCGGGTATGCTGCCGCAAACTTCGCGATGTTGGCGGAGTGGTCTGGCTCCATGTGGTGGACGACGAGATAGTCGACCTTGTCGGTCGCGGCCGCGACGTTCTTGAGCCACTCGTCGCCGAAGCGCGCATCGACCGTGTCCATCACGGCGACCTTCTCGCCCTTGACTACGTAGGAATTGTAGGCCATGCCGAGCGGAACCTCGAACTGGCCTTCGAAG
>CADCGZ010000019.1 GCA_902801025.1 uncultured bacterium | reverse complement strand
CGATGCGATCGAAACCGCCGCGCCCGCCGTCATGTTCGTGAAGAGAAGGTATCTGAGAGGCGTGCCGTCGGCGTCCACAGGATTCGGCTTGACGTCGAGGTTCGCGCCGTGGATGCTGCCGCCAGTAATCTGGAACGATGTATCCGTACCCACATCCGATGTCGAATTGGCGTTCCCGCTCATGATGAGGTCGCTGAGGTTGACAATATCGCCGTCTCCATTCGCGGCGAGAACCGTACCGCCCGAAATCTTCACTGCGCCCTCTGGGAGCATCTTATTGCCCGAGCCCCCTCCGACATTGCCGGAACCTATGCCTGCGGCGCTCGCCCCGCCTGTCGCCGTGATTCTTCCGCCGGTGATGACAATGTTGTTCGTCATGAGGTTCGACGACGCTCCACCGCCTATCCCCGCCGCATTCGCGCCGCCCCGGGCTACGATCGTGCCGCCCTCTACGACGATGTTGCCTGGGGGCATAAAGCCGCCACGCGAGCCAATGCCAGCCCCTTTCTCACCGCCTAAGACGGCGAGGCTTCCGTCCCCGGCAACCGTCATTACGGAATTGGACGCGACCTCGATGCCGGCCGCGTACTGTCCCTTTGCCTCGACAATGTTGTCGCCCGAGAGCGCGACCGAGCAAGCAGAGTTGGACACCACAACTGCGGATGCGTATTTCTCGCTGCGCGCGACAATCGTCAGGTCCTTCAGCGTAAGGTTCGCGACTCTGTCGTCTGCCACGACGATCCGGAAGGTGCCGCTCGTGGAGACGCCGCTGACTGTGGCGTCATTGAGAAGAGCCAATTCGCTCGTGCTTTTCGTATAGGTCCACTCCGCGCCGATCTGGTCGACATCTCCAGTTATGATCACTCCATTCACCATGAGGAAGTCGCTCGATGTCACTTTGCCGTCATCGTCGACTTTGAAGCAGAAGACATGCTCGGATCCATCCTCCATTGTAACGCGTATTCCATAGCTGTAAATGGAAGAAGCCAGCCAGATGCGCAGGATGCCCCTGTCGTTGGTATAGATGTTCTCGAATCCGCTGTTTCTGGTCCCCAGCTCGAACTCCGTCACCTTGCTGTTGGGGAGGCCTATGTCGAGGTCGACGGGGAAGACTCTTTTTTCGAACCCGTCTTTCGGATCGGGCTGAACCTTTTCCTTGTCAACATAGATGGCGCCACCGGTGAAAACCGCGATTACATTATGTTCGTTGCTTCTGCGGCCGATATCTGGGGATTCGCGACTGCCCGAAGCGTAAATCGTGCCGCCGGAAATGCGGATTGATCCAGTGCCTGCGTAGGTCCAGCCTTCGTAGCCACTGCCGACGCCTGCGCAGCCGTTCGTTCCTCCGACGGCCATGACGATTCCTCCCGAAATGGAAATCGTGCCCGGAACGCAGCCGCTGCCGCCGCCAATGCCCGCGCCGCGCGCATCGCCGGCTGCGTCTACATGACCGCCCGTGATTGTGATTGTGCCGCCGATTTTGTTTCTGCCGCCGCCGATGCCGGCACCATAGCCCGTTCCCCTTGCGACAACATCGCCGTCGGAAATCGTGATCGACCCGCCGGCGCCGCAGTCGCCGCCGCCGATACCCGCGCCGCCATCGCCGCCCGTCGCTCTCACGGCGCCACCCGTAATCGCAATGGTGCCGCCGTCACCGTTGACGCCGCCGCCAATTCCCGCGCCGACACGACCGCCTGTTGCATTGACCGTGCCACCGGAAATGGAAATGTTGCCGCCAGCCGCCGAGCTGCCGCCGCCGATACCCGCGCCGCTATCGCCGCCCGTCGCTCTCACGGCGCCACCCGTAATCCGGATGACGCCGCCGGGCTGCGAAGCGCCGCCGCCGATGCCAGCACCGCCGCCGGAAAAACTGATTCCCTTGCCAACGGCCGTCACAATTCCGCCGGAAATGGTGATCGAGCCAAAACCGCCGTCTTTCGCCGACCCTATGCCGGAACCATATTCTCCGCCGTATGCCTCGATGGTGCCGCCCTCGATTTTCAGGCTGCCGGTCGACGTACCGGGCGCGCCGCCGATGCCTGGCGCATTCGCGCCGCCGGTCGCGTAGACAACTCCGCCGCCGTCGCGTATCGTCAAGGTCCCGACACCGTACGTGTAGATTGCCGGAAAGCCCACGGGGCCGTAGAGGTGGTTCGTACCCGCGAACATCAGCACAGGGCTCATATTGGGATTGTTCTCGAAGGGCGGTCGGTTCACGTTGCTGCTTGCGTTGATGGTGAGGTTGGACATGACGACCGTACACGATGCATGTGCATAGATGCTGAACTCGCCGGCCGGGTCGTTGCCGGTGATGACGTATGTCCTGCCCTGCTCCTGGAGCCAGACATAGCCGGTTGAGCCATCATAGTACCAGCCGTCGCCAGTCTGCGTCTGCCCGCCAACGAGCCCGACGCCGTTGACGCTTATCGTGTCGGCGAGATGCGGATCTTCAAGCGTCCAATAGGCGTAGAGCGTGAGGTCGCCGATGGTGCCCCACTCCTCGGCCGCCGCCGTGCCGTCGCCGTTGTAGTATTTCGTGCCGTTGCCGTACTCCTCAGTGAACCAGCCGTGGAACGCCCAGCCCGGGCGCGACGGCGGAATGGGCGCGGTCGGATACGCATAGCCGAGGCGCGCCGTTGTCGATTCGTTCACGCGCTGGCCGTCGGAGAACGTGAGCGAGTATTCGATCGCGGAGTGGGTGGTGGCGCTCGTCGCCGAGGCGTATGTGGCATTGAGAGTCACGCCGCTGTCGCGGTAGAGCGTGCCGTTGCCGCCGTTCGCGCCCTTTGCGCCGCCCGATCCGCGATATCCGCCGTGTTTGTATTTAGTGCCACTCGACGACTGGGCGTAATCTGGCTCGGTGCGCGAAGAGGAAACTCCGTTGTCCCATCCGCCCTGGCCACCGGCGCCATCCGGTTTATTTGCTGTCCCCGTGCCACCGCTGCCCTTCCAGTATAGGCCGCCGTTGCCGCCGGAGCCGCCACCACCGCCGCCACCGCCGCCACCGCCGATGGCGTAATAGGGCGCGATTCCGCCCGCACCGCCGCCGCCACCACCCGCGCCGCCGACGTAATACCAGTTAACGCCGGACCAGTTGCTTTCATGCTCGCCGCCCGTGTTGCCCCCTGGCGATCCGCCGGAACCGCCGGAACCGCCGGTAGCCGTCACGTTCAGGCTGCCCAGGAGATAAACCGTCCCCATATCATCGCCGTTGCCGCCGGGAGCGCCTTTGTTGCCGTCGGTTCCGTTCCGGTCGTAGTCGCTCGTGTCGTTCGTCTCGACCCATTCTTCACTGTCGGGGCGAGTACCGCCGTAGCCGCCGTAGCCGCCGTAGCCGCCGATGCCCGCCGACGCGCCCGCTCCGCCGTTGCCACCAGCGCCGCCTTGCCCGCCATGCGAATCACCGCTCATGTTGAGAGAGCAGGATCCCGCATCGCCGCCGTTCACGCCATTCCCCGCATTGCCGCCGGTGGCGACGAGTTTGCCGCCTCCCGTCACGACAAGCGTCCTGCCGGACAGCACGCGGAGGCCGGCGTCGCCAGCGCTCCTTCCGCTGGAGTTGCCACCGTTGACAGTGAGCGTGGCGCCTTTTTTAATGTAGAGGACAACAGTCGCGCCGCTGGCCACACTAAGACCCGGCCCGGTGCCGGTGTTCGTCAGCGTCAGGTCGGACTCCACCTTGTACACGGTGTTGTTCGCGAGCTCCCTGCCGGCGTCGCCCGAGCCGAGCGTGTAGATGGAAGTAAACCCCGCCCGCGCCGCGGCGGGCGCGAGAAGAGACAGCGCGACCACAAGGAGCGCAGGCCATCTGCGCCCAATGGTTGCCCTCTCGCTCAAGATCGGTTTCTGTCTATGCACGCTAAGCTGTCTACACCCCAGACATGAAAAGGTTTCATCCGAATTTCCTCTGCCGTATTTGACATTATACCAAAATATGGAGTCCCACGGGCGCGATGGCGAGGGGTGTGGTAAAGATTTTTCGGCTGCGCGTGCCTTCCGTGTTTCGTGTGCGTTCTTCCCCGCCATCTGGTGATTACTTGCCCATTGTCCCCCGTTGCTTTTTCGTGAGAACACACTAAAACAAGAAACGCATCAGACCCTTGATTCTGTTGGGCTTGATGCGCTTTCCTTGTGGTGGAGATAAGGGGAGTCGAACCCCTGACCTTCTCAATGCCATTGAGACGCTCTACCAACTGAGCTATATCCCCAAAAAGAAGTGGCGCGTATTATCTCATATCGGCACGCCGTTGTCAATGGCGAACTTATACCAGAAATCCGCAACCAAAATCTGAAAGACGCCCTACGTGTCACTCGCCGAACATGCAGTCAAGCGCGTCGGAAATCATGTCCACCGCCTCTTCGAGATCGGACTCCTTGAGAACGAGCGGCGGGAGGAACCTGACGACATGGGGGCCGGCGGTAAGAGCAAGAAGCCCCTGCGCCTGAAGCGCCTCTACGACTTCCTTCGCGTCGGCGTCGACGACGAGACCGAGCATGAGCCCCTTGCCGCGCACTTCGAGGATCTTGTCGTACTTGTCGACAAAGCCCTGCAGCGCCTCGCGGAGAAGCGTCCCCATCTCGACCGCCTTCGCGAGAAGCCCTTCGCTCTCGATCACGTCGATAACGGCAAGGGCCGCGGCCGCGGCGACGGGATTGCCGCCGAAGGTGGACGCGTGGCTCGGCGCAACTAGGACGTCCGCGAATTTCGCGTTCGAGACGAGCGCGCCCATCGGAAGGCCGCCGGCAAGCGCCTTGGCGCAAGTGAAGAGATCGGGCTTGACGTCGTAGCCCTGCCATGCAAACCACGTTCCAGTGCGGCCCATGCCGGCCTGCACTTCGTCGACGATCATGATGAGGTTCTTCTCATCGCAGAGAGCGCGAACGCCATTGATGAATTCCTCGGTCGCTGGCGTGACGCCGCCCTCGCCCTGCACGGCCTCGAGCATGACGGCAACCGTCTTGTCGTTGATCGCGGCCTTCACCGACTCGATGTCGTTGTAGTCGGCATAAGCGAAGCCGACGGGCAGCGGGTCGAAGCCCTCCTGGCACCACGCCTGCGCGGTCGCGGCGACGGTCGCGAGCGTGCGGCCGTGGAAACCCTGCCTGAACGTGACGACTTCGTAGCGGCCGCCGTTCGCGGAACCCCACTTGCGGGCGAGCTTGATCGCCGCCTCGTTCGCCTCGGCGCCCGAGTTGCAGAAGAACACCTTGCCGCCGAGTCCAGAGAGCTCGACAAGTTTCGCCGCGAGGCGCGTAGCTGGCTCGTTCACAAAAAGATTGGAGCTGTGCGTCATCGCCGCGGCCTGCTCCTGGATCGCCTTGACGACCTTCGGGTGGGAATAGCCGACGGACTGAACGCCGATGCCGCTCGTGAAATCGTAGAACGGACGGTTGTCCACGTCCCTGACGGTAACGCCCTTGCCGCTCGCGAGGACGACCGAAGGTGCGTACGTCGGCATCAGAGACGCCTTGTAGATGTCGAGGATTTCCTGTGTCTTGTTGCTCATTCCGTTATCTCCGTTCCCACGCCTTCACGCGTGAATATTTCCAAAAGCAGCGAATGCGCCATGCGTCCGTCGACGAGGTGCACTTTCTTTACGCCCGACTTTATCGCGTCCGCGCAGCTCTCGACCTTCGGTAGCATGCCGCCCGAAATCACCCCTTCTTTCTTGAGCGTCACGAGGTCCGCGAGATGCAAGGTGGAGAAGAGTGTCGACGGATCGGTCGAGTCCTTGAGGATGCCTGGCACGTCCGAGACGAGCGCGAACTTGCGGACCTTCAGCGCCTTTGCAAGCGCAGCGGCGGCGAAGTCGGCGTTGATGTTGTAAAGATGGTTGTCTTCGACGCCAGTGCCGAGCGGCGTAACCACTGGGATGATGCCCGCGTCAAGCATCTCCACCGCGGCGCGCGTGTCCGCAGAGACGACCTCGCCGACATAACCGCGGTCGGGATTCTCTATCTTGCGCGCTGCAAAGACCCAGTTGCCGTGAATCGGCCGCGCGTTCGCACCGCGCGCCTGAAGTCGGCGCACGAGATCGGGATTGACGACGTTGTTGAGGGTGCGACGGACGATCTCCATCGTCGCTTCGTCGGTAACCCTCAGGCCATCCACGAACTTCGGCTCGTGGCCCGACTCCTTTAACGCCTTGGAAATCGCCTTGCCGCCGCCGTGGACGATGACGACCTTCATGCCCACGACGCGCATGAACGCAATGTCATCCAACCGAGCCGTGAAAATCACGAATATACGGCAAAGCTTCGGTCAAAACCGCCGCTTTCGCCACTGCTGTATCCATTGCGCTCATTGAAATGTATAGTATATCATAATCCGCTTCGGCTTTGGGCGAAAAATTAGCCGCCGTCGCGCAGGCGGCTTGTTGACCGCAGTATTGACAAATACAGGAGGATTCTGCATAATACCAGCATGAAAATCTGCATGTCTGTTATCTTTATGGTCGCCGTGACTGCGGCCACCGCCGAAACACTCTGGCCCGGCCCCGACACCGTGATGCGCGCACAGCGCGACTCTTCGATTGTCATGCTCGAAGACGGTTCCGTCGCAGTAACGACCGGAACCGAGGCAAGCTGGCCTGGCGTCCGCATGGACTTCGTCAAGGGAGAGGCAGATCTCTCGCGCTTCGGGCGCTTCGTCGTGACGGTAAGCAATACGACGCACGAGACGCGCACCGTGCATCTCAGTGTAAAGGGGCGCAACGTACAGGGACAGGGGCCTGGCGGGTCCGTCGAACTAAAGCCGCACGCGACCGGCACTATCATTGCCGTCATGCACGTCATGCCTTGGGCTCTCGATGCGCCGCTAAAGCTCGTTGGCATGAACGGATGCCCCTCGGCGCACGGCAGCTCAGGCGGCGGCTTCGATATCCATCACGCAACGTCGTTCCATATCTTTCTCTGCAAGGACGGCACGACAGGGGGCTTCTGCGTGCTCAGCGTCACAGCCGACGGTGTCGGCACGGCGAACCAGAAGATCCTGCCCGCGAAGTCGTTTCTTCCGTTCGTGGACCGCTTCGGGCAGTTCATGCACGACGACTGGCCGGGAAAGGTGCACGACGAGGTGGAGCTCGCGCGCACGAAGACCGACGAGGACGCCTGGCTTGCCAAGAACGGTGCAACGCCCATCCCCGAGGCTGACCGCTTCGGCGGCTGGGCGGGCGGTCCGCAGCTCAAGGCGACTGGCTTTTTCAGGACGGAGAAAGTGAACGGCAAATGGTGGCTCGTCGATCCCGACGGCCGACTTTTCTTCTCTCATGGCGTCGACTGCGTCGGCATCGGAAACGGCACTACGGGCATCGGCTTCCGCGAAAACTACTTCTCTTGGCTGCCCGCGAAGGACGACCCCGTGTTCGGATGCTTCTGGGGACGCAACTCGTGGCCAGCCGCGCACGGCTTCTACAAGGAGAAGGAACATCTTCCCTATGACACGTTCACCTTCGCAAACGCCAACCTCCGCCGCAAGTACGGCGAGGGATGGAAAGCCGAATACATCGACCGCGCCCATCGCCGCCTGCGCGCCTGGGGGCTCAACACTATCGCGAACTGGAGCTGGTCGGAGATATATTCGCGCGACCGCACGCCTTACACGCTCTGCCTCGGCACGCATGGCACGCCGCGTCTGAAGGACTCGAAGGGCTGGTGGGGCGCCCTTCCCGATCCATTCAATCCGGAGTTCGAAAAGACGCTACGCGAGCGCGCCAAGGCCAGCGCAAAGACGATGCGCGACGACCCGTGGTGCATAGGCGTATTCGTCGATAACGAACTCTCGTGGAACAACGAAGAGCGGATGAAGGACGTGGCGGAGAAATATTTCAGCACCGTCCGACGCGTGTTGCGCGAAGAGCTGCCGAATCACCTCTATCTCGGCTGCCGCATCGCGTGGGGTTCGGATACGGTCTTTCGAGCGGCCGCGAGGCACTGTGACGTCGTAAGCGTGAACATCTACAACCGCAAGCCCGCCAAGGACCTTCCTTCAGACGCGGAGGACAAGCCGATGATCAACGGCGAGTTCCACTTCGGCGCGCTTGACCGCGGCATGTTCCACACCGGGCTCGTCGCGACGCAAGACCAGAACGAACGCGCACAGTGCTACCGCAACTTCGTCTACGGATGTCTCGACCATCCGCGTTTCGTAGGAACGCACTGGTTCCAGTGGCAGGATCAGGCGCTCACGGGCCGCCCTGACGGCGAAAACTACCAGATCGGGTTCCTCAACGTGGCGGACATGCCGTATCCAGAGCTAGTAGAGGCCTCGCGAGATGTCGCTGCCAAGATGTACAGGCGGCGCTACAACGGCAAGCAAGACTAAATAGTCGGCGATCAGAACTTGATCGACTTGCCGTCCTTGGCGAGCTTGCCGCGCATACGCGGCTTTGACTTGCCGGCGAGGACGAGGTCTGCAAGCGGATCTTCGACGAAATCCTGAACGACGCGGCGAAGAGGCCGTGCGCCAAGCGCAGAATCGTAGCCCTTCTCAACGAGAAACGCCGTCGCCTTCTTGTCGAGCGAAAGCGAAATGTGCGAGTCCTTGAGCCGCGACTGGAGCTTTGCAAGTTCAAGCTTAAGTATCGACTCCATGTCGCCCTTTTCGAGCTTGCGGAAGACGACAGTCTCGTCAAAGCGGTTCAAGAGCTCAGGGCGGAAAGTGCGCTTCGCCTCGGAGAGTAGCTTCTCCTTGAGAAGGTCGAAGCTAGTCTCGGCTGTCTCGGTCGCGAAGCCAAGTGTATGGCCCTCGCGCGCAAAGTCGAAACCAAGATTCGCGGTGCAGATGATTATCGTGTTGCGGAAGTCGATTACGCGTCCCTGGCCGTCGGTGAGACGCCCGTCGTCGAGAATCTGCAACAGCATGTTCATCACATCGGAATTCGCCTTCTCGAATTCGTCGAAGAGGACGACGGAATATGGCCTACGGCGCACCTTCTCGGTAAGCTGCCCGCCCTCGTCGTAGCCGACGTATCCAGGTGGTGCGCCGACGAGACGCGAAGACGAATACTTCTCCTGGAACTCCGACATGTCGAGCGTGATAAGCGCCTTCTCGTCGCCGTAGACCTTCTCGGCGAGCATCTTCGCGAGGTGCGTCTTGCCAACGCCAGTAGGACCAAGGAAAAGGAATGAACCAATCGGGCGCTTTGGATCAGCCATAAGTGCGCGGCTGCGACGAAGCGCGCGGGCAATCGCCTTGATTGCCGGAGTCTGTCCGACAACGACTTCGCCAAGCGCCTTCTCCATGCCGAGAAGCTTCTCCGCAGTCGTCGCGTTCATCTTCTCGACGGGAACACCGCTCATCGACGAAACAGTTTCAGCGACATCCTCCTCTGTCGCCTCGATGATCTCCTCGGCGTGGGTTTCCTTCCACTTCTTGAGCGCCTCCTGGAACTCGGCCGCAGCGATCCTTATCGACTCGCGGTATCGCGCCGCAGAATCGAAGTCGCCGGCCTTCACCGCCGCGTCCTTCTTGCCCTTCAACGCGTCAATCGCCTCCTGCCGCGAGGTGAGCGACTTGGGCCTCGCGGATGCGCCCATCCTGAGACGTGCGCCCGTCTCGTCCATCGCGTCGATTGCCTTGTCGGGGAGCTGCCTCGCGGGGAGATAGCGCGCCGTCAGCTCGACTGCGGCGCGAAGAGCGGCGTCTCCGAACTTCACGGAGTGGTGCTCTTCGTATTTCGGGGCGATGCCCTTCAAAATCTGTATCGTGTCTGCGACTGTTGGCTCGTCAACCTGCACCGACTGGAAGCGGCGCTCGAGCGCTGCATCCTTCTCGATGGACTTGTGGTATTCCTTGAGAGTGGTCGCACCGACGCACTGGAGCTCGCCTCGCGCAAGCGCGGGCTTGAGGATGTTCGCCGCATCCATCGCGCCCTCGGCACCGCCAGCACCCACCATCGTGTGGATTTCGTCGAGGAAGAGGACGACATTCCCGGCTCGCTTCGTCTCGTCGATGAGTTTTTTAAGGCGCTCCTCGAACTGGCCGCGGTACTGCGTCCCCGCCACCATCCGCGCCATGTCTATCGCGACGACGCGCTTCGACTGCATCTTCTCGGGGACTTCGCCGCGGTGGATCGCCTGCGCAAGCCCCTCGACGACGGCCGTCTTTCCAACGCCCGCCTCGCCGATGAGAACGGCGTTGTTCTTCGTCCTGCGCGAGAGAATCTGGATTATACGCTTAAGTTCCTTCTCGCGCCCAATCACGGGATCGAGCTTCCCCTGCCGCGCGAGGTCGGTGAGGTCGCGCCCGAAGGTGTTTATCGTCGGCGTTTTCTGCTGCTTGCCGTTCTCGCCCTTCTGCGAAGGCGATTCGCCGGCGTCGCCCTGCCCGGACGCATCGCCTTTCTTTCCGTCTCCATTGCCGCCCTGCGTACCGGCGGCGAGAAACTTCTCGACGGTGACTCCCGCGTTGAAGAGAAGTTGCGCGGCAGCGTTCTCGCCCTCGCGCATCATCGCAGTGACGAGATGAACGGTGCTAACCGGCTTGCCCGGCCCACCCGCCTCGAGCCCCGCGATGTCAAGCACCTTCTTCGTCCGTGCCGAAATCGGAAGCTGCCCGCGCTGCAGGACGGGTTCGGAAGAGCCCGAGATCATGTTCCGCATCGACTCCGTGAGGTCGGAAAGTGCAAGCCCGAGCCGTTCAAGGCGGAGGCACGCCTGGCATTTCGGAATTGCAAGAATCGAAAGCAAGATGTGCTCCGCGCCGATATGGTCGTGGCCGAGCTGTCGCGCGCAGCTCGCCGCGGCGTTCAGCGCGTCTATCGCGTTCTTCGTAAACATCATGCTCACAGGAACTTCTCCTCGGCGCGCTCGTTTAGGACGACGTCCTCGAAGCGCTTGTTCATCTCGTCGGCGCGCTCCGCATCCTGGCGGTCGCGTTCCTGCTGCGTCTCGCCGTCCTCCTTAGACGACAGGTCGATCGAGGCGAGCATCGACTCTATTTCCTTCAGTCCTATTCCGTCGAGCATCTTCTCTATCGCAGCAAGCCGAAGCGGCGACAGCAGGTCGAAAAGCTCGCCGGGGCTCAGGAGCCGGCAGTTCTTGAGTATGGCAAGCGCACGGCATAAAGAGTCGCCGAACACGCGGGGCATTTCCTCGAAAAGCCGGACACGCGCATTGCGCTCCTCGCGGAGAATGTCTTCCGCGACGCGCTTTGCAAGCTCGGCAGAACCAGAGTAGCGAAGCCGGTACACATGCCCTGCATCGCGGACACCGTCAGCGTCCACGCCAGCAAGCTGGAGCTTGAGCGCCCGCATCGCACGATGCACGGGCTCGAGTTCGCCGATGAGATGCAACCCCTCGAGGTGTAGCCGGTCGCCTATGCGATAAGTCGGCTCGGCGCGTTCGCATGGGAAATCGACGAGTTCTGGCGCCTTCTTCGACTTGTTGACCTCTTCTGCCGCCTGCTCAAGACCTTCGACGAGCCCGCTCACGGCATTCATGATGGCGGCAACAATTGGCGGCGGCGGTTCGTCGCCAGACGACACGCCCGAAACGGAAATGGACACACCGGGCGGCAATCCGTCCGCGCCCTTGCGCGTGCGCTGGCTCTTCTTCTGCCGGCGCACCCTCTCGCGGTTCGCGCACTCGCGGCAGACATAGAGCTCGTCGCTCTCCCCGTCCTTCTCGACGTGGATCGCAGTCTCGGCGTCCTTCTGATGGCACAATTCACACTTCATTGAAAGAGTATTATATCAAAAATCGCGTCGCCAGTGACCCTGCCGCGCAAATATGGCTTTTACAATGGTTCCGCGGGGACTGTCCCAGGCTGTTCCACTGATTGCACCTACCATTTGGCGTAGTGCCAACGTCTGAGAAAGCTGTCACATTCACCAGAATCCGAACAATGATCAACCATCTTTCCGCCCTCATCATAAATGAAGACAGCAGGGCCGGACGGCAGGAATCCAATCCATGAAAGAACGACCGCCGTGTAGTTTGTTCCGTTCTGACTAAAGTCGATCACTTTCTTCACCTCGTCTGGCTCTGCGGCAAAGAGAGCGTCCTTGTTCGGATATGCGCAAAGCCGATTATACTTCCGCATGCCGGGACTTTCCAATACAATAACCGTCGCCATCATGACACAAAAAGCCGTTGCCATGAACAAAATCCCCATAATGATCACACGGATCACATGGTAAAACACCCCTTTTGGATTGCTCTTTTTATCGCCCATTTCGTTGCTTCCCGTCACTTCCCTCATTTTTAACGGTTTTGAGTATATTATAGCGAAACCGCCACGCCGAAATCAACAACTTGGCGAATTCACAGCGCTATCGTTGTGGTTGCGCAATGGTTGCTGAGCGGAAGCAGGGTTCCTGCATCGTAGCGGCGGAAGCGGGGTGTGTCTTTTGGCATCTGATGCAGTCGACCGGACGCGGGTTATGAATTGCGATACGTGCATGGTCGACGGAATCCGAAGCGAGTGCCTTGGCAATATTCCGCAAAGCGGGATATGGGCGCGAGCGGTGCCAAAAGACACAACCCCGCGAAAGCCGCAGAACCAATGTCTTCTACCGCCGCAAATGCGCTTTAACCAACTACATCGTGGGGTCGGGGGCGAACTCGCCCTGCTCTGGCGGCGGCTCGGAAGTGCTGAAGTTGTCGGTGCCGGTGCGCTCTATCTCGCGATCGCCAAAACGCGTGAACTCGCGATAGAAGTTGACCTTCACCTCCCCGGTCTCGCCGTTGCGGTTCTTAGCAACATCAATTATCGCAAGCTGTTCGTCATTGGCTTCCTTCGATGTAGCCGTACGCGACGGACGGCGAAGGAGAAACACGACGTCGGCGTCCTGCTCGATCGCGCCGGAGTCGCGCAAATCCGAAAGCTTCGGCCGTTCCTCTTTGTCATTACGCTGCTCGTTCGCGCGGGAAAGCTGCGAAAGAACGATCACCGGAATCTTCAGCTCCTTCGCCATCGCCTTGATCTGCTGGGAAATCATCGAGACTTCTATCTGACGACTTCCCATGCGCGCGGCCTCGCGGCAAGTGCAGAGCTGCAGATAGTCTATGACGATTAGCTCTATGCCATGCTGCTTCTTCGCGCGGCGGGCGCGGGCGCGGAGGTCCATTATGTCGAGCGCGGCAGTGTCGTCCACGTAGATTGGAGCGCCCTTCAACTCCTCGGCGGCAATCGAAAGATTCGAGATAAGCATCTGCTTCTCGTTCTTCGCGCAGAGGCCGCGGTTTAGCCGCCACATGTTGACGTGCGCGCGTCCAGCGATCATTCTCCTCGTCAGCGCCTCAATCGGCATTTCAAGCGAGAAGATCATAACGGGATGGCGCTTGCCGTCGTCGGACCTTACGGGAACGTTGTTCATGTCCATCCCGAGTGCGCAGCTCTCGGCGATATTCATCGCAAGCGACGTCTTGCCGACCGACGGACGCGCGGCAATTACTATCATTTCAGATTTTTTGAGCCCCTGAAGTTTCTCGTCGAGGTGCGTCAAGCCCGTCGCAAGGCCGTCGAGCGTCCTTCCGTTCGAGTCGAACATCGCGTCGATATGCCTGTAGCTCTCGTCGATGGCAGACGCCCAGGGCATCGTCGAATCGCGTCTTAGCCCGATTTCGATAAACGACTTCTCGGCGTCGCCAAGTACGGCCTGCGCATCAGGATACTCGCTCTCGTCGTAGCACTTCTCGATCGTCGCCGTCGCGCGGTCGATCATCGTGCGCCTCAGCTGCTTTGCGATGATTATGCCGATATAGTATTCGGCGTGGGCGGTCGTAGGCGTCTGGTCGATAAGCGACTGGATGTACGCGGCACCGCCAACGGCCTCAAGACGCCCAGAGCTCGAAAGTTCCTCGGTGAGCGTCAGCGCGTCGAGCGGCCTCGATGCGCGAGCCATTGCCGTCATCTCCCCGTATATCGCCCTGTTGCGCGGATCGAAGAAAGTCTCGGGAACGACGCCCGCCGACTGGCAGACGTCCATAACGCGCTCATCGCGCCCCGTCGTATCAAGCAGTATCGACCCGAGCACTGCCCGCTCGGCGTCGACGTTGTTCGGCGGCGTCTTCATATCGTTCATGCGGTCAATTATAGCAAATGGGCGTGTCGCCGAAGCACCGCCGATGTCTACAGGTGTCTAACGGATATCTACAAGTTGCCTACAACAGCCATCGAAGGAAAATTGGTATAATATTCGGCGATGAAAAAAGCGTGGAGCATAGACCAGATACTCCAGGCGCTCTACCGCGACTACATCACCGACTGGGACCAGGCGACGACGCTTCCAAAGGATTTCCGCGAACAGCTGAAGACAGAGTTCCCGATCACGAAGACGAAGACGCTCGAAGTCTCGAAGTCGTCGGACGGCACGCAGAAACTGCTCATCGGCCTCGAGGACGGTGAGTCCGTAGAGACGGTGCTTATCCCGGCGACAGGCCGCTTCACTCAGTGCATCTCGACGCAGGTCGGTTGCGGCATGGGCTGCGCGTTCTGCGCGTCTGGCGCACGCGGCGTAGTGCGTTCGCTCGCGGCCGACGAAATTGTCGCGGAGTACATGGCGGGCCGCGCGCTCGGCGAGATCACGAACATCGTAGTGATGGGAATGGGCGAGCCGTTCGCAAACTACGACGAGACGATGAGGGCCCTCAAGCTCATCAACGCTGGGCGCGGCCCGAACCTCGGCGCGCGCCACATAACGCTCTCCACCTGCGGCGTAGTCCCGGGCTTTGCGAAGCTCGCCGCCGAGGGAATTCAGTTCGAGCTTTCCGTCTCGCTACACGCGCCGAACGACGCGCTCAGAGACGAGCTGATGCCGGTCAACAGGAAGTGGCCGATCGACGAACTACTCGCCGCGTGCGCCGCCTACACCAAGGCGACGAAGAGGATCATCACCTTCGAGTACACGGTAATCAAGGGCGTCAACGACTCGCGCGAATGCGCCGAGGAGCTTGCGCGGCAGGTGAAGCGCGTTCCGATGGCGAAAGTGAACCTCATCCCCCTTTCACCCGTCTCGCACCGCCCCGACTTCAAGACGCCCGACGAGAGGACGATGCTTATGTTCCTCGACATCCTGATGAAGAACCACGTTCAGACGATGCTCCGCCGCTCGCGCGGCAAAGACGCCGACGCCGCCTGCGGCCAGCTCCGCCTCCGCCGCCTCAGCGACTCTACCGCTCGTAAACCGGCTCTTCCCTGAGCATCTGGACGAGGAACGACGCGACGCCGGCCTTTTCAAGGGCATCTGCCATGCGGATATTTGGCCGCGGGATGAATGAAGACCCAGCGACTCGCAAAGAGAGCAGCAACACGCACCGCCAGTGCTCTGGACGCGCACCCTCCTTCTCCAAGGCGCGACACCAGGCGACAAGCGACTCGTCGTGCTTATCGGGATAGTCTTCGCTGTACTGCCCACGATTGCGGCACCGGCAGATGTTGCGAACAAAATGTATTGGAAGACCCTCGCGTCCAGAAGGGACAAACTCCTCCGAGAACTCGTAGACGCCGCCCCAAAGCGCAGCCCCGTTCCTGCCCTTCAACCGGCGCAGCTTGATTTTCCTGTCCTTGCCAGCATAGAAAGGCGCAAACGCAAGAACGAAGGGATTGTGCTTCTCGCCTGCCATCCATCGCTCGTAGGCCCAATTCACCGATTCGCCCCAGCACCCCCTGGCCAGACTCGAGGCCTTTCCAAAAGACTTCGCCCGCTCCGCGCCCTCGCCGACATGGCAGAGTGGATCGGCGAATTCTGTTTCCAGAAACTCTAGGATCTTCTTCCGCAGCGACTCGTCGCCGACCTTCCCGACGCCGAACTCCCTGACCAGAAACGGCAGAAAGACGTTTGTCTTGAAGTGGACATTGTCGGCGAACGGCTTGCCCTCGCCTGCGAGATACTCTTCCCAAACCTTTGCTGCATGCTCGCCGGGGAGCTCGACGCGGCGCCAGCTAAGATCAGAATCTCTCTTCATTGACTCGGCGCGTAATTTCGCGAACGCCTCCTGCTGAGCCCTCTCTCTGTCCTCTCGCGCCTTTCTTCTTTCGCGCACCACCCGATCATATTCCGCATTTTCCTTCGCTATCCTGGCTTTGGCGAGCGCGACCTCCTTGTTATGCAAATACTCCCTCACCTCTCTGTCCAATTCGCCGTTGTGGATAAGATGGGTTTTGAACCCGCATTTTTCTATCAACTCCTCCTTTTCGGCGTCCGAACACTTCCCTTCAAGCAACAGAGGACGCAGCAGACGGCTCATCTCTTCGGTACAGAACGCAAATACCTGATCCTTGTCCGACCAGGGTCCGCGCAGGGCGTCGAGAGCGATCACGCGAGAAATCAGATTGGTCTCATGTTCTGTGGCAAGGCATTTCTGCATCCTCTCCCTGCACCTCCACACGACGCAGTTCGTTCCGGTCACGGACGTACCGTAAGATACAGCCCCAAATCCCGCATCAGAATATATGAAGCCGTCGTCACTCTCGACAACCTTGCCTAAAAGCCGCAGCCGGACGACCGAGCCGGACGAACCTCGGACGAAAATGGACACGTCGGCGGCGAAATCGCCGACGACCTGTCCTGCCTTCAGGCAGACGCATACCGTCTGATGGTCGTGCGCCGCCAAGGCATCCTTGAAAATCAAGACCGACACCTCGGCTTCAGACTCGATACGCTCAATCGCAACTACGTTGTCCGTCACGTTACTTATGGTAAATTCCCGCGTACAGCATCCGCCGGCCACGATCTCGCCAAGATCAATCACCTGGGGCGAAAGCGAAATCTGCACGTCTGCAACGGCCGTAGACACGGCAAACACGACGGCAAGAAGAAGGTGAAGAACAGCGCTTTTCATCTCCGAACCTCCTTCTCGTCAAAGAGGCCGATGCGCCCGCACTCTGCGTCAAGGAGACACCATTGGAGCTTGCCGTCCTCACCTAGGACCGCAACCGGTATCCGCCCAGAGCCAACGCGTGCGTAGACCTGCGGATCCTCTGCTATCGGGATCTGGCTGAGGAAATCCCAGTCGTCCTCCGGTTCGAAACCGCGCCATTCCGACGGCGGAGCCGACTCGAACGTGCAATCTCCCGACGGAAGCCCGGTCCATGCCACACGCAGCGGACGCTCCTCGGCATCGTACAGGAATCGCGCCGACACGCCGTTTGGATACGACAGACACTCCACGAGGTCCGTTCCCTGAAGGTAGGAAATCTTGACCTCCCCAAGCCCCTCGACAACGAAACCGGAAATGCGCCCCGTCCGCGCATCATAGGACTGCGTCAGCTTTCTGACGCCACGGACCGCATATCCAATCGACCTTCCAAACTCGTCACGGACAACTTCAAGCCCGTTCGTCCGCGCCACGGCCGCCGCAGCGAGGTCAATGCCGTCGATGGACTTCAGGCGGTTTTTCTCGTCGTACACGAAGACCCGCGAGCGTCCGTTCACGACCTGGTTTGTCACAAGCCCCGTCGCCTCGTCCCTGAAGTCGCGCAAATGCCCTGTCTCTTTTCCACCGCTATACGCGGTTACCGCGACGAGGTCGCCGTATTCGTCGTACTTGCGAACCACCTTCTCGTCATCGCAGGCCTCTGACACCATCCTCCCGAAGTCGTCATACGAAAAGCGCACGATCTTCCCTGACGGCAGCGTCTCGGAAAGCAGACGCCCGTTACGGGCGTGGACATAGGCCCGTCGTCGGCCGCTGCGGTCGGTCACAGCCGAAAGCATGCCCTGCGCGTCGTATTCGAAAAGCGTCTTCCCTCCGCGTCCGTCCGTCGTCGAAGAAATACGCTCCTGAAAACCGCGCTCGACGGAATTCGTCACGCCGGACGAAGAAACGCTTAGAACCGTAACGCCGTTGGATGACACGTCGATTTCCGGTTGCGTGACCGTCGGACGGTAGACGAACTCGACCAATGTCTTTGACGCGGCGTCCATACGGCGCAGATAGCGCGTCTCGTGATGCTTTGAATCCACCTCGACGCGTTCGTTCATGCCGTCGATGCGGCGTCCGGAAATGCGCGTCCTCCGCGCTCCCGCAAACGTCCTGTTCGTGCCGCACACCTTGACGCTGGAATCTTCCTTCCACCAGCAGCCACGTATCTTCTGATAGATCGTGTCGGTCTCGACGCGCGAATCATCGCGTCCTTCCGCATGGCCGTACCAGTTAGTGACAGAGACCGTCCCGCCGCCAAGACGAGGCGTCTCGTGAACGGAAAAGCGTCCTTCGGGATCATGTGAATATCTATACCAGCGAGGGGAGTCGAGGCCCTTCGGCCCGATGTAGACCGTCGTAGCGCCGTCCTTTGTTACCGAGCTTCGGATCAGCTTGCCGTTAAGCCGCGTGCGCGTCACGCCATCCGCACCCTCTTCAGTCTCGTACTTCTCGCCGGGCTCGCCCGTCACGTCGGCAAGTCGCCCCGCATCGTCATGCGAGATTGAATAGTCGTATTTCACGCCGAAGACCGAGCCGTATGCGTTGGTGATGTAGGACCCCAGATCATAGCGACGGTTGTGCTCGTAGACATTCCCGGCTGACTGGACCATTCGCCCAATGGCGTCGTACTTCCATTGCCGCTCAAGACCTTCTGCGTCCTTCTCAGCGACGAGTCTGGCGTCCTCCCAGATCTTTTCCGTCTGCTCGCCTTCCGAATTCTCGGTCGATAGCTCGCGGCCCGCCTCGTCGCGGCGGATGTTCTTCCAGGTCAGCAGCTCGCGATCTCCGTCCGGCAGCAGTATCCAGCTCTCTTCCCGCACCGTGTGCTTGTACTGGTCGAGGAGCCGTCTACTGAGCACCGTCCGATAGGGTGTTCCAGCCGGCGCATTCGTCGTAGTGTCGAATTCCTCGAATATCCGCCGGACGAGACCGTCGTTGGCGACTTCCCTCGCATTCGTCCAATGTATGTTGCCCTCGGGAGAGATTTCATAGACCGTATGCCAGCGTCTGAAGTCATCATCAAATGAGTAGCGGAGGGTGTCGCGCCTGACAGTACGCCGGTTGGTCGGCGACCCAAACGGAGCGCCAGGGACTGTCGCCACCTCGTTGATGACAATCTGGTCTTTGCCATCTCCGTCGGTGGCTGGTGCCGTAGCATGGTATCTCCGCGAAAGCTCCTTTTTCTTTCCGTCGGACGTCACTTCATACTCAACGGTTACGCTTGGACTGGCTCGTGAGGCTATTGCATTTGTCACCAGCGGAGCGTAGTCATACTCAGTGCGGTGGGCCTTGCCGATAAAGCCAACGACGGCGCCCTCGGCGTTTGTGATCGCCTTTGCACCGTCAATCGGCGTCGTCACGACGCTTTTAGGAGAAAAAGAGGAATTCGTACTGCAATGCGGATCTAGATCCCAGCAGTATTCATACATAGCCCAGTTGCCGTCGGAGTCGATTTCCGAGCGGCACCGTGCATAGCCCGGTCCATCGTGATAATAGGCCTTGCGCTCCCAGACCTGATTGGGGCCCGTGCCGCGCGACGAAAAGGTCAGAAGATTGCCGTGTCCGGGAACCTTCTCTAATTCCTCCCTCGTGACGACACCGCCACTGCGTATCTCTACCGTGAGATGGGTGTCTGTTTCGACACGAAGCCGCTGCCATTTAGACAGGATATTGCCTTCAGCGTCGAATTGTTCGATATCGCACCACCCATCGGGGAGAAATGTCCAATTCGTCTTGCGCTTGTCCTTGCCCTGATACCGGTAGATCAGCGTAAACACCTTCTTGCCAGGAATCAAGACATATTCGCGAACCGGCACCTCTACGCCATCGCGATAGAAACGTATATAAGTCGGGCGGCCCTTGACTATTTCCAGCCTCCCTCCCCGTATCTCCTCTATTGAAAGCCATTTGAGACCATCTGGGATGGTGTCCGGGTCGTCAGTCCGAAAAGGCATCGCCCTGTTGCCATCGCCTTCCGGCGTCCCGAGTGGAATTCTAAAGTCGACCATGCCATGAAGAGCATGAGAGCAGGCGACGGCCAACACTGCCAAAGCGACTCTTAGATGCGATGTTACCATGCAGAAAGCTCCCCATTACGAATGACCATCCGCCGCGAAGCCAGCGGTGCGCTATTTCTTCTCTGGCAAGTTGAACTCACAGAGGACGGTAGTTCCGGTCGGGACGGTCGACTTGATGTCGAAGAAGTCGGCGACGCGCTTGGAGTTGGAAAGCCCCATCCCAGCGCCAAATCCCATCGAGCGAATCCAGTCGTTCGCGGTGGAAGTGCCGTCGCGAAGCGCCCATTCGACGTCCTTTATGCCGGGCCCCTTGTCCTTAGCGATGACAGTCGCCTTGTGGCCATCGAGGATGAAGGTTATCGAGCCGCCGAGGGAGTGGATGCAGATGTTTATCTCAAGCTCGTATGCGGCGACGGCGACGCGCCTTATGATCTTTTTCTCTACGCCCGCATCGCCCAGCATCTTCTTTATCTCGTTCGCGGCCTTGCCTGCGTTCTGGAGGTCGTTGCGGACGACGACAAACTGACGCATCGAATAGTAGGGAAGCGCCCCTTCCGACTTATCGACAGAGGCACCGTCGGAAACGGCGTGTCCTGCCCCGCCCTCAAGCCGCGTCAGCTCCTTTGTGAGCTCGCGCATCATGACGCGCGTAACATCGCGCTGCGAAACGATGCCGACGAGGTCGCGCTCCTTGTTTAGAACGGGGAAGCGTCCGAAGATGTAGTTCTCGAAATACTTGAGCGCAAAGGCAAGAGGCATGTCTTCCTCGAGAACGACGAGATTCGTCGCCATGTGCTTCTGGCAGGGATCGCTGATCCAGCCGCCCTCAAGCGCCATGATGATGTCGTTGATAGAGACGATGCCGAAGAGCCGCTTCCCCTCCACAACGGGCACGCCAGAGATGTGGTTGCGCTTCATCAGGTTCTGCGCGAAGTGCATCGTGTCGGTGCGAACGACGGAGATTATGTCGTGGTCACGCATCACGTCCTTGACGCGCAGGCGCTGCAAAAGCTCCATTATGACGAGCGGCTCGCCCTGCCCGTCGGAGCCGGGAAGACCAGGCCCCGAGACGCGGCGAACGTGCTTGCGCTCGTGCGCGGCCATGATTTGGTCGTCGCTGCGGCTTTCGCCGCCGCTCAGGATCGTCGGCTTGTACTCCATCACGACCCGGCTTCGGCCTTGAGGAAGTCGTGGATTCGCACGCAGCTCTCGTACTTGGAGAGAGGCGAGCTCACGAGCGGAATGCCGAGCGTGTCGGCGACCTGGCACATCGTCTGCGGCAACGGCTTCGCGTTGTGCACGACGACGCACATGGCGCCGACGATATTCGCGGTCCTGATCGCCTGGTCTGAGGCGAGCGAGGTGAGAAGCAGGATGTCGTCCCCGTCGTTGAGGAGAACATCGCTCATGAGGTCGTTCGCGACGACCGTGCCGACCGTGCGGTCGGAATCTCCGCCGGCAACGAGCGTGCCGTCAAGCGTCTTTACAAGAATCTCCGCCGGCAACGAGCGTGCCGTCAAGCGTCTTTACAATGTCGTTGATGTTCATCGCCAATAGTATAGCAAAACAAAGCCGAGTCTGCCAATGGAATCAGGCGACGCCGCGCTGGGACTTGCGGTAGAACGCGACGAGGCGCTGCACCTCTGGCGTCTGCTCTACGTCGTGCTCCACGCGGTCGAGCGCCTGCGAACGATTGAGCCCGTCGCGGTAGAGGAAGCGGTGCGCCTCCTTGAGCGCCTGAATCGACTCGCGCGAGAAGCCGCGGCGCGTAAGCCCGACGACATTGACGCCGATGACCTTCATCGAGCCCTCGACCATGTCGACGAGCATGAACGGCGGCGCGTCCTGGCGGATCTTCGTCATGCCGCCGACCATCGCGTGCTCGCCAACGGTGCAGAACTGGTGCGCCGCGGCACATCCGCCGACGATCGCCCAGTCGTTGAGATGGACGTCGCCAGCGAGCTGCACGGAGTTCGAGCAGATGCAGTGGTCGCCGAGAATGACGCCGTGCGCCGCATGGCAGTAGCACATGAAGAGGCAGTCCGAGCCGATGATCGTCTTCTCGCCGTCGGCCGTTCCGAGGTGGACGGTCGCGAACTCGCGGATCACTGTGCGGTCGCCGATTTCAATATAGGAGACAGAGCCGTCCTTGTACTTGAGGTCCTGCGTCTTCATGCCGATGCAGGCGTATGGGAATATCTGGCACATCGAGCCGATAGTGGTGTGCCCGTCTATTATCGCGCCCTGCTTGACGATTGTGCCGTCGCCAAGCTTTGCGTCTTTGCCAATATGTGCATAGGGGCCGATTTCAACGTCGGCGCCGAGCTGTGCACCGTCTTCGACTATCGCAGTAGGATGAATTTTCATGGCAACTTTTCAACCTTTCAATTTTTAATCTTTAAACTATTCAAAATCTTTCAACTTTTCAACTTTTCAACCTTTCAACTTTTCTACAGGTTCTTCGGCACGAGATACGACGCTATCGCGAAGCACGCGGGAACCGGAATCCAGATGAGGATGTCCGGGCGCATCGCAAAGTTCTTCTGCGCCGAAAGCATAAGTATCACGACTATGTAGTAGCCGAGCGAGACGGCAAGGGATATCGCCATGCCGATCGAACTTTCCTTTCGCTGCGCCTTTATGCCAAGCGGAATTCCGACGAGGACGAAGCAGAACGAGGCCATCGCGAAGACAAACCGCTTCGAGAACTCAGTTCGCGTCTTCGAGAGGTCGCGCTTTCGCAGGTTTTTCTCTGTGCCGGCGGTCTTGCTCCTGCCCTGTGCGGCATCGACGAGCTTCTGCTGGAGCTTCATCTTCGCAAGGATCTCTCCAAAATCGAGATCCTTGTCCTTCTTCGAATACTTGACTTCCTTTATCGCGTCCTTGACGACGTAGGGGAAACGCGTTGCGCGCGCCATGGTCGGGTGGTCTGCGTCGAGCGGGTCGACAGTCATCTGGTAGAGATCGAGGTGCAGGTCCGTCCCTTCACTAGTGACAAGCGCCTTCGAGGCGGTTATCATGCGGTCGACCTTCTGGGAATAGTCCATGACTACGATGTCGTAGAGCCAGTTGCCCTCCTTCGCGCCGAAGTAGAACTTCATCTTCGGGAAGTCGTCGATGACGTGGCCCGGCTCAAGGAGGTCAATCCCCGTGCTTACCGACACCTTTGTCTTGAGATTTCTGCGGACCTCGTGTCCGCGCGGCACGACCTCGTTGTTGATGTAGAACCCAAGCGCCACGCAAAGGAGAGAGAACGCGATCGGCCACTTCATTATCGAAAGGAGATTCACGCCGCAGGCGCGCATCGCGGCGATTTCGCTGTCGGCGCTCATCCTGGAGAAGACGAGGACGCTCGCCACGAGAAGCGCAAGCGGCATCGTCCACTGCATCGTCTCTGGGAAGCTCACGAGCGCGAACTGGCCGATGAGCGAAGGAGAGACACCGTCGAGGATGAAGCCGACGATCTGGACCATAAGCCCTATCGTTATGACAAACGACAAAACGAGAAACGCGAGCAGGAAGCTCGATAGGAATGATCCGAATACGTATTTCTCGATTGTTTTCAACCCTTCAACCTTTCAACTTTTCAACCTTCAACTTTTCAACCTTTCAACCTTTCAACTTTTCAACCTTTCAACTTATCTTAAGCACAAAATAGTTCTTCTTTCCGGAGCGGAGAACCGCAACGCCATCTTTCACGTCGTCAGCGGCAAAGAGGCGGTTCGCGTCAATCTTCGCGTCGTTGAGGGAGAGACCTCCCTGCGCCGCCATGCGCCTCGCCTCGCCGTTGGACTTGAACATCCCCGCGGCGGCCGCGACGGCGAAGACGGGCTTCCCGACGCAGTCGGCGAGCGCAACCGCCGCGCTCGGCACATTTTCTGCCTTCGCGACGTCTGCTGCGCTCTTCTTCGCGTAGAGAGCATCGGTCGCCTCCTGGGCCTTCTTGAGACCTTCCTCGCCGTGAACCAGCCGCGTAAGTTCTTCCGCGAGCGCCTTCTGCGGGATGCGGGCCTCGGGGTGCGATTTCATCTCGGCCTCAAGCGCCGCAATCTCATCGAGCGACTTCATCGAGAAGACCTTGAGGTAGCGAATGACATCGGCGTCGGGCGTCCTGAGGAAGTACTGATACCAGTCGAACACTGGCGTCATCTCGCCGTTCATGAAAAGCGCGTTGCCCTCGCTCTTGCCGAACTTCTTGCCAGACGAGTCGAGAAGAAGCGGGAACGTGAGACCATAGGCCGACTTGCCGCGCATCTTGCGGACGAGGTCTGTCCCAGCCGTGATGTTGCCCCACTGATCCGCGCCGCCGACTTCCATCTGGCAGCCGTAGTTGTCGTAGAGGTGCAGGAAGTCGTTGCCCTGAAGAATCTGATAGCTGAACTCGGTGAACGTGAGGGCGCCCTCGCTCGCCTCGAGGCGCTTCTTGACCGACTCCTTCGCGAGCATCTGCGGCACGCGGAAGTTGATCGCTATGTCGCGCAGAAACTCGATTGCGCTCGTGCCCTTGTACCAGTCGTAGTTGTCGACCATGATGGCTGCGTTGGGGCCGTCGAAGTCGAGTATCCTCGAAAGGTTCTCTCGTATGCCCTTCTTGTTCTCCTCGACCTGCTCTACCGTGAGCATGTTTCTCTCGGCGGACTTGCCGCTCGGGTCGCCAATGAGCCCCGTCGCGCCGCCGACAAGCGCGATCACCTTGTGGCCGGCGAGCTGGAGACGGCGGAGGACGACGATGGAAACGAGGTTTCCTGCCTGCAAGGAGCGGGCAGACGGGTCAAAACCGCAATAGACAGTCATGGGCTTCTCGAGGGCCTTCTCGATTTCCGGGTCGGTCATGGCCTCCACGAGTCCGCGTGCCCTAAGTTCGTCAAGCAATTTCATTTTTCTTCTCTTTCAATGGCGGTCCTGGCGGGACTCGAACCCACTACCCGCTGCTTAGAAGGCAGCTGCTCTGTCCAGATGAGCTACAGGACCTAATTTGGAGTATTATACCATAATCACGCCGAACGGGGCGATGACCTCGGTACAATGTTTATTCCGCGATGCGGTCGCGGGAGAAGGTGAAGAAGAACGAGATGGACATCAAAAGCGCAGCAAGCGCGTATGTCCCGGCCATAAGGGCGAACGCAAGGGAATAGGAACGCTCTCCGAAAGTCTCGAACACCCAGCCCATCAGCTCGCCGGAGAAGAAAGCGCCGATTCCCATCGCGAGAAGCAGCATAAACCCTACTACGGACGCGCGGTGGCGGGCAGGCACCACGTCAAAGACCGATGCATGGGTGTTCACCTCGAAAAGCCCGCGGAAAAGCCCGTACGCCGCCGTCATAGCCATCGCCGCGGCAAATGTGCCGCACCGTCCGATGAGCAAGATCGCCGGCGCGCCAAGGAGGAGCGCGCATATCTGGAAGCCAAGCCGAAAGCGCGGAAAACGCGACACGAAGCGATCCGTCACCCAGCCGCCAGCGAGAATCGCCGCGAACGCGACGAGGTGGTGGTAGAACATCGCGTGCGCACCGGCAGTTGCACCATCCATACCGAACCTCTCGTGGAACATCTTGGGAGCCCATGTTATGTAAGTGTTGTTGACGCAGCAGATGGCGATGAAGCCGGCAGTCGCGCAGAGCGCCGACGGACAGCAGAAGAACGCCTTGAACGACTCGGAAAGCCGCGCACCCTCTTTATCTTGCGCCTCAGCCCCACTTCCATTCCGCATGCCGTCGTGCAGGAAGACCACGAATACGACGCCGAGCAAGAGTCCTGCCGCGCCGAACGCGACGAAGACGCGGCGCCACGTTCCGAGGAGACCAAGGACGCGAAGCGCGAGCACGCCGCTCAGCATGAGCCCGAGGTACAGCGCCGCCTGGTGTATCGAAAACGCAAGCGAACGCGTCTCTCGGTGGTGCGAGGCAAGGAGCGACATTGCGCTCGGCCCGTAGAAGCTCTCGCCGCCGCCTGTCGCGACGGAGCGAAGCATCACGACAGCGAGGAACGACGAGGCGAAGCCGAGCCCCATCGTGCTAAGCGACCAGAAGATGAGCGAACAGGTGATTATGCGCTTGCGGTCGAAGCGGTCGCCGAGAAAGCCAGCGATGAACGTGACGACGGCGATCGTGAGGAAAAGGACCGTGTTGACATGTCCGAGCTGGCGCTCGGTGAGCGCAAGATCGGACTGGATGTACGGCACAAGTACGCCGAAGATCGCGCGGTCGGCCTGGTGGAAGAAGTACGCACCACCCAGCAGCGCGACGACGGCCCACTTGTACCAGCGGCCCATGTATCAGACGAGCCCGCGCTTTACGAGGTGTTCCGCGATTTCGACGGCGTTCAAGGCCGCGCCGCGAAGAAGCTGGTCGCCCGAGACGAACATCTCGAGCCCCTTCTTGTCGTCGCGCGAAATGTCCTGGCGGATGCGCCCCGCAAGAACGTCGTACTTCGCCGTCGCGTCCAAGGGCATCGGATAGCCGCCGTTCAGCGGATCGTCAACGACCCTGACGCCTTCGCACTTCGAGAGGATCTCGCGAGCCTCGGCGGGCGTGATGTCGTTCTCGAACTCGAGGTTCAGAGACTCGGAATGGGCGCGAGCGATCGGCACGCGTACGCACGTGCACGAAAGCTTCAGCGTCGGATGGTGAAGCATCTTGCGCGACTCGTTGAGCATCTTGAGCTCCTCGAGCGTGTACCAGTTCTCCTCGTTGAACTTGTCGATGTGGGGAATGAGATTGTACATCAACTGGTGCTGGAACGCCTTGACCGTCAGCGGCTCGCCCTTCGCGTAGGCCTTGATCTGGTCTTCGAGCTCGTTAAGCCCCGGCTGGCCTGCGCCGGACGCCGCCTGATAGGTCGCCGCGACAACGCGCTTCAGCCCCTTCGCCTTGTGAAGCGGCGCGACGGCCTCGAGCATGATCGCGGTCGTGCAGTTCGGGTTCGCGATGACGCCCTTGTTCCAGTCGAGGTCCTCGGCGTTGACCTGGGGAACGACGAGCGGGACTTCCGGGTCCTGGCGGAACGCGCGGGAGTTGTCGATCATCTTCGCGCCGGCCTTGACGACGGCGTCCTTGAGCTGGATCGCGACGTCCGTCTTGCCTGCGAAGAGGACAATGTCGAGGCCGTTGAACGAGTTTTCGTCGGCCTTCTTGACATGATATGTTTCACCGAGTATCTGCTCGTCGCGTTCGCGCGACGCGAAGACCTGGACCTGTCCCTTCATCGGGAAGTTCCGCTCCTTGAGAACCTTGATCATCTCGGTGCCGACGGCACCGACGCCCACGAGACCTACTGAGTACTGTTTCATGGCGGTATATTATACCAAATCGGCGGCGACCGCGCACAAATCCCCACTGGGCCTACGACCGCCTTGCGGCAGCGGCAAGGCCGTCGAGTATTTCGATGCCGGCGACGGGGATTCGCCCGAGCGGATCGGGCCCGACGTTCAGCATGTAGTTGGAGCCGATGGACGCGCACTTCGCCTTTATCGCCAGGATTTCGTCTACGCTCTTGTAGTGCGTGTCGGTCGGTCGGTAGCCCCAGGAGTCGTTCATCGTGCCGACAGTCTCGTAGAGCGCACCTGCCTCGGTCTTGTCCGCGATGCAGTTGTCGCCGGGCGTAGAGTAGTCGCCAAGCCCGTAGCCAAGCCGCCCGTTGATAAGGCACCCTGGCTGATAGGTGCGCACCATGTCCTTTAGCTCCTGGCACTGAGCGGGAAGGATCGTCGACGGCACGTCGAACCAGATAAGGCACAGGTCGCCGTACTGCGTCAGAATCTCCTTTACCTGCGGCTTGCACTTGCGCTCGAAGTAGCGCGAGAAGTCGTAGTCGCGATCCGCCGGCCAGTCCCACGTGTTGCGCCAGTCCTCGTTGCCCCAGTTCTTGAGCCCCGCCTCGTTCTTCTTGCCTCCGCCGTCGGGGTCGCTCCAGTCGAGGTCCTGCGAGTAGTAGAGCCCGAGCCGGATGCCGGTGTCGCGGCACGCCTCGGCAATCTCCTCGAGCGGATCGCGCCCGAACGGCGTCGCGTCTACGACATTGTACTTCGACGCCTTCGAGCGAAACATTGCGAAACCGTCGTGGTGCTTCGAGGTGATGACGAAATACTTCATGCCTGCGTCGCGAGCACGCTTCATCCAGTCTTTCGGATCGAAGAGGACGGGATTGAACGCCTTGGCGAGCGCGGCATACTCCTTCATCGGTATCCGTTCACCCCACTGCAGCCACTCCGCGTAGGCGCGGCGACCGGGCTTTCCGTTCCACTCGCCGCCGGGAAGCGTGTAGAGCCCCCAGTGCGCCATCATTCCGAACTGCGCCTCCTTGAACCACTTCTTCGTCGCGGCGAGCTGCGGCGAATCCGTCGCGCCCTTCGCGCCAAAAGGACCCGTCGCCGCCAGCGCGACAGAAGATCCGACGAATCCCCTTCTCGTCATTTTTATCATGTCATTCATTTCACCCAGCGGGCCTTGTATATCTTCGCGCCAGGGATGACAAGAGAAGGCGAGAAGACCGGCTCTCCGCCCTTCTTTCCTGGCGTAAAAATTTCGAGCGAATCTGTCCACCACTTCGTCTTCGCCGTAGTCACGAGGAACGACTTCCCGTCAGGCGCCGGGTCGAACGCCTTGACGTCCTGCCTTTCAATGAACATATCCTCCCGCCAGCTCTCCGTCTTCATGTCGAAGAACAGCACCTTCTCGTGCGTCGTCATGGCGAGCAGGTTTGTGCACGGCACTGGGCGAAGGTCGTGTCCGTGTGCGACCCCGAGTTCCGAGAACGGCCACGTCTTTTCGACTTTCGCGACAGGGACGCCTTCCGCATCGCGCGAGATCGAGCAGCGGTGGAGTCCGGGAGTGTCGACGAGCCAGAGGTTTTTGCCGTCGTAGTGGAGTCCGTGCGGAGAGTCGAACTGGAGAGTGGACTTCTTCTGCCTGTACGGATTCATCGCCATGTCGCCCGTGATGTCGAAAAGAAACAGCGAATTGCCGCCTGTACCGCCAGTCGAGACGACGGCCACGACGTCCGGCCCGACCATCTCGATGGAGTGCGCCCAGCCGTTGCACCTGCCCCACGCGGTGACCTTGTGTGCAGCCCGGTCGATCACCGCCCAGCGTCCGCCGCACGACACCATGCCGATCTTCGACCCGCCCGCGAACGGCTTCGATTCCGCGACATTGTTCATGAAACCGCCCTTGTCCCCGCCGGCAATGTCAGGATCGTCCTTTGGGCACCAGCGCCAGACGTTCAAACCTTCTGCGCTGTAGATGTCAATTGTCTGTTTAAGCTGGTCGCAGAGGACGATCTCGTCCGCCCCCATCTGCGCATCGGTCACCGTCTTTCCTGCATCGGTCACGAGCAGCGGCGGAACGTCCTTCGCCTTTACGGCACCTTCAGCGCAAGGCATGGCAAGCGCCATCACCAGTGCAACGAATGGCGCATATCGATTCGCATTCATGAATGTTCCCTCCTACCGCGTCACCGCACGAAAATTGCCAGCCCGCTCTTGTCATACGGCGAAGCACGGTGGACCATCCATGCAGCGCGACCTTTGTTGTTCACGAGAACGCCGAAACAGCCCGCTGGCGCGAGCGCATTTTCGTAGTCGCCTTCAAGGGGCGCGGCCAGCGCGGCCCACCCCTGCTTCTTCGAGCAGTAGATCGTGCAGTATTTGTCCTGGTTCTTGTTGGATGCCACCGCAGTGACGTTCTTCAGGAGATTCGTCACGACGGTGGGGTAGTTTGGCGCGTTGTAGAACCAGACCGACGATTTGGCGTCGGTCGGAATCGGCAATCTGGCATCGCTGCCGACGGAGGTGACGTTCGGGATGTCCAGAACCATGTTCGTGACACCCACGTTCATGACATATCGATAGGTGATTTCCGTCGCATTTGTCGCAATCAGCTCCACATCGCGCAGGGCATTCGGAGTGGGCATGCGGAACGGCTGCCCGTTCAGGGTCGTTCCCGTGAACTTGATTCTCCCCGAGGGCACGCCGGCCGGGAAAAGGCAACCGACCTGGTCCGATAGTTCGCACAGATTGGTCAAGACCAACTCACCGATGACCCCTGCACCGAGGTTGCCCGGGGATGTCGTGAATTTCTGGATGTAAGGTGGAACGATTTCGGAGACGTCGTTCGTGAGCGAACAGTTGTGGAACTGCGCGCTCCATGTCGTTGCATTCGGATAGTTGAATACAAGATTGGTCAGACTGACGTACCGGCTGCCGATGGTCGTCAGCGTGTCGCTCGCAAGATGGACAATGCGGCTGTTGGCCGTGGAGCGACCGAAGATCTCGTTGAAGGTCGTTACATGGTTCGCATAGAATTCAACGACGTTGGCGTCCTGCCATAGGTTGCCTTGACGTATGTTCATATCCGTAATCGCGGTGCCGTCGATGTGGAGGTCGCGAAAATCGAGAATGCCGTCCGAGGCGCTGGCGAGAATATGCTTGGGAGAGAACATCCCCTTGTTCAGAGTCATGATATCCACCTCGACAATCCAGTCGCCCTTCACGATGCAGGCGACGTTGGTAGGGTTGCCGGCCGCGTTGGCGGCGTAGTAAGTCCAGTCGTTCGCGGCGCGCACGGGTAATACCGCAACGAAAAATGTGCCGAAAAGAAGCGCTACAGCGCGAAGACACACTAAAGACCTGTTGTTTTTCGAAGTTGTCATGGCAGAATCCTTTTACGAGTTTGGGAATATTCTACCACAATCCGCCCGAACCGCCCACCCCATCAAATTAGGGGGGGGCTACTGAAACAGGCGGATGCCTTTCACCACTTCCAGACAAGGGTCATACAACTCGCTCAACAAGGGACTCAACGTCAACGGAAAGCGCGGCGGCAAGCGGCATAAGCGTGTCTATACCCGCACGGTTGATGTCCTTTCGACCCTGCTCAAGCTCCTGTATCGTCCTTATCGACACGCCGGAGCGTTCGGATAGCTCGCGTTGGCTCAAGTTGATGCTGCGCCGGATGCGCTGCAGATTCCGTTCGGGATACTTCAGCCGGTAAAGTCTGTCCATCTCGTCGCAGAACCGCGAGATGTCCATCTCGTGATATGGATGATACATCGCCACGATGTCGTCTATCGGGGCGAACGCGTCTATGCGTGCGAAAGACAGCCCCCTGAACCATTGATAATGGGCGACGGACCATGCCGCCCAGAACTCCGGGGACTTCCCGTCCGGAGGCGAAGGATCGACGACGCGACTAAACTTCACCCCACAGCGTTCAAGGACCTCGTAGGCGAGTTCATACCCGCTCATGCCGGCAATGAAATGCGCATCACCCTCTCCGAATGACGCGGCGACGCCCGAGGCGAGAAACAAATCCCAAAAACCTCTTGCGGAATGCCCGAGGGCATGGCAGGAGAAATCCAGCATACGTCCGAGCGACTGCCGGGCATGCAGAAGATACGCTCTATCGTAGGCGTTCGTCATCAGGTCCTATCTCCTCGTCGATTATGCGGTCGATGCGCAAATCTCCTGGCACTCTCTGATGCCTCAATGCGCTTAGGTACTCCTGACGTGCGGCATGGTCACGGGCGTTCTTGCGCTCAAGCCATTCGGAGCGCAGCGCAGGCCGCGATTCGACATGCCTAATTCTGCCGAAAGCCTTCCGGCTTTTGAGGACATATTGGTCTCCGAGATGGCCAAGACGCATTGCGGACGCGAGCTGCGAATAGGAAATCGCTCCCGATATGAAGTCCTGGGCAAAGGTAAAGTAGCTGTCATCCGCTCTATAGCCGATGATGGCGTCCGCTTCTTTGTACGGGACGGCAAATCGCGTTGTCAGGTACGCCTTGGCCTCCAAAGGCAGTCCATACTCTGTTTCAAACTGGCGGTTCTCCAGCAGCACTGCGAGCCAGTGAAGAAGGCAGTATTTATTCGAATTCAAGTTGAGAACATTCAAACCGTCGTCATTAAGTGAATAGACATTCGCCCATCCGTCGTGATCGTTGGCAACGGCCCACTCTTTTGCAAGATCCTCGCTCTCAGTGCAGTAGAAACCACGCCCATAGTCGTTGTTGAGGCGCCCCGCCCCGAACAACGGCTTTACAATCCTGTCCTTCGACCCATGATAGAGAATCCGCTTCATTGGCGCATATTATACGCCCACAGGCGGACTCCTGTCAATCCCCCCCTGCCGTATTTGGGCTACTTGCCGTCGGGCGCGTTGCGCGTGAGGACGGTCACGGACTGCACTGTGTGCGGGGCGATTTCGACCGTAAGAGTGGAGGCGGCGGGCTTCATGCCCTCGTAGGCCGCCATCGGGGTCACGTCAAAACCGGACTGCGTGTCCTCCCAGCTGAGCTGCGTCCAGGGATGGCCCTCGCCAGGAACTGCGCGGCAGTCGAGGAACTTCTCGGGACAGCTCAGCGTGCGGTACGTCGGCGCCGCGAAGATCTTGTCCTTGACTTCGTTCTTGACCTTGCCGCGCGCGGTGATCGTCACCTTCGCAGGTTCGGATTTCGTGTTCACCATCAGGAGGCACATCTCCTCGCGACGTGCGTCGGCAAGTACGACCCATTCTACCTCGCCATCGACCTTCGGAAGCCCCCAACCGCTCTTGCCCTCCTTGAGCGCACGGCGGCGGGCGTACACCTGATCCATGACGCGAGCCGAGGTGAAGAACGTATCTTCGGTATCGGCCTCCTTCGAAGTGCCGTGACGCAGGATGAGCGGATGCTCCTTGATCGCCTCGGCGAGGATGCGGTACATGACGCCGCACGCGCCGATCTCAAGCCGCGGCTCGCCCATCGGCGCGCGCCAGTCGACGTATTCGCGCCCTGCGTCGCGCCACTGGATGCGCCAGTTCTTTCCGTCGGACTGGTAGATGCCGCCGGATATGGCGTAGATCTGGTGGTGGTTGAATCCATCCATATCCGGCTGGCAAATCGCCATGAGCGAGTAGTGCGCCATTATAAGCGCCTCGCGGAAAATGCGCTGGCAGTAGTTGTCCTCGTCGGAGCGCGGACGAACCTCGCTGAGCCACATCTTCTTCCCCTTGAGTTCGGGAAACGCCTGAAGAAAATTGCGGAAGCGCTGGAACCCGTAGTAGGAGCAGCTGTAGGGCGTCTCCGCGCCGTAGGCATGGTAGATGACGTGTGTGATCTGGTTGATGCAATTCGACATCGCCGTCACGAACTGCGCCGAATAGCGGTTGAAGTCGCCTGCGGCGAAATATGTGTCGCGCTTGATCTCGCCAGCGGCGAGCATGCGGTTTCGTACCTGCGTGATGTCGGGGTTGAGCTCGAAGAGCTCGGCGAGGTTGATGCCGAGATTCACCTTCGGCATGCGCTTCTTGATCTCGGGGATTATTTCGCACCAGACGGGCGCGAGCGAGGCGTAGTTCTTGTCGTAATAGGACTCGTTGCCGAGCTCGAAGCCGGCGACGACGTCCTCGTAGTGGTTGGCGACGATATAGTCGACAAGCTCGATGATTTCCTTCTTCGACCTCTCGTGTCCCCATGCCTCGAGCGTGAAGAGCACCTTGAAGCCGTTCGCCTTCCAGAACGCGAATGCGGCGTCCGGGTCGGTCCGCTCGTAACGGCGGAATTTCTTCTTCCAAGTCTCGTCGTCGATATTCCACTTCGCGCGGTATTCCTCCGCAGGAAGGCGGCGGGCAAACCAGTCGGCGGCGTGCCACATGCGCTGGAACCACGCACCCGCCTCGCGCATGGCGCGCGAGGTCTCCGCCGCGCGCGTCTTGAACCAGTAGGTGTCGGCGATCTCGTTCGGTCCGTCGATGGGGAAGAGGCATCCGGCGTAGCCCACCTCTGGCCCGCAGGTCGAAGTGCGGACGTCCTTGATCGGATCTGCGGAGAGATCGACGTCGATCGCGAAATCAGCCAGTCCCACCCTTGCCGCGCAGCAAAGCGCCGCTGCAAGATAAATACCATTGTGTCTTTTCATAACCCTTTCAACCTTTCAACTTTAAAACCTTCAAACATCAAACCGTAAACATCAAACTTATTTCTTCACACCCACGACAACGGTCTGGATGCTGTACGCAGGGAGCTTGACGTTGAAAGTCGTTTTCCCGGAGACCTTTTCCTTCGCGGTCGATTCAGTCCAGAGGTGCGGCGTGCCCGGAACCTGGCATTCGAACAGATGCGCCTTGTCGATGGACGCCGAGCGGATCACCGCCTCGCCCGCGAACGCCTTCCCGTTCACGAGCTTCACCGGGACGACATCCTCCTTGGGATGCGTGTTGACCATAAGGAGCGCAACCGAATCGCGCTTAGGGCTCAGGGCGACGACGCATTCCCACAGGGACTGGATTTCGGGCCACTGGTCCGGCGGCGTTCCTGACTCCGCCGCCTTCTGCGCACGAAGCCCTGTCTCGTAAAAGAGCGTCCCGCCCCAGATTCCGTGCCACTGCCCGTGGGTCCCCTTCCCGTGGACGATTTCGCTGCCCTTCCCGGGCACAACGTGCTCAATTACGAGCGGATGCGACATCAGGCCTTCCGTGAACAGCCGGAACACCGGACCTGCGGGACCCACCTCCGCGACGGGGGTGGACGAGTTGCCGACGTATGGATACTCGCGGTCGTTCGCGTCCCGCTGCACGCACCACGTCTTCTTTGAAGTCGTCACGTATATTCCCCCCGCAAGCGTCGCGAGGTTGTGGAGCGAAATGCCGTCGATCTCCGGCTGCATGAGTACGCCCAGCATGTAGTGTCCCTTCCAGAGCGTCGAAAAGAAGCGCTGGTGGCAGCGCAGGTCCTCGTCGGCACGCTCGCGCCATTCGGTGATCCACACGCGCTTGTCGGCGACCTCGGGAAACACCTTGGCGAAGTTGTGGATGCGGCTGAATCCCGACTGGCTGCATCCGTAGGCGCGGTCTGCGCCGTAGAAGTGGTAGATCACGTGCGAGATGTCGTCCATCACCGGCTTCATCGCGACGATGAAGCGGCCTGACCACTGGTTGAGCTTCGAAAACGAGAACTCGCCGCCGCCCTGCACCCATTCGAGCCCAGTCGCACGGGCGCGGACCGAGGCGATGTCTGGATCATCCGGCCGGTATTCGGCGAGCGGCATGCCGATCTTCGCCTCGGGGAATATCTTCTTGATTTCCGGAACGATCGCCACCCAGCGCGCGGCGTAGCCCTCGGGATCGCTTCCCCAGTAGGGTTCGTTGCCGAGTTCGAAACCGCCGACAACGTCCTTGTAGCCGTTCTTGACTATCCAGCGCACGTACTCGAGAATCGTCTTCTTGACCGTTTCGAGGTCGTCGGTCTTCTTCGTGCAGCCCGAGTCCTCATAAACCTTGTGGTGCTCGAGCGTAAGGAGAACCTTCACGCCGTGCTTCTTCCAGAAGTCAAAGCACCATTTGGGATTCGGGTTGCCGTCCTTTGACTCGTGGCGTCCGCGCTGCCAAGTCATCACGGAGTCCCACTGCTTGAGGACGTGCGCACCGGCCTCCTGGAACAGCTTCCACGTCGTCTTGTCGCGCGCGGGGTTGTAGAACCATGCGCAGTCACCGTAGCCCTCGGTCAGACAGCCGGCGTAGCCGAGGTCGGGAGCCGTTGTCGACTGGCGCTGGTCCTTCACCGGCGTGGCGCTCAGGTCGACGACAAGCGAGTCGTCCACGTAGTGCCTGCCGACAGTCGATTCGGCTATGGCTTCAGATGCAATGATGGCGGCAATCGCCGTTCCGAACAGTCTTGCTGTGTTTTTCATGTCGCTATTGTACCAAATGGTTTAATTGAGTTGAACCCCGCTAAATTAGGGGGGATTGTCACTTGCCGGCAGTTTTCATCTGCAGGTCCTGAAGACTCTTCTTGTCCTTCCAGTAGCGCCAGCGCATGCCGACGACTTCGTAAAGCGCCTCGCGGAGCTTGTCGTGGTTCTGGCTGAAGTTGCAGGTGTAGGCGACGACAAGTTCGTTGTCGCGGTCGACAAGCGCCTCCGATCCGCCCGCGCCGCCGTGTCCGAACACGCGGTCCATCCTCTCTGCCTCGCCCCAAAGCCCGTAGCCCATTCCGAAGATCATGTGCCAGTCGTCCTTGAGTTCCTGCGGGGACGGCAGTGGATCGCTCTCGTGCCTGCACGGCTTGAGCGCGGCGTCGAGCGTCTCGCGGCGGATGAGCGGCTGTTTTCCGTCGTATCCGCACAGGCGCGTGTAGAACCGGCAAAGCGCCCGAGCGCTCGACACGGCCCACGCGCTCGGCAGACACGCCTCGCGCGCCCAGTCCTCGTTCATCACTTCGCAGAAGATGCTTCTGTAGAACTTTGCGACGCGCGGATATTCCGAGCGCGGAACGACGAAGTAGAATTCGCGCTCGATTCCGGATGGAATCAGAACCTCTTCGTCGAGAACTTCCTTGAGCGGCTTGCCGCAGGCGACTTCAAGCGGATGCCCGAGCATCCACGCGTAGGCATACGGCATGTAGCGCTGGACGGTGCCGGGAGTCTTCTCCGGCTTGTCAGCGGCCGCCTCCCTGACAACAAGATCCCAGTCGGCGAGGTCGTGGGTGGAAAGCCTCGTCGGACATCCACCCGGGAGCCCCGTCCTGTAGCCCAGCGTCTCCCGAAGGGTCAGCTTCTCCTTGCCGTCGCCCTTCAGCTCCGGCCACCAGGTGCAGAGCGGCTTGTCGTAGTCCATAAGTCCCTTCTCGACCGCCCGGTGCACGGCCGTCGCGAGAAGCGGCTTTTCGGTCGAGAAGATCGGGAAGAGGGAATCGCACTTCACAGCCGGCGCGTCTAGGCGGGTTGAGAGCCGCCCCGCGCACACGTCGACGATCTTCTTTCCGTGGCTGTAGGCGCAGAACTGCACCCCGCAATGTTCGCCCCGCGCAACCGCGTCGTCCACAAGCCGCTGGCATTCCGACTGCATGTCCGCGAGCGAAACGAGCGCCGCAAGCACGGTCGCTATGCATATTATCTTTTTCATGGTGCGTATTCTATCAAACGGCCCCCGAGTTTCACACCCCACTAAATTAGGGGGATGGGCGAAGACGAGTCCTTTATGGTACAATAGGGACATGTTGAAGTTGCTGTCACTCTTCACACTCGCCGCATTCGCCGCGCAGCTGTGCGCGGCGGATGCGCCGCGTGCCGTGTCAGCCGCGGAGTTCCTCGGCGGATCGGCCGACTCGCAGCGCGTCGAGATGGAAGCGACAGTCTCCGACGCGCTAAGCGACGAGACTGACCCTAAATTCGTATTCCTCGTCCTTGATGCGGACGGAGAGACGATCTACGCGCCGGTGAAATGCGGCAACGACAACATGTCCTCAGTCGAACAGCTTGTCGGAGCGAGAATCCGCGCGGCAGGAGTCTGTGACCCATACGTTCCGGAGCCAAGGCGCCAGCTTGGCCGTCAGCTCTTCATCGCAGGCCTGGGCGACATCAAGGTTCTGCGGCCAGCGCCAAGCGACCCCTTCGACGTGCCGGAACTCGGCGACACGAAACTGATGACGCCGGCCGAGATATCGCGCCTCGACCACCGCCGGACCGCCGGCAGGATCCTCGCGTCGTGGTCGGGCACGGAATCGCTTCTCGAAACGCCCTCCGGAAGACTCGTGCGCGTCTCGTTCGCAAGCCGTCCAGCTCCGAAGAGCGGATCATTCGCCGAAGTCGCCGGGCGCCCCGTGTCGGACGTCTACCGCGTCAACCTCGAACGCGCAAGGTGGCGTCCGGCAGAACCCTACGACTTCGCCGCCGGCTCCGCAACCAACGTCACCGCACGGGAGATCATGCTGGGCGACAACGGACAGGTTCAGGTCAAGCCGCAGTTCCTCGGCAAAACCATCGTTCTGCGCGGCACCCTGAGAAACCGCAACGGCGACACACTGAACATCGAAGACGGATCCTTCGTCGTGCCGGTCGTCACATCGGGGGCGGCCCCGGACATAGAACCCGGAAGCGTGGTGGAGGCAACGGGCGTCTGCGTTCTCGACGTGGAGAACTGGCGTCCGAACGCCGCGTTCCCGCAGATCAGGGGATTCTTCGTCGTCTGCGGGGCAGGTGGACTACGCGTAGTCGCGCGCCCGCCGTGGTGGACAAGCGGGCGACTCTTCGCCGTCATCGCGATCCTCCTCGCAGCCGTCGCCGCGATTCTCATCTGGAACCGTTCGCTCAGAGTTCTCGCCGAAAAGCGCGGTCGCGCGCTTCTGCGTGCGCAACTCAGCCAGATCAAGTCGACTCTCAAGGTCAGCGAGCGCACGCGGCTCGCGGCGGAGCTTCACGACACGCTTGCACAGAACCTCACCGGCGTCTCGATGGAGATAAGCGCGGCGCAGCGACTTCTCCCAGAGAGCGCTCCGCCGGCGGCCATGGAGCATCTCGAATTCGCGTCGAACGCAATCGCCTCAAGCCGCGACGAACTGAGAAACTGCCTCTGGGACCTTCGCGGAGAGGCGCTGGACCAGCCGGACATGGAGAAGGCGGTCGAATTCTCCATCAGGCCCCACGTCGGCGACACGTCGGTCGCGATCAGGTTCCGCGTTCCGCGCGCGCGGCTTTCGGACGCTCTCGCGCACGCGACGCTCAGAATCGTCCGCGAACTCACCATCAACGCCATCCGGCACGGCGGCGCAAAGACGATCAGGATCGCAGGATGCATCGACGGCGACCTTCTCAAATTCTCCGTCTCGGACGATGGCTGCGGATTTGATCCGCAATCCGCGCCGAGCATCGACCAGGGCCACTTCGGGCTTCAGGGAATTCGCGAACGCGTAGACTCGTTCGGCGGATCGATTTCCATCGACAGCTCGCCCGGACGCGGCACGCGGGTGAACGTGACAGTCGCAATTGAAGGCGAGGAAGAGGACAATCCAGAATGAAGAACATAAGAGTGCTAATCGCGGACGACCATGCGATAGTCCGGCACGGTCTCTGCGCCCTTCTCGGCACAGAACGCGGAATAGAAGTCGTCGGAGAGGCAAAGGACGGCAACGAGGCGGTCGCGTTTGCAAAGCAGCTCGCCCCGGACGTCGTAGTCATGGACATCGTCATGCCGCGCAAGGACGGCGTAGAGGCGACAGCGGCGATACACGCAGCCGTCCCGGACTCGAAAATCGTCGTGCTGACATCGTTCGGAACTTCTGACAAGATTGCACGCGCGATCGACGCAGGGGCCACCGGCGCTCTTATGAAATCTGCCGACGACCGCGAACTTGTGTCGACGATACGGTCCGTCGCCACTGGCGCGCGAGCGATATCCCCGGCCGTCAGGAAGCTGCTTGCGGCAGATCCGCCCGCGCCGAAATTGACATCGCGGCAGCTCGAAATCCTACAGGCGATGTCGCGTGGGCTCACGAACAAGGACATCGCGAAAATGTTCAGCATAAGGACCGACGGCGTAAACGAACACGTAATTGCCATCCTTGCAAAGCTCGGGGCGGCAAACCGAACCGAGGCCGTCGCAACGGCCGTGCGCAAGCAGCTCGTCAGAATCTGACGCCTTTTAAGGGGATGGCCATTCCCCTCATTCCGCCAGATGAGGTGCAAAAGGCATGCGGCCGAAACGCGGACCGTACACGGCGAGGCCGGTCTTCTCGGCGGCGAGGCGGATCGTCATCTTTCCGCCCTTCGACGTCGCGGCGACCTCGGCCGGGATCTTCGCCTCGACGAGGTAGCCGTAGCTTCCGGCCTCGCAGAGTCTGTCCTTGCCGTCCTTCGCGCGTTCCTGGGCGAACCACGACAGGATGCCGCGGTGGTCTGCGGGGTCGTCGGGGAGCTCAATCGTCGCGACGAGCACACCGTTCGCGTAGACCTTGACCACCCCTGGGAACTTGTGCGCAGCGCTCGTCTGCGGATAGCTGTTTGGGTTCTGCGAGCGGTCGGCGAGTCCGCCGAGCATGTAGTCGATGTCCGAACTTGAGGACACATCCTTTTTGAAGTCCTTCGCGTTGAGGCGCTTTGAAGAAACCTCGGCGCGGAACACGCACGCGCCCTTCGGCGCGTCGAACTCGTACTCGAAGAACCCCGTGCCAGCGCCGCAGTCCTTCTTGCCGCCAAGAACATCCCACCTGCCATGCGACCACTCTGCCTTCACCGGACGGACCTCCTTCGGCTCTTCCTTGCGGGTGACGAAGCACGTGAAGTTGCGCGCAATCGGCTTGTCGTCCGCATAGAGCGTGACGTTCACGGTTCCGCAGGCGTCGCAGTCGGGGAGCCGCGCTGCGAAGGAGATGATGCTCCCCTTCTCCTGCCACGCCTCGGCGGGCTCGTCGTACCTGGCGCGGCGGGTCGGGGCGCCGTCATCCTGGACAACCCTGCCCTCTCCGTCGATGTACCTGAGCGAATGCCTGAACGAGAGTTTCTTGCCGGCATATCGGTCGGTCGTCAGCGAGATGCATTCCACAGGAACGACATAGACGTCGCCCGCCTTGAATTCGCGGCAGAGCTCCTTGTCGAGCGGCATGTATGCGTCCGCGTGGAAATCGCGGAAGGTCATCCCGGGGAAGAGCTCCTCAATGCCGAACTCCTTCTCGGTGCGGTCGAAGCGAACGTAGCCGTTCCATTCGTTGATGACGTCGTGGTGCTCGGTGTAGAGCCATCCCGCGCATTTCATGTGGCGGCGGAAGGCGTTGATCATCATGTGGTAGTCCCACGTGAGATCGCAGTCTCCCGTCGAACCATCGTAACCCCAGACATTGCCGCACTCGGAGTTCATCATCGGCTCGAATGTCCTTTGAACAAAACCGCCCTTGTAGTTCCATTTTGAGCCAGGGAACGTCTTCGAGCAGAATTCGTCGAGCGTCGACTCCCACTTCCAGCCGGGGAGATAGGAGTGCCATGTGTTGATGTCGGTTACGACATGGTCGTTGTTGCACGGAGAATTGTCCTCGATTATGCGCGTCGGATCTGCATCTTTCGCCCTGCGCCACACGTCCGCCACGCGGCGCTTCGTTGCGTCCGAGTAGACGTGTCCCTCGGAGAAGAGCCCCCACGTCTCGTTGAACAGCACCCACGCGAAGACGGATGGATGGTTGAAGTCGCGCTTGAGCATTCCCTCGAAGCACGCCCAATGCTCGCGGAACGCAGTCTCGCTTGCATTCCCCCACCAGTTCGGCACATCAGCCATGATGAGAAGCCCCAATTTGTCGGCCCAGTACAGCTTGCGCGGAATCTCCGCCTTGATGTGGACGCGGTTGCCGGTCAGCCCGAGCTTCTTGGATATCATGATCTCGTTCTTCATGAACTCGTCCGTCGGGAAGGTGTAGAATCCCTCCGGATGGTAGCTCTGGTCGAGCGTGAGCTGGAGATAGACGGGCTTGCCGTTGAGCGTCACGTAGGGGTGACCGTTCGGATTATTATCGACGCCGATCTCGCGGAAGCCGAAATACGTGGACACCTCGTCGTCGCCCGCCTTCACCGTCACTTCGTAGAGATAGGGGTTGTCGAGATCCCAGATCTTCGCGTTCTTTATCGGTATGCTGATGTCCCTCTCCATTTCCCCGACTCCGAAAGTCTCACTGACTTTCGCACCGCCGTCCTCCGGCTTGAAGGCGATCGTGACATCGAGCGGCGCTTTCGCAGGTGCGCCCAGCGTGACGTTGACAAGGACGTGGTCTTCACAGATGCTCGTCGCGAAACAAGGCGTGAAGCGCACAGACTCGATGAAGCTTTCGCCGCGCCCTTCGAGATATACGGTCTGCCAGACGCCGCGCGCGTTGCCGTACCCCTGCTTGCCGTAGAGCCGCCAATCCTTGCCGGAGATTGACGCCGGAGCGTCCCACACGCGCAGTTCGACCGTCGCCTTCTCGCCCTTCTTCGCAAAGGGGGTGAGCTCCACCTCGAACGGAACGTATCCGCCCTGATGCCGGTCGACGAACTTCCCGTTCACAAAGACGTCTGTCTGCCAGTCGCACGCGCCGACAACGAGGAAGAAGCGCGGCGACTTCCAGTCCGCCGGAATCTCGACCTCGCGCCGGTACCACGCGCTGTCTCCATCGCCCTTTACTCCCGAAAGCGGCGCGGCCCATCCAAACGGAACGACGATCTTCTGGTCAAACACCGCCGGACGCTTCGGCGCGTCGACTGGCGTGCCCTTCGGCTCAAAGGCGAAGTCCCATTCGCCATTCAGATTCACCCACTCCGTGCGCTCCCAGTCAGGGCGCGGATGCTCTGGAAGAGGAATTGCGGAAAAGGCGTGCGCCATGCCAAGCACGGCGAAGGCCGTCAATGCTATCTTTAGTGTTTTCATGGTTTTCCTTTCTAATGCGAGAACAACCCTACCTCTCTCCATAGGCGCCGAGGAAGGCGAAGTGCTCTATCTCCGAATCAAGTGAAAGCTCGGAAAGGAGCGACAGCACCGAGCCGTCGGACGGCGACGCCTCGAAGTCGAAGATGAAGCGGAACTCGAAGTCCACGCCGGGAACAGGCCGCGACTCGAGCTTCGTCAGGTTCACGTCTATCGCGGCGAACTTGGAGATAATCTCCGCGAGCGAACCAGGCCTGTGCGGAAGCGAGAGCATTATAGAGATCTTGCTCGCGTCTGGGTATATCTCGAGCCCCTTCGAAATACAGATGAACCGCGTGTAGTTGCTCACGGTGTCCTGTATCTTCTCCGCCACGACCTGAAGCCCGTACAGCTCGGCGCAGAGCCGAGAGGCGATCACAGCGACATCGCGCCGGCCGGAAGATGCGATTTCCTTCGCCGCTACAGCCGTATTCGCGGCGGGAACCGCCTTGATCTCGGGATGCGCCTTGAAAAACGCCGTGCACTGCGCAAGTGCATGCGGGTGGCTTGCAACTTCGCGCACGTCTGAAAGCTTCACTCCAGGCGGCGCCAGGAGAACATGGTCGACCCTTAGCCGCACGGCGCGCACGATGTGGAAGCTGTGCTTCTGCATCAAATCGTAGACAGCCGTGACCGAGCCCGCCGCCGAGTTCTCGACAGGAAGGACGCCGTAGGCGCAAAGCCCCTTCTCCACCGCCTCGAAGACCTTCTCGAACGAGTTGAAGTACATGATCGTCGGCACCTTCACGAGACGCGTCGCCGCCTGCTGTGCGTAGGAGCCCTCGGTGCCGCAGCACGCGACGAACGCGCGCGACGGGAAAGGATTCGCGTGCGCGGCGATCGAACCCTTGATCTCGCGGACGAGCGGAGAGTCGCCTTTAAGTATGCCGCGCTGCCGCGCCTTGGAAATCGAGAAAAGCGTCGAGAAGAAAAGACGCGCCGCGTTTTCGTTCTCGGGGCCTGCGGCCTCTGAGACGCGTGTGAGTATTTCGCGTTCGCGCGCAGGATCCGATACCGGGCCGCCTGTCTCGAGCTTCGCCATCGCGACATCACGCGACACGGCAAGCCGCTCAAGGAAGAGCTTCACGAGCCCTTCGTCTATTCTGTCTATTTCCCTTCTAGTCTGTTCGAGATTTTTCATCTGCATCGTATTATATCATGGCCCGTCGGCCGTTTGCGTAAAAATTTCTCTACCGGACTGCCGATAGAAATGCGGAAAGGAGGATTGTGCTCTTAACCCCCGGCGCAGTTTCGAGCGAGCTGTTCACGTCTATAATATCCGGATTGAGCGCAAGCGCGTCTGCGACATTTTCGACACCGATGCGACCGGCAATAATCGACTTGTAATTGCCGTTCCTGAACGCCGTATCGCCGTCGCCGTGAGACGAATCGAAGAGAACGCCGTCGCCCTCCGCGCCGCCGGCGAGCGTCCACACTTCGTAGCCAGCGGCCTTGAGCGCGGCGACATCCTCGCTTGAAGCGCGGCGGTGCAGCTGAACGACGTCTAGCCCTGCACGGCGCATCGTCGCGATTATTTGAGCGGGAGTCTCGCGGACGAACACGCCTACAAGTACCGGTTTTTTTTCAACGCAGAGACGCAGAGACGCAGAGGAGTCGATCGCCTCATGGCGCTGCTTGAGGCATGAACATATTGATCTCGCCTTCTCGACCGTCACGTAGCGAGGCGACGACGGCTCGAATATGAAGCCGAGGTAGTCGACTCCAAGGCGCGCCGCCTCCGCCGCGAACACGGCGTCGTTCGTTCCGCATACTTTAATTTTCATAGTGAACAGAGTTTGTTATTTAACCATGTAGAACATGTAGATCGTGTAGAGTCTCTACATGTTCTGCACGTTCTACACGGCTACTCTTTCGCTCCAAACCTCTTGACGAGTGCAGAACCGATGATGTAGCCGTCCGCGTGGCGGCATATTTCGTCGGCCTGCTCCTTCGAGGAAATGCCGAAGCCCGCAGCAATCGGAAGCTTCACCGCAGCGCGGACTGCCTCGAGCCGCGTGGAAAGCTCCTTCGGAAGCTCCTTCCTTGCGCCCGTGATGCCCTTCACTGTGATAACATAGAGGAAGGTGTTCTCAAGCCCTTCCGCGCTCGCCTTCACGCGCTCGATCGGCGTGTTGGGCGCAATCAGCGGAACGTATGACATCCCGCGCGGCTTAAGGACCGCCAGAAGTTCGTCTCGTTCCTCAAGCGGTAGGTCCACTGCGAGGACTGCGTCAATCCCTGCGTCGGCCGCTTCGTCCGCGAACTTCTCGAGCCCGTTGGCGAAGAGAAGATTGTAATACGAAAAGAGGACGAGCCCCGTCTCTGGATGGCGCGAACGAACGCGCTTCGCGAGCGCGATGACATCGTGAAGCGTCACTCCCTGGCGCAGCGCCTCGTAGGCGGCGGCGCGTATCACCGCACCGTCGGCAAACGGGTCGGAGAACGGCACGCCGAGTTCGATTATGTCTGCGCCCTCGGAGATCAGCGTCTCGACGGCGGCTTCGCTCTTTTCAAGCGTTGGATAGCCAATAGTCATGTACGCGACAAATGCGCCGCGCCCCTCGGACTTGGCCTTTGCAAAGCAGTCTGTAATTCTCTGTTTCATGATTTTTCGTCCTGTATGTTCCAACTTTTCGCCTTTCAACTTTTTAACTTTTCAACCTTTCAACTTTTCAACTTTTCAACCTTTTATATGCGAGTATATTTTCGAGATCCTTGTCACCGCGCCCCGAAAGGCACACGAGAAGGATCGTTTCCTTGGGAAGCGACGGCGCGCGCTTTATTGCCTCTGCGAGCGCGTGGCTCGACTCGAGCGCGGGGATGATGCCCTCGTAGCGGCACAAGTCGTCGAACGCGGCAATCGCCTCGTCGTCCGTGATCGACGAATATTCGGCGCGACCCGTGTCATGGAGATGGCAGTGCTCAGGGCCGACACCTGGGTAGTCAAGTCCGGCCGAGACGGAATACGTGTCTATCACGTTGCCGTCCGCTGTCTGGAGTAGCATCGTCTTGGCGCCGTGGAGAACGCCGAGACGCCCGCCGTTGATCGACGCCGCGTGCTCACCAGTCGCGATTCCCTTGCCAGCCGCCTCGACGCCGACGAGCTTTACGCCCGCGTCGTCCATAAACCCGGCAAAGAGCCCGATGGCATTGGAACCGCCGCCGACGCACGCAATCGCCTGGTCTGGAAGTCGACCAAACTTCTCGAGGCACTGGCGACGCGCCTCCTTGCCGATGACAGACTGGAAGTCCTTCACCATCTCGGGATACGGATATGGGCCGGCCGCCGTTCCGATCACATAGAAAGTGTCGTCGCAGTTCGTGACCCAGTCGCGAAGAGCTTCGTTCATCGCGTCCTTCAAGGTTGCGCTGCCCTCCTCTATCGAATGGACGGTCGCGCCAAGCATCTTCATGCGCTCGACATTGGGCGCCTGGCGCTTCACGTCGATCGCGCCCATGTAGACCTCGCAGGGCATACCGAGTAGCGCGGCGACTGTCGCCGTCGCGACGCCGTGCATCCCAGCGCCGGTCTCTGCGATCAGGCGCTTCTTGCCCATGCGCTTCGCGAGGAGCGCCTGGCCAATCGTATTGTTGACCTTGTGGGCGCCAGTATGGTTTAGGTCCTCGCGCTTCAGGACTATCGTCGCACCGCCAAGTTTCGCGGAGAGACGATTGCAGACGGTGATCGGCGACTCGCGCCCGACATAGTCCTTGAGGAGAGCCACGAATTCGCGTTGGAACTCAGGGTCTTTCTTCGCTTCGAGATATGCCGCCGCAAGTTCGTTGAGTGGTCCCATCAGCGTTTCGGCGACGTACTGTCCGCCGTATGGTCCGTAATGTTTTGTCGTGTTCATAATGTAAAAGTTGAAAGGTTGAAAGGTTGAAAAGTTGAAAGGTTGAAGGGTTGAAGGGTTGAGATACTATAGGGTTGCTGACTCAAGAAGGCTCCGTAGCGCCCCTTCAGGATCTTGAGACTTCATAAGCGCAGTTCCTATAAGGAACGCGTTTGCGCCTGCGGCACGAAGCCGCGCGATGTCCGCGCTCGTCTTGATGCCGCTCTCCGCGACCTTGACGATGCCGTCTGGGATCGCCTTGAGAAGCCTTTCGGATATCGAGACGTCCACTGTGAAGTTGGAAAGATCGCGGCAGTTGACGCCGATGATGTCAGCGCCAACTGCGACTGCCCTCTTTATCTCCTCCTCGCTGTGCGTCTCGACGAGCGCGTCAAGCCCGAGACCACGCGCCTCGGCAAGAAGCTCGGAAAGCTTCTCGTCGTCGAGGTAGCGGACGATCAGCAAGGCCGCGCTCGCGCCCGCATCCTTCACCTCGTGAAGTCGCTCCTTCTCCGAGATGAAGTCTTTCGCAAGAAGCGGAATCTTCGCGCCAGACGCGGCAACTCGCCGCAAGTCCTCGACGCTGCCCTTGAATCGCGCGGCGTCGCAGAGAACCGACATTGCGGCCGCCCCTCCTTGCTCGTATATCTTCGCCTTTGCGACCGGATCGGCCGCGACGTCAATATCTCCAAGCGACGGCGACGCGCGCTTGAATTCGGCGATGATGTTGACGCCTTCCCTACTCAGTGCATCTTTGAAGTGCATTTCACGAACTCCTTTAGTTTTTCAGACGCCCGCCCCGAGTCAACCGACTCGCAGGCAAGCTTGTAACCTTCTTCCATCGTTGCCGCCTTGCCACCCGCGACGATTGCCGCCGCCGCGTTGACGAGAACAGCATCGCGCCTGACGCCGCCGATTTCACCGGAGAGAATCCCGCGAAGGATTGCGGCATTCTCCGCGGCATCTCCACCGGCAAGCCCCGACAGGTCGCGCTCGGCCTTGGGAAGCACCGAATCGGCACTGAAAAGCCCAGTCGATATCTTGCCGTCGTTTAACTCCGACAAAATCGTGAATCCCGTAGGTGCGATTTCGTCCATGCCCTCAGTTCCGGAGAACACAAGCGCATGGACGCTGCCAAGCTCCTTGAGCGCCTCAGCAACCGTCGGCACGAGCTTCGGGTCATAGACGCCAATCGCCTGGCGCGTCACGCCAGCCGGGTTGGTGATGGGCCCGAGCAGGTTGAAGAGAGTCTTGAAGCCGAGCTGGCGGCGCACATTCGCCGCGAAGCGCATTCCGGGGTGGTAGCGCTGCGCGAAGAGAAACGCGATGCCGGTCTCGTCGAAGCACGCACGCACGCCGTCTGGCTTGAGCGTCAAGTCGACGCCAAGTTCCCTAAGAACGTCAGCGGCACCGCACTTTGAAGTCGCGGCGACATTGCCGTGCTTCGCGATCTTGACGCCTGCACCTGCCGCGACAAACGCCGCAGTGGTTGAGATGTTGATAGTATGGCGTCCATCGCCGCCAGTTCCGACGAGATCGACGGCGTCGTCGCATCCGAGATCAACGCGGCCCATCGCGTCGCGCATGGCCCTCGCCGCGCCCACGAGACGCGCAGTCGTCACGGGACGCTCACGGCTGTCGGTGAGCAGCGCGAAAAGCTCGCGTTCCGAGTAGTCGCCGCGGAGTATGCCGCGGAACTCGTGGTAGGCGACCGTCTCCTCGGACGATTCACGCCGCGCCTCGATGCCGAAGAAATTGCGGAGCTGGCCGATTCCCTCGGGAGTGCCAATCGACTCGGGATGATACTGCACCGACTCTATCGGCATCGTCTTGTGACGAAGCGCCATTATCTCGCCGTCGTCCGCCTCGGCGGAAATCTCGAAGCAGTCGGGGAGAGTCGCGCGTTCCACGGCGAGCGAATGGTAGCGCATCGCCTCGAAGCCCTGCGGTAGCCCCTCGAAAATGCCCTTCCCGTCGTGGCGTATACGGCTCGTCTTGCCGTGCATAAGCGACTTCGCGTGGACGATGCGCCCGCCGAACGCCTGCGCAATCGTCTGGTGACCGAGGCAAACGCCGAGAATCGGAATCTTCCCCGCGAACGCCTGGACCGCCGCGAGCGAGATTCCGGCAGAATCGGGATTGCCGGGGCCGGGAGATATGACGAGGGAGTCTGGCTTCAGCGCTGCAATCCCCTCGACGTCGATCTTGTCATTCCTGAACACCTTGATGTCGATGCCAAGTCCGGCTATCGCCTGGACGAGGTTGTAGGTGAACGAATCGTAGTTGTCTATTAGAATAGTCATGCGAGCTCCTTTGCGAACTGCGCCGCCTGGAAGATTGCCTTTGACTTGTTTATCGTTTCCTGATACTCCTTCGCAGGATCGGAGTCCGCGACGATACCGGCGCCGGCGCGCATCGTGAGCGTGCCGTTTTCGAGAACCATCGTACGTATGACGATGGCGAAGTCCATGTCGCCAGTGTAGCTGAAATAACCCGCCGCGCCACCGTAGACGCCGCGCGGCGACTTCTCAAACTCGGCGAGAAGCTCCATAGCGCGGATCTTCGGCGCACCGGTGAGCGTGCCAGCCGGAAACGCCGCCTTGAAAAGCCCCTGCGCATCGGCCTTGTCGGGATCAAGTTCGCCGTAGACGTTCGAGACGATGTGCATCACGTGCGAATAGCGCTCGATGTGCGCGAGGTCTCGCACCGCGACAGTGCCAGTCTTAGCGACGCGGCCGAGGTCGTTTCGAGCGAGATCGACAAGCATCATGTGCTCTGCGCGTTCCTTGGGGTCTGCGAGAAGCTCCGCCTCAAGCGCACGGTCCATCTCGGGCGTCGCACCGCGCGGACGCGTGCCGGCAATCGGAGCGATCGAGCCAATCCCCTTTTCAAGACGCACAAGTTCCTCGGGCGACGAACCAATCAGCGTCTTCGGTCCGACGCGGAGGAAGAAATTGTATGGCGACGGATTCACAAGCCGCAGGGCGCGATAGAGCGCGAGCGGCGGGATGTCAGTCTTTGCGGTAAACTTCTGCGACGGAACGATCTGGATCACCTCGCCCGCGCGAATCGCCTCCTTGCAGCGACCGACGATGGCGCAGAACTCGTCCTCGGTCATCTCTGGCACAAACTCGGAAAGCGACGGCTCGCGCGATGCGGCGGTGGGCGTGTGCCCTTCGACGTAGTGCGCGATGGACTCGGCGGAAAGGAGTCGGTTGCGCAGTTCCTCGATCTCGCGCATCGTCCTCTCGTAGGCGTCGGGCGCGTCGTTCGCCGCAACTTTTGCGACAATCGCCGTGTCACGGACGGAATCAAACACAACGAACGAGTCGACTGTCATGAATGCCTCCGACGACGTTCCCTCCTCATGGCGGCGGGGGACGCGTGGCTCGAAGTCCGATACGGACTCGTAGGCAAAGTATCCGACGCGACCGCCCTGGAAGGACGGCAGCTCCGGAGCGGCAGTAAACGGCCTTTCGTCCGGCTTCTCGACTGGATCGAGGCCGAGATACGAGTAGCGTCCCTTGCGCTCGCCGTTGTAGACGCTTTCGAGAAGAAAGAGGTCTTTCGGCTCGTCGATGATACGCGTAAGCACCGACACGGGGGTTTCGCGGTCTGCGAGATATTCGCGGAACACCGGCGTGCGTCTTCCGCCCGCAGTCCTCCTTTCGAATTCCTCTTTTGTCAGGTTCTTGAGCATTTGAATTTCTCCTTGATGAATTGAATTTCAGTTTAAAAATAAGAAGGCGACCTTACTTACAAAGAAGCAAGGCCGCCCTCAGGGGGGATTGAACAAAAATCCCTGATCACCACGCCTTGCAGACGCAGCGCCACCACCAAAAGTTGCTGGAAGGAATCTTGTTCATTTGCCGCAGATTATATCACTACCTGACAGCCACATTCGTATCCGTTGATTACGGAATTGAATTTTTTATTAAAATTTTTCCACGCGGGCGGACACGAGAGAGAAAACGGGCGTGAAGCAGCACAGGCGGTATCGTCGCAAGCTGACAGAGGACGTCGGAAATCGGCATCGAAAGCCAGATAGCAAACGCCTTGTCGTCGATAAAATACGGAAGAAACCAGATGATCGGCAGAAGGACGACACCCTGACGAAGAAGCGAGAGCCCTATTGCGACTGCTGGCTTTCCAATCGACTGGAAGTATGTTGTTGCGACGACATTGATCGAGATCGTCCATATCATACAGTTCGCAAGCTGCAAATCGCTGGCCGCAAGACGAATGACATTGGGGCTGTCGCTTGAGACGAACAGCCGTGCGATAAGCGTCGGGAACGGCGGCACCACCTGAATGACGAAGGCGAAGACGGTAAGCGCCGTCGTGACAAGAAAGCCCTTCTTGAGCGCCTCGAGCACGCGGCGGAAGTTCCGCGCACCCCAGTTGTAGCCGAAGATCGGCTGAAGCCCCTGCTGGCAGCCAAGCACAGGCATTATGACAAGTATAAGCGCGCTGTTGAAGACTCCGAGCGAAGCCATCTCGGCAGTGCGCGACGCCTCGTCTGGCATCCACTTCGCAAACGCGATCTGGAGCGAGGCGATAATCACCGCGCTCATGAAGTGCTGGAGGAACGGCGCAAGCCCTATTGCGAAAGTGCGGCAGAATAGAGTCGGATATATCCAGATGCGGCGCAGCCGAAGACGCACGACGCTCGCTCCGCGAAGATAGTAGGAAAACGCCCAGATGCAAGAAAGCAGCATCGCAACGTTCGTCGCCCACGCAGCGCCGACGACGCCAAGGCCGAAGCCGAAGATGAGTATCGGGTCGAGGATCACGTTCGCGCCGAAGCCGACAATCATACACATCATCGCGCGAATTGCGCCGCCCTCGGCGCGATGCAAGGCGGAAAGGCCGAAGGCAAGATGGGAGAAAAGATGGGAGAAGAGGACGATTTGCAAATACGACTTCGCCGCAGCCGCCGCACCAGGCGTCACTTTGTCCGCGCCACAAAGCGAAAGCACCTGATCGAGAAAAATATAGAGAAGAGGAATGAGAACGGCGTATAGCAGGATCTTGAGCGCGATTGTCTCGCCAACGAGCTTCTCGCACGTCACGCGGTCGCCTTCGCCAAGCTTGATCGAGAGGACCGCCGCGTGTCCAACGCCAATGAGCGGGCCAAACGCCGTAAGCAGCATCATCGCCGGCATCGCAAGCTGAATGCCGGCCATCGCATCCACGCCGCATCCGTGGCCTATGAACGCACGGTCGATTACGGCATAAAGCGCATTCAAGGTCATCGCGACCAGCGCAGGCCACGAATACCTGAAAAGAAGGCGTCCGATTTTACCGGACGCCAACTCTTTAACCTCAGAATACGATAGCGACATCTGGAAGCGACTTTCGTATCCGCGCCATTTCGTCCGGCGTCATCTGGAGATCTCCGAGCTGGAGCGCCTTCAGGCGTCGCCAGGACGAGAGGTCGTCAGGCAGCTTTGTTATCTTAGTGCGCGAGAAGGAAAGGAATTCAAGCCCCTCCTTCTTGGCAAGCCACTCGGGAATTTCCGAAACGGGGTTACCCGAAAGATCGATGTCGGTCAGCGAAGGAAGGCCCTTCAGCGCCTCGGGCACTTCTTCAAACTTGTTGTCCCTGAGGTAAATGCGGCGAAGCGACTTGAGGGCGTCGAGCGACGGAAGAGCCGAAAGCTGGTTCGAGTTGAGTCGAAGCCACTTGAGCCCCGTGAGCGACGCCACCTCGTCCACGTTAGTGAGCGCGTTACGGTCGAGGTTGAGGTAGTCGACCTTCGAGGCGTCGAAAGACTGCCCCTTAAGGTCTGCGAGCCCCTGGTCCTTGAGATAGACACGCGCACCTTCCGGAACCGACTTGTACGCAGGCTCGGGCTCGTCGAAGCATCCCGCGACCGCGGCGGAAAGCGCCGCGACCGCAAGGACCTTTGTGAAGACTCGCCTCATGTTCAGTTAGCGGCGGCGACGATGCCGGCGAAGTCGGCCGCCTTGAGGGCCGCGCCGCCGATGAGACCGCCGTCGATGTCCTTCTTGGCGAGAAGCTCAGCCGCATTGCCGGGCTTCATCGAGCCGCCGTACTGGATGCGGACGGTCTCGGCAGTCTCGGCGCCGACGAGCTTCGCGAGCGTGGCGCGGATAAGCGCATGGACT
>CADCGZ010000018.1 GCA_902801025.1 uncultured bacterium | reverse complement strand
GCTAACCGTAGGCCTTGGTGGGCCGTTACCCCGCCAACAAGCTGATGGTGCGCGAGCCCCTCTACGAGCGAGAGCCTTGCGGCCCCCTTTAGCGCTCCGGAGATGTCTCCGGGCGCCACATCCGGTATTAGCCGTCGTTTCCAACGGTTTTCCCCGACTCAAAGGCAGGTTGCTCACGTGTTCCTCCCCAATCCGCCACTCTCACACCTCAATATTGCTATATCGGTGATCCCGTTCGACTTGCATGCCTAATCCACGCTACCAGCGTTCGTTCTGAGCCAGAATCAAACTCTCAGAAAAAGAATTTGAGTTAATTGCTTCGCACAAACATTACTGTTCCGTGTCTCTTTCAAAGACACGTCTCAAGCACCTATTTTCAAAGAACGAAATCCGCCATTTTCCTTTTTAGGCGAACGAGAGAAAAGTATATCAAATCGCGCTCACGTGCGCAAGGGGGTATTTTTAACTTTTTTTGAAGATGAAAACGGCCGAAAAAAAATGATACACTACTGGTGAAACAACCGACGCCACCGATGAGCCGACATACATCACACAAAGACACTGGGTTGAACGCCAGCCGAATTCTCGTCGCCTGTCTCCTGCTGTCCGCGTCTGGGGCATACGCGGGCAACTTGTTCGAGACTTTCGTCGGAGAAGCCGAAGACGTCAGTCCGGGCGAGCTATTGGACATCTCGTTCGTTGCGCGGAGCGTAGCGGGCGCGTCAATCGAGACGCGGCCGGACTGCTCAAATCTCCTGACGGTCGCCTCGTGCATCTGGCGGGCGGCCCCTGAGGGCGCGCGATTCCCAGCCATCACCGTCAAGTTCTTCAAGGCGGACGCGAAGCCGCTCAAGCCGATCTGGGTGACGCAGGGCCGCGTGCTCGTCTGGTCAAAGCAGCCGCAGGCCTTCCGCCACTCCGTCTACGTCCCGGACGGCGCGGTTCGCGCACAACTCTGCATCGAGCGCATGGAAAAAGAAAACGCGGTCGAGGTCTTGGACATCTCCTTCCGCCATCTCGACGGCTTCGCGCAGCCGACACGCAACATCAACCCCTTCTTCGACTACGGGCTCTTCAACTCGAGCGGCTACACGTTCATGGGTTCGCCGCGCTGGCGAGTCGACGCGGACGGACGCAACTGGTTCGACCTCCTCCAGGGCTCGTGCTACCCCGACCCCTTCCCCGTCAAGGGCGACGAGGAAATCGAGATCCGCTTCCGGGGTGACTCGCCCACCTGGCTGCACTGCTACGTCTGCTTCTACTCGGAGTGGAAGGACGTCGGCTCACTCAACATGAACAAGGTGTTCTTTATCCTCCAAACCGGAAACAAGTCACATCGCCCCGAGCGCGTCAAGCGGCTGAAGGTCCCTGCCGACGCGACCTGGGCGCGCGTCTACTTCCAGCCCTCAGGCGAAATTCACGACCTGCGGATCATGGGCGTCGCAAGCGAGGAGGACAGGTAGATGAGCGGACTTCTTCTGGCTTTCGTCCTTGTCTCCGGCGGTGAACCGAAATGCGCCGTCGAGCTGCGCGCAGACGCGCATCCAGCGACGGCAACGGCAGTCGCCGAACTCACGAACTGGGTCGCGAAGATCACCGGCGCAGAACTGCCCGTCCTCGCGCGCGCCGAGGGCCCCGCCGTCGCCTTCGCCCTTCGCGACGACACGACGTTCAAGGATTCGGACGGCTATCGCGTTGAGGAGCGCGACGGCCGCTTCACGATCGTCGCGAAATATCCAAAGGGTCATTTGAACGGCGTCTTCCGCCTGCTCTACAAGAACAGCGACATCATCTTCCCACGCCCCGGCACGGAAGAAGCGCCCGTCGCGATCTACTCGGCGCGCGCGTCGCTCGAATTCAATTCTCCCTCCCCGGACGGATTCGACCTCCCCGCGTTCCGGTTCCGGCACGACGGCCACAGCAAGACGTGGGAGGGCCGCCTCTGGGACATGAGGAACTGCCTCGTGACATTGGGCAACTGGCGCTGGTTCATGGACAAGAGCGAAAAGGCGGAGCGGGCGCGGCAGCTCGGCATCTGGGACTCCTACCGGAACTCGTGGGGCGCCGCGCACAACATGGTCACCTGGTGGTTCCCGTACAAGGAGCACGCCGACCACCCGGAGTTCTACATGCTCACGCCCGTCGGGCGCGACACGAAGAACGTCGGGCTGTGCGTCTCCAACCCGGACCTCCCCGCCGCCTATGGCACCGCCGTCCTGAAGAAGCTCGAAGACAAGGAGCTCTTCCCCGAATCCGTCCGCGAAATCGCCATCCTCCTCGAAGACACCGAGCAGACCTGCTGCTGCGAGGCGTGCAACGCACCCTTCACCTGCGCCGACGGGACAGTCCTCACGCCGAAGGACCCTGCCTACCGCTCGACGCTTTTCTTTGACTTCTTTGTCCGCGCGATGGAGAAAGTCTGGGCCGTCTACCCAGATCTCGTCATCCGCCAGTACGCCTACGTCTATCTCTCGGTGCCGCCGCGCCTGAAGATCCCCAAGAACCTCCAGGTGGAGTTCTGCCCCTACCCGAAGGACATGAAGGAGAGCGTTTTCGACGGGCCCGCCAACGTCAAGTGGCGCGACCGCGCGCTCGGCTGGCTCGACCTCACGGACAACGTCTACTGGCGCGAATACTACTTCTGCGGCTGCATCTACTACCCGCGCCCCATCTCCGAGACGGCCGCCGTCGACTTCCGCGTACTCGCGAAGCGCGGCATCCCGACAGTCTACGCGGATGGCTGCACCGACAGGGACTCGCGCGTGTTCCGCAAAACCTCCTACACCAGCGTCAAGCAGCCAACCGCCGAGTTCTGGGATACGACTGGCATCGAAAAGTGGATCGTCGGACAGCTCATGTGGGATCCCTCGCAGGACCCCGACGCGCTGCGCGAGGAGTTTCTGCGGCGCGTCTTTCGCGAGGCGGCGCCGGCGATGAGCCGCTTTTACGCGATTCTCAACGACTCCTGGCACAAGACGTGCAAATACTCCGGCTGGCAGGACGCGGCGTTTCCTTCCGCTGCGAAGTTCATCGTCCAGGCCGGCCGCACGCAGGATATCCGCCAGGCGCTGGACGATGCCGCGAAGGCCGCCGTCCATCCCGTTTCGCGCGAATGGGTCGAGAATGTCCGCCGCGTCGTCGAGACGTGGATCAAGGAGTCGCCGAACTATCTCACGGGGCCGGTGCGCGTTCCGTGCACCGGCGCGCCAGCCGACTTCCCCCACTTCAAGCTCCTCCAGGTGCCGGGGTCGCGCGGCAACGCCAACGAGCCCTACGGAGTCAGGGCGTCCGTCATCTCGACCGGCGAGGCGCTCACGTTCGCGTTTTTCATCCCAAAGGCCGAGGGCGCAAAAGGCCCTCCGCGCGTCGAAGTCCAATTCTTCATCGAGAAAGACAAGTCCGTCCGACGCTTCGAGACTGGCGTGCGCGCGGAAGGCGACGGCTGGGCGGCGCGACTCGAGGTCACCTTCGCGGCAGTCGATTTCAACCCGATCCAGGTCAACACGATCAAGTGCGCACCGATCGTCACCTTCGACTTCGGCGGACTTGGGAAGGATCTGCCCGTCTCGTGGGAGGGGGCGCTTCCCTTCAATTCCGCCGGATGGGGTGAACTCGTGGTCGACATCGAATAGGCAGAAAGACTAACAGGCATGGCGAACGGACGGAGAATCATTGCGGGCACTGCAATCGGATGCATCGTACTGCGAATTGCCGCCGCCACACCCGTGACGGTGACTGTCGGCGACGTGACCGCGCTCACGAACAAGATCGCGACGGTTGCAAGCGGATCGACAATTCTCCTCGAAAAAGGCGTCTACGACATCTCGGACTGCCGCGGCTACCTGATGGGCCCCGCATCCAACTGCTGCATCTCAATCAGGCAGAATCAGAAATTGACGCTTGCGGGCGTGCCGGGAACCGTTCGCGGCGATGTCATCATCACGGCACCGCGCGCAGACCGGCGGATGATCGACTTCAACAAGGGGACCCTCGCCTGCACGAACATTACCTTCGCGGTGGCATCCGAGGGCGCGATCAACTGCCACGGCGACGGTACCGAGAAGCTTTACTTCGGAAACTGCGTTTTCTCCAACCTGACGGCCAACACGGGCGCCGCCGTAAAGCGCTACTATTCCACAGCCAGCACCCTGCCAGTAAACGAATTCAGCGACTGCCTCTTCGCCGACTGCCACGCGACAAACGGCGGATGCGGCGCGCACAACTTTCGAAACGGCAACGCCTACGACTGCGTCTACTCGAACTGCACAAGCACGGCAGCCGGCGGCGCGACGGTAGCCGGCAACTACGTCCGTTGCCGCTTCTACGACTGCTCAACGACGACTTGGGAAACCGACAAGGGCGGCGGCGCAATCGGCGTGGAGTATGACAATCACATTGGATTCTGCACGGACTGCGAATTCGTAGGTTGCGCAACGCTCGGCGGCAAGAATCCGACAGGCAGCGGCAGCGGACACGGCGCGGCGATCCATAAGGCGACGGCCCTCACAAACTGCGTCTTCCGCAACAACCTCGCACTCTGGAACGAAATCATCGGTTCGGCCGGCGAGATCGTCGACTGCCGATTCGTGGACAACGTTTCGACCAACAAGATCTTTGGCTCGGCTAACCTCATCGCCAACTCCGTGTTCTTCGGCAACACGACGGCGGACTCGTCGCTGTCGTCTTCGCCCGGGACTGTCGTCAACACGCTCGTCGCGTCCAACTACTGCGGAAATGCGCAGAACGAGCAGGGGGTCTTCACGTCCGGCACATTCGTAAACTGCACGTTCATCGGCAACCGCTGCAAGAGCGGAAAAACCAACGACTCGATTATCGGAAGCGGCAGCACGGCCGTCAACTGCCTCTTCTACCGAAACAAGGTGCGCGACAAGACATGGCAGGACATGGCGATGCGCTTCTCTGACGATTCCCTTTCCTCGCCGCTGTCGCCGCGCATGACGAACTGCGTCTGGACGGCGGAGGCGCGGAAGAACGACACGCACACGGAGGCGGCCTACGCGCGGACGGTGGGCTGCCAGCTCCTGCCGGACCCCAAACTGAACGTCCGCGGGCTGTCGGACACCGCCCCCTTCTATGAAATGCCGCATGTGGAATTCATCCGCTCCGGCGGCCTTGCGGCAGGCGACATCCGCATGACGATCGGCGAAAGGGACCTCGCCGGGAATCGACGCTTCGCCGAGAACGGCACCGTCTCCATCGGCTGCTACCAGCATTCGCCAACGCATTTAAAAATCACCTTGCGATAACCCACGGCGAGACGCACCCATGAAACGAACGACTATTGCACTCTTCCTGACACTGCCATGCGCAGCCGCCGCAACGCATCCTGCTACCGACTGGGCAAAATCAGAGCTTATGCACTGGACGGAGCGGATCTGCGGCGAACGCGCCGAGGCGGACTTTCTCCTGCCGGGAGACACGCCGGATTTCGCGGAGGACTTCGCGGCACTCAAAGGCACAGACGGATATGCAGTGCGCCTGGGCGACGGAGGCAAGGTCGTCTTTCTCGCCGACTGCCCGAAGGGCCACGTCAACGCCGTCTTCGGCTGGCTGGAGCGCAACACGGACATCGTCTGGCCGCGTCCGAAGGACGGTCTCGCCATCTTCTCAAGAAAGCCCCTTTCGGCGTTCACGGAAAACTCTTACCGCGACATCCCCGCGTTCCGCGACCGGTTCTTCGGATGCAAGGGAGGGCCACCGGAAACAGCAGTCTGGCGCGCACGGAACATGACAAGCGGCACCGTCGACGTGCGCCACTACTTCAAGGCGGACGGGACCAAGACGAAGGCAGGGGAACTCGCCGAGAAGCTTGGCTGCCTGGGCGGCTACCGCAACTGCTGGGGCAACGCCCACAACATGGTCGGCTGGTGGTTCCCACACCGCGAGCATGCCGACCACCCGGAGTACTACATGCTCTTCGGCGGCAAGCGCGCGGAAAAGGACTGCTGCAACCTCTGCGAGACGAACCCCGAGATGATCGCCGCATTCTGCAAAAGCGTCGAGGAAAAGTCTCGCGGCATCCCGCCGTGGGTAGAAGAAATCGCCGTCCTGATGGAAGACACCGGCGACACATGCCAGTGCGAGAACTGCCTGCGGCCCATCGTGCTCGCGGACGGCACATGCGTCACGCCGGACGACCCGGCGTTCAAGTCCACGCGCTTCTTCCTTTTCTTCAACCAGGTCGCGCGCCACATGGCGAAAGTCCGCCCCGGCACAGTCCTCCGCCAATACGCGTACGTCCACCTCTCGGTGCCGCCAAAGTGCCCCGTCGAGCCGAACGTCAAGCTTTCGTGGTGTCCATATCCACGCAACATGAAGGAGTCGATTGTCGAAGGGCCGTCAAACGCAAACTGGAAGGAACGGCTCGACGGCTGGCTTGCGATTACGAAAAACATCTACTACCGCGAATACTACTTCTGCGGATGCATCATATATCCGCGCCCCATCGCAGACACGGCCGCGCCCGACTTGCGCTACATCAAGAAGGCCGGCGTAGAGACCGTCTACGCCGATGCGGGCGTGAACGACGACATCGAGACGCGATCCGCGCCGGGCTACAACAATCTCCAGCCCTGCTGCGACTTCTTCACGATGTGCGGCCCCGAAGCATGGGCAACGATGCGGCTTATGTGGAACCCCGACCGCGATCCCGTCGCCCTCCGGCACGAGTTCCTGCGGCGCACCTACCGCGAGGCCGCTCCATCGATGATCCGCTTCTACGACCTTGTCCGCGAAAGCTGGTACTCGGACCCGATGGCAAGCGGCTGGAGCGACAGCGCGTGGCGCAGCGCGGCGCACTACCTCGCAAAAAAAGGATACGAAACGCCTTGCCGCAACGCGCTCATCGAGGCGGAGCAAACAGCGCTCGACCACCGCAGCTCGAACGAGGTCCGGCGCGTCCGCGCCGTCTTCGAGACCTGGATGAAAGCCGCGCCGGACTACATGGCGGAGGAGAAGCGCATCCCCGTCGTCGCCTGCGAGGGAACGCCGCCCTTCGACCTCGACGCGGGCGTCTGGACGAAGGCGGCGGAGTTCCCGCCGCTCAAGCAGCTGAAACGAGACGAGGCGGGACGGTGGCTGCCCGACCCAACGAATGCGCGAGTCAAGATGTTCTCGGACGGACACGCCTTCTGGGTCGGAGCCCACGCGAAGAAGGACCCCGCCTCGCTCGTCTCGCTGACGAAACCGGGAAACGAGCCCTTCCCGCAGGGCGACGAAATGGAATTCCTCTTCTCAAGCGAGAAGGACGGCTATTACCAGTTCGCATTCGACGTGAAGCTCAACCGCTACGAGGCGAAGGTCTACGACCGGTCGTGGAACGGCGAGTGGACACCGCAGGTCAAGGTAGTCGCCGACGGATGGATCTCCGTCGTGCGCTTCCCGTTCGAGACGCTCGGCTTCGAACCCATCCGAAACAACCGCATTCGCTTCTTCCCGCTCGTCTCCAACTACTTCGGCGGACGCGGAAAGAACGTCAACGTCGGCTGGGGCGGCGGCTCGACGGCCTCGCCAGCAAGCTGGGGCGAACTGACAGTGGACATCGAATAGGCGACATCGGCGGCGATTGACAGGGCTGGCAGGGGAAGTGTAGAATATCGCCCAATGAGCCGCAAACAGCCAGGCATCGACATCATCTACGAAGACAAGGACATTGTCGTCGTAGATAAGCCCGCTGGCGCAATCGTCCACCCGGCGCCCGGGCACGAAGAAGGCGCGCTTACGGCAATGCTCGTGCGGCTCTACCCGCAGATGGCGCACGTCGGCTCGGCTGAGAGGCCGGGAGTCGTCCACCGGCTCGACATCGAGACGAGCGGAGTCATGGTTTTCGCAAAGACCCAAAAGGCGTATCTCGACCTCCGCCGCCAGTTCGAGTCACATGAGGCGGTGAAGAAGACCTACCTCGCTGTCGTCCACGGCAGCCCCAAGCCAAAGAACGGAACAATAGACGAGCCTGTCGGGCGCGAGCATTTAAGCGCAGTCACGCACTGGGAAACCCTCGGGAAGCATGACGGCATCTCTCTCGTCGAGTTCAAGATCGACACCGGGCGCATGCACCAGATACGAATCCACGCGGCATCTCTCGGCTGCCCCATAGTGGGTGACAAGACCTACGGCAGCGCCGAAAAGGACCGACACATGAAGCGCCGGCCCGCGCGGCAGCTGCTGCACGCCGTGGAGCTGTCGTTCCTCCACCCCGTGACACACAAGCGCGTCACATTTGCCGCGCCGCCGCCCGAAGACATCGTCTACGCGTGACGGATCAGCCGAGCGCGTAGCCCTTTCTGTAGTCGTAGTGAAGGAACCTGTTCGCCTCGTCGCAGTTCGTGAAGCGCTCTGCGTCCGCGTCCCACTCGAGACGGCGGCCGAGCTTGTAGGCGATGTTGGCGAGATGCGCGAAGCAAGTCGAGCGATGTCCTTCCTCAAGCGTGCAGAGGACGGCGGGATTGCGGTCGATGCAGCGGTCAACGAAGTCGCCTATCACGTTCTTCGTCGCGCTCTCCGCAGAACCGTCGTCGAGAAGCGCCTCCTTGAAGACGTACTTCTGCGGCGCGAAGGTGTTTACGGGATTGTTGAACTCCTTGCTCTTCGAAGGAAGTATCTCCCAGCCCTGCTGGTCTGCGAAGATCGTGGCGTCGCCCGAGGCGAGCTCAAGCTCCCCCTGCTTGATGGGGTTGGAGCGCCCTCCCTCGAAGACGTTGAACTCCATCGCCTTGCCGCTCGCGAACTCGAAGATGCAGAACATCGTGTCGGGAATCGTCGCGTCCGAGCGGTCGCCCGTGTAGTACTTGCCGCCCACCGCCGTAATCGCCGACGGCGCACGTTCATCCATCATCCAGCGCATCGTATCGAGGTAGTGAACGCCCCAGTTCCCGACCTGGCTTGAGAAGTCGACCTGCCAGCGGAAGTAGTATGGCGCGATCGTGTACTTGTAGGGGCGGTAGGCGCGAGGCCCAAGCCACGCGTCCCAGTCCATGCCCTTCGGCGGCTCGCACGGCGGGCACTTGCCGATTCCGTTCGGGCAGATGTTCGAGACGCGCGCCGCGCGGCCCGTGCGGAATAAGCCATACTTCCCCGTCGCAATCGCCTTCTTGAGCTCGCGATACGCGTCGTTGCCGCGACGGTTCAGGCCGACGGCGACGATCTGCCGCGAACTCTTCTGGGCATTCACCATCGCGCGACCCTCGGCGACCGTCGCCGTGAGGGGCTTCTCGCAGTAGACGTCCTTCCCCGCCTTGATCGCGTCGATTGTCTGAATCGCATGCCAGTGGTCGGGCGTCGCAATGCAGACGGCGTCGACGTTCGGGTCCGCGAGAAGCGCCTTGTAGTCCTTGTAAAGCTTGCACGTTCCCGACTTGATGCGTTCGGCGAGCTCGGCTTCCTGCTTCTTCAAGGAGCCGTCCTTGTTGCGGAAATTCGGAAGACGCCCCTTGAGCCCCCATTCGAGGAACTTCGGATCAAACGCGGAATCGTCGCGCTTAAGGTACGGCTCGTAGATGTCGGCAAGCGCCGTCACTTCGACGAGCGGGTTCTTCATGAAGATGTGGAGGAGCTGCGTGCCGCGGTTCCCGACGCCGATGAAGCCCATGCGCACCCTGGCCTTGGAGCCCTGCGCCCTCAAGATGTTCGGCACGGCCATCGCGCCCGCCACCATCGCACTTGCCTTTATGAACTCTCTTCTTTCCATTTTCAGTTTCCTTTCTTTAAACTTTAATGATCTCAACGCAGAGACGCAAAGTCGCAGAGTGCGCAGAGTTTTTTTGCGTTAAAAAAATTAGACCTTTTCATACATCTTTTCGTAGCGCGGCATCGGCTCGAGGATTCCGCCCGATTTCGCGTAGTAGTCCGCGTCGCACTCGAAGACGCCCTTCTCGGTGCGCGTCCAGTGCGCGTCGGGATAGGCGAGGTCCTTGCGCATCGTCTCCCAGTTGCGGAAGTTCATGTGCCCGTTCGTCTCGACAAGCCCGAGGTCGCCAATCCCCGGGAACGCGGGGAGTCGCGAGGCAACCGCCTTGTTCCACTCGACCATCGCGGGACATACCGTCAGATCCGCGCAGAAGCAGGGGATGTCCTTTTCATACGCGGCTTCGGCAATCTTCATCGACATCGACATCGTCTTCGCAATCGGCTTCAGGGCCATCGCGCGATAGCCCATCTTGATGCGTTCCAGCGCGTCCTTCACCGTATGCGCCGACTCGTCCGCCGCGAGGCGGAGCGGAATGTCGTTCACGTCGATGTCGGCGTATTCGTCAAACGGCTCCTCGACGATTGCAACCTGGTCGTACGCGCCGATCTTCTTCAAGTGGTCGATGAACTTGAGAAACGTCTCCTTCTTCTCGTAGCGGCCGTTCGCGTCGAAGTAGTAAGGGAGCTTCCCCGACTTCGTATAGGGAGTGCGGCAGTCCTTCAGGACGGCATGTATCTCGGAGACGCGGGCCATGTCCTTCGCAAGCATCTCTTCCTGGGTGCCGGGCTGGCCGATCTTGATCTTCATGAAGAAGTAGCCCGAGTCGACCGCCTCCTTGATCTCCGCGACGGAAACCTTGTAGGAGAAGAGCGGAATCGACGCGCACTTCGCGTGATGCGCGGCGAGCGCCGGGCGATAGGCACTCGGGATCATCTCGTCAAACGATGTAAGACCGTTTTCACGAGCGAAGAGAACCCACACGGCGTTGTCTACCGCGACAAGTGCGTTCAAGGCGTAAGTCGCACGAAGATCGGGATTCGCCGAAACCTTCTTGCCATACTCCCACACCTGCGGCCAGAGCCAGTCGTTGAGCTCGACAGGAGAGGTAAAGGTCTTGCCGACGAGCAGCTTAAGCGCATACTGCGTCATCGAGAACATGATCGCGTTGCCGCCCGCCTCGGAATTGGACGCAAACACCTTCGCATCGGACCAGAGGCAATTCTGCGTGCCAAGTCCTATGCCGTGCTTCCCTGAAGTCGACTTTACGAAAGCGGAGACGATCCACTCCTCGGTCAAGTACCCGCCCTTGAAGCCGAACGGCCTCACCATCGGCTCGCGCTCGAAGCCGCAGCTCGTCTTCGCGATCGTGATCGCCTTCGCCGGCGCTCTCAGGACAGAGTCGGCCAATGCGCCCTTCGGCGCAACCATCGCGCCCGCCACCATCGCACTTGCCTTTATGAACTCTCTTCTTTCCATTCTTAATTTCCTTTCTTTAAGCTTTCATGTTCTTAACGCAGAGACGCAAAGTCGCAGAGTACGCAGAGTTCTTAGGATCCGCAATCTCTCACCATCTATAGTAGCGATACGGGTCATCCTCCGGAACGGGGATGTCCGCATAGCGCACCACATCCGTTGCGAAGTCCATCTCCATGTTGGCGAGAATCCTGCAAAGCATGTACTGCGCACGGCGCTTCGTCGTCCTAAGATACGGCTTCGCCTCGTCGTCTATGGCCCACGGCGGAACCTGCCAGAACACAATCCTTCCCTTCCCGTGCCTGACCATTCGGAACGCCTCGTTGCCGTCCTTCGCCGGCTTCGTGAAAGCATTGAAGTCCATCCCGCCGTGCCACGCCCAGTCGGCGTTTGAAAGCCCGTTCAGCACTCCCGGCGGTTCCTTTATACGCGATGCAAAGCATCCGTTCGTATGCGACATCTCAAGCGGCACAGGGCTCCATTCAGCGACTTCCTTCGCCGTGAAGCCAAGGCAGAGTACGCTCGCTCCGTTCGCAACGCGGTCAAGGAAGTTCTTCGGCTTTTCAGCGCCAGACGCGGCGACATAGACGCTGTATAGACCGCTCTCTCTGTCGCCATCGTGCTGCCTCAGGGCTTTCGCGAGGTCGCGCGTCACTATCCACGCCGTGCGACCGAATGCACGGGGATTCTTCGACCAGATCCTGACGCCATCGCCAAGCCGCGAGACAAGCCGACGCACGACATCGTCCGCCACGGGATCGAACGCCGTCCGCGCGGTGACGTCGAGCTGGCAGAACGTGATGCGGCCGTCGCCTATCGTCCAGTCGAGAAGCGGCGCATACTGGAGATCGAAACCGCCGTCCACAAGCGCGCGCCAGTCGCCTACCGTCGGCTTCTCCGGGATGACCGTCGCTACGCAGCCACGGTTGCCGCACCGCCACACGCGCGTGTTGAGGTAGCCCGCCCACGTGTCCGTCAGGTAGTTGAGCTCGTTCCTCGGGATGTCCGCGAAGTATGGCGGCACCATAGTCGACTCGCCGTTCCAGTCGCGCAGCATGGCGGTGCCAAGAGAAAGGCCGAGGCGGTCGTCGCGGAAGCGCGGGAAAGTCGTCCTAAGCCCGTAGACCTGAACTCGAAAGCCCACCGCCTCAAGCGTCTCCTTGTCCTGCTCGAAGACGAGGACGCGGGCACGTGACTTCCGCGCAGCTGGAACAAGGACGCCGTACATTAGCTCGCGCGAGAGACACTCCCTGCCAACGACAAACGGCGTCTCTGGTTCGAGATTCGCGTCCGACGCCTTCATCTTAAATTCGTCAAGGGAGAGGCGAACATACTTTACCCCGAGCCGGTCAAGCTCCTTAGCCGTCATCCCTTTCGGATCGTAGAGGAACGGCGTCTTTGACTTCTCGTCAACCGCAGCGGCAGCGTAGGCCTCTACGCCAAACTCATCCTTCTGCACAACGCCGTCGGCAAAGCGGAACTCCGCGCGAAGCACATAGCGCCCTGCGCGATCTGGGAGAGCGAGCGAAACCGGCACATCGCTCCGCGTCCCGGGCGGCACGGCCACCTTGCCACGCAATGGCTCACCGACACGCCCGCTCCCGCCGACGAGTTCGCATGACCATTCGACATCCTGCGCGACGCGGCGGTCGTTCATTACGACGAGCGTCTTCTCGACTTTTTCGCCGGGACGGAAATGATGCGACTTGTCCGTAAACACGCCCTTGCCGCCAATAAACGCACAGTCGTCCATATTCCACCTGACAAGCGTCTCGCCAACGGCGCTACGGCGATAATGCGAGGCATCACCAGTTCCAGTATCCCAGCCCTCGTCGCGGATTGTGTCTGGAACGATGCCAGGGCGTTTAAGCCCTTCCCAACGGCGGGGATTGACGCGCATAGGCGTGCCGCCGCCACGATGAAAGTTGCCCTGGTCCCACGGCAGCATCGCGGTGATGCCCCAAGCGCGGTGGCTGCGCCAGTTGTCGGCCATGTAAATGGACTGGACGCCGGTGTAGCGGTCTTCCATTTCCCTGAGCGGCCCATTGAGCTCAGTCCACATGAAAGGCCGTTGTCGCATCCAAAGCGATTCCTCCTTCTTGAGCGCCTTGACCGTCACGGGGTCACTTCCAAAATAGGCCGCGTCGCCAAGGAACGCCGCCGCGTATTCACTCGCCCACAAGCTCATGTATCCTGGATAGCGCCAGATGAAGAGCGGACCGCGATAGCTCGACCAGGAACAGATGTGCGGCATACCCCACTCGACGAAGAAAAGCGGCTTCACCCCTTCTTTGCTCCAATGCGAAAGCCAGTCGCTACGCTCCTGAACAGGAGCCCAGTCGAGGTAGATGTTGACTGTGTGGAAGTCATCAAGGTTGCCGGACTCATGGTGGTAGACGGGGCGCGTAGGATCTATCGACTTCGCAATCGCCCACGCCTCGTGTGCGCGGCGCCTGGTGCGAATCGTGCCCTCCACGCGTCCGTTGCCGGGCTCTGGCTCGAAGTCGTATTTCCCGTCGATCCTCTGTGGATCCATGTCGCCCGAATAGCCCGCGAAATTGTGGTTCATCGCGTAGGTGACGACGCTCGGGTGGTTTCTGGCGCGGCGAATGCACCACTTGGCGAGGGCACGATACCGCGCCGCAACCGCCGGGTCTTCGAGCTTCATTCCAAAGTCGCGCACATGCGGCAGGGAAAACGAGAAGAGCATTCCCGTCTCGTCGCAAGCATCGAGGAAGTCGTCCATGTAGGAAACCTCGCCCGGAGAAAAGTTGTAGTTGCCAGCGATGACATAGTTGAAACCCTCTTCCTTGAGGCGGCGGCATAGCTCGAGCGACGACTCGCGGCAGGCAACGCCAGCGGAGGCGTTGATGGACCGGCTGTATAGCGCACGGAGATGGATTGGCGTGCCGTTAAGCATGAGGTCGCGCCCATTGATGCGGACGTCGCGGAACCCAAACGCAAACGGCAGCGCGGCGTCGAGCGTCCGTTCTTTCGCGTCCCTCAACTCCATCACGCACACATAGCGGTTCTGCGGCGTATGTACATCCCACTTCTTCGCGTGGGCAAAGTCCACGGTAAATGCGACGCGCCCTCCCTCATCGGGTCTCATGCCCGCGCTGTGGGCCATAAAGACGGGCTTCAGCGAACCGACTTTCGTCACATCCGCCGTGTCGTACACGTGCACTTCAAGTTCGACTTCGCCCGCGACGCCCGCGCAGTCTGCCACGAAGTTTGCCTTGCTGCCCTGCACATCGCACTCCACCGTCGCGTCTACGACACGCGCGCCCTTCGGCATCACATCGAGATAGACGTCGCCTGTCACGCCGCGGTACTTAACTTCGCTCTTCCGCTCGGTTGCCCGGTCCGGCGCGTTGAAATCGAGCGTCAGGGGATTGAGCGGATACGCCGTCACGTCGAGGACGATCGACTGCCTTGCGCCTGGCTTCGCGAACTCCGTGATGTCCGCCTCGCCACCCGGGAACGACACTTCCGCCGCGCGCTTGCCGTCGACATAGACGACGGCGTGGGTCTGAAGCATCGTGAACGTGAGGGCTACGCGCTTCCCCGCCGCATCCTTCGGCATCGTGAAATCGCGGCGATACCACGCGCGGTCGCCGATTCCCGGCTTGACGCCATTGTCTTCGAGCCACGGAGAGAGATAGACCATCTGCCCGTCGCGCTGCCATTCGCCACCACGATCCCATACGGACGGTATCTTGCCCCAACCCCAGTTGTCCTCCGGACCCGGCACTACGCCCTCCTTGTCGTCAACAAGCGGCGGCCGCCAGCCCCAAAGCCCGTTGAGAGACCAGCGTGAACGAGTCGCCGTCTTCTGGCACCATGCGTCGTCAAGCCCCCACGGATCGCCCTTCACGCCATCCGGCAGCGGCGCGTTGCAAGGCCCTTTCACGTGGCGGCGCTTCACCGAGACCGTGAGCGGCGCGAACTCGGCCGTTCCGGACTTCCCGTAGTTGCCTATCGCGATGTTGAGACTTGCAGCGCCCGCCGGCACTGCGTAGTCGCGCTCGCAGTCGATCCAGTCGTGCGTCCCCTCGAAGCCGAAGACGTTCGGCCAGCCGCCGACCTGTTTTCCGTCCGCGTCGTGGAAGCTCATCGGGACACGTGCGTTCATCCAGTTGTCCTTCCCGACAACGACGTCCGTCGGCTTGACGCGCGTCTTGACTGTCAGGACGGCCCAGTCTGGCGCGAGCTTCACCGTCCAGCTCTTGTTGTGCCCCGCCTCGAACTTGCGCGGCTTGCCCGAATCCAATACAACTTCTCCGCTTGCGGCGAACGCCACAGCGCACATTGCCAAGAAAATGCACCGGCTTTTCATTCCCCAGCTTCCTCCTTGCCTTGCCCATGCGCGCACCGCCAGCCGTGGCGGTCTGCAAAGTCCATGTAGACGTTCCAGTCGTACGGGGTGAGATCGTGCTCACCGCGTCGAAGATGGTAGGAAATGTCGCCGTCCTGCTGCGGAGTCTCGGGCGCGGGGAAGCCGTCAGACACAAGCCCCTTCCGCCCGAAGACGCGCCACGCCTCAGACGCAAGCCGCGCAGTCAGGTATTCGCCGCAGGGCCCGGCCCATGGATCTTCTGTCGCGGAACCGATGCAGACAAGCCGTGGCGCAATCATCGCGACAAGCATGTGCTGGTCGAACGGCGTCTCCTTGTCGCGATTCGCCCACATCCTGTACCTGTTGCAGTACCAGAACGCGCGCGAACGGATCGAATGGGAGATCATCTCCGAATTAGGCAAGTCGGCGTGATGCAGCTTCGCGCCGCCGCAACCCGAGTCGTTGGAGCACGCCATCGCGAAACGCTCGTCCCACGCCGCCGCCACGAGCGCGGTCTTTCCGCCGCGCGAATGGCCGATCACCGCGACATGCTTCGCGTCCAAAGACGGCTCTGTCTCAATCCAGTCGAGAACGCGGCTCGCCGCCCAGCCCCATGCGGAAAGCGCCCCCCACCTGTCATAGGGGCGGTACTTCGCCGTAACGTCCTCGAACGCCGCGAAGACGCCAAGCGTGTTGCCGTGCTCGCGGTCGGGCGTCACTTCGTCGAACGCGAACGCTATCGCCGCATAGCCGCGCGCGACAATCTCCTCGGCAGGCCAGAAGCCGCTCTTCACACGGCGCGTCGGGTCGATGACCTCGTCCGGCGGGCGGTTGCAGACGAAGACGAACGACGGGGCCGGCTTCTCCTGCCGCGGGATGAACGCCGTGAACGTGAACGAGTTCGTGCCGAACGCGCCGCCGTATTCGACGCGCACGCGCTTGCGGATTGCCGCGCCGCCCATCATCACGGCGTCCGGCTCAAGCGCGGAAAAAGCGAGGTGCGGCGGACGCTCGACGGGGCGGCGGCCGTAGACCTCGCTTTCGAGAAGCTTCTTTACGGCGGGCCTGCGCACGTCGCGCCATTCCTCGACGGTCCGCGCCTCGCCTTCGGCGAACAGCGGCGGCACGTCCTTCGGCTCCGCCATCTCGACGGCGACCGCCGCGTTTGCGACTAATGTCGCGAGCACGGCAATGTAGAAGCTGGAAATACAGTTACCTGACATAAAGGGCAAAGCTACTCCGCGGCGTAGTTCTGATGAAAATTGCCTTTAGAATACCCGTAGCACGATATACGCCAAGCACCATCTTGGCATTTTCACCGGCGATCGCCTTCTCCGCGGCCGTCGGGCTATAGTCAATATAAGGCTTCGACTCCCAGCTTGAATTACACTTCGTTACCGTGATCTTGACTGGCTCGTCGCCAGCACTGACGCCGGCAAGCAAATTGGCAAAAATATCCGTGTTCGGCGCCGCGCCAGTAAATATCATCTCCTCAGGCGTGTGGCCGTCGGCGCCGTAGCTAACACCGGACTTGTTCTCGCCCCACTGGTTGGCGAAGATGTCCGTACCGACGGTGATGTTCGCGTCGGAGTGGATTGTCAGCTTCCTGAGCGCCGTGTCGCCGGCGAAAGCCCGGTCTCCGATGTTCGTCACCGTCGTCGTCGGCGTGGCGCCACCGATGGAAAAGCCCGTCACCTTCTTCGCGAGAAATAGTGGAGAGCCCAAAGAGTTGAGATTCGCCACGTCGGTGTTGACCCCGCGGAGACTCGGGAGCGAAAGCATTCCGGCAGCGTCGCCAAATCGCTTGGTGATAAGCGGCGCATTTGCCGCCGCCCCAGCGGGCGGGTCGGCCCATTGCGTCTGGAATGCGTTTGGCACGATCGCCTCTACGCCAGACAAATCCCACCACTCGAGCTTGGTCTTCGAGAACTCGCAGTTCCATAAGACCGAAGCGCTTTTGAACTGCGTGATACCGGGTACTCTTAGGATGAAATACGGCACAGGCATCGAGTCAAACATCCATGAAGCAAACTGCGTAGTCACGTTCGGTTCGTCAATCACGATCATATCGTATTTCTTGCCGATGTACGAGAACGGCGTGGTGTCCTTTGCGTCGAAGCAGTAGTTCGGGATCTTCGGCGAGATCGTACCGGGCGTGAGCAGCGACGTCACTTCCGACATGCTCGGGGCACACAGCATGCCCTTCCCGTCCGCAAATTCCGTAGCAATGTACTCGACGCCGTCCATAAAGAAACCACCGGCGAGATCGACGATGCCCGAACCCGTCATGTTCGTCGTGGCGCCGCCGTCAGTGACCTCGTAGGCGAAAAGCCCGAGTGGTCCAGACTTTCCAATGGCGAGGGTATGCGCAGAACGATCGATCTTTGAAACATTGATCACCGCGTTCCCGTTGTATGCAGTGCCGACAGCCGAACCATAACCGTCAAGCGTGACAGTCCACGGATGCGCGAAGCGCGCGTATGTCCACATGTCTTTCGCCACGACATTCGTTATCGTCCTGGACGAAGTGCCCGTTCCGTCGCCGACATCACCATACCACTTCACAAACGAACCCCCAGCGGCGCCGCTCGGCACGGCCGTCAGCTCAAGGACCGTTCCCGGCTCGTAACGGTTCATGCGGTCTGCCGGACTTCCTTCAAGAACCCTCACCGTCACGCTGCCGAGCCTTTCGTCACAGGACGGCACGAACGTGACCGACGGCTCCTTGCCGAGCGTGTCCGCGTATGCAATGTACTGAGCTCTGGACGAATTGAAGAGGTCCATGTTAGTGACAACGCCAAAGGGAACGTAGCGCCCCGGATTTGCGTCAACATACGCCTTAATTTCCGCGTCCGTTGCATCGCGCCAGCTCCCTTCGATGAACGATTCCCACGTCGCGTCGTTCCGTGGAATCACAAACGCCAGTTTCTTTTCGGACTGGTCGAACGAGTTATGGGCAAGTTTTCCATCGTACGCCGCATCTTGCCCCGTAATCAGGTCGAATGACGGCGTACCGCCGGTGAAGACGACTTCGCGAAGGTTATAGCACATGCCAAAATGCTGCGGCCACCTGGTAACGCCAGAGAACCTGACGCCCTCTGGCGCGCCACCGATCACAACGCGCCAAAGATTCGTTATGTAGACAAACGCCTGCTGCCCCACGTTTGTGAGCGTACAGCTGTCGGGCGAAAGAAGCACCTCAACCTTCCCCGAGGTTTCGTACGGAGCATGATAGTTGCGTCCAAACGCAGATCCTTTGACGTTCTTGATCGCCGGAAGGTTCAGGACGCCTTGGCAGCCGAAATACCGAAACGCGCCCTCCCCAAGCTGTTCCAGCAACGGGAAGTTGAAGTCATTCCAGTCAGACTCACTGCCATATATTACGGTGTCAGGTTCGGCGTAAGTCCACCCGCTGGATCTAATAAATCCGAGATATCCACCAGCATCTACGAGGCTTGGCACATTCAGCACTATTCGCTTCGCATATGACCAAAAGCCATCGTCGGATGTGTCGCACACCTCCTTCGCCTTCGGAGCGTCAAAGACGATTTCCTCGTATGCACCGTCCCAACCGCCCATGATTTTGCGAAGGGATTCAAGGTTCGTCGAATGGAGGATGACGCGAGCCGTCCGGCCGTCAGACGGAATTCCAAGGGCATATTCGGCGCTTGCGCGGATATTGTAGCTCCCGCCGGCAAAGACGGCCGTTCCAGCCGATAAATCCAGAACCTCGCTCACGCCGCCGCCACGGAAAGCATTGTCGGTAGGCGTGCCGTATGTGCCGAGGCCGATTCCGCCATAGTAGTTGTAGATGCCAATCTGCCATGTCCCGTCGGTAATGTAGGCCGAACCACCGTTCAAGATGTCGTTGCGCACATAGATACGTTTCCCGTCGGCGTCAATCCAGTTGAGATAATCCCTTTTCGCAATAGTGGCGTCCACGATCTCAACGCCGTGCAAGTCCAGCACATGAAGCGTCCACGTCGGCGTCTTGTAGCCGAGAGACTTCCAGGTGCCTCCGTAGTTTAGGAATGCGAGTCGGCTGTCATCGGAAACTTGGAGGTCGGTGGCCGCGCCAGACGCCCCCGCAACCGTTGCAAGCTTTGCAGCAGTGAGCGTGTTGGTCCACACGGCAGACGATAGATCCTTTGACATCGTGAATTCAACAATGTCGCCGTCTGTGCAGAGGACATAGAACTTCGGGCGAAAATATGCCGTGTCGCCCATTGTCTTCACGAGGGCCGTCTTGCCAGAAAGCGCCTCCGCATTCGAGACTGCCGCCCACGCAGTCGTTATTTTAACGGCAATCGCGGCATCCGTCGGGTCGTTGACAAGCGAAGCGTCGTAGGTTACATTTGTAGCAACCGGGTTCGCATACCAAGGCACGACATAGTTTACCATAGCCGAGGCACATAGCACCGTCAGCGAGACACAAGCCAACAGAATCATTTTCATTATCTGTATTATACAAAATCTAACCAAACTGGACAAGCGCCACCGTCTTCAAAGAAGCTAAAGCGCGCGGAGAAACGACGCTGAGGCCTTGACGCACTCGAGCATATTTGTTGCGCCGAAGTGCTCGATGGTAAACCACCCGCCGTAGCCGGCGTCGCGCGCGGCGGAGACTATCCGCGCGACGGGCACAACGCCAGACCCCACTGCGCACGAACCGCGGCTGTCGCCGGACGGGCGATCCTTAAGATGGAAGTGCCGCGTTCGCGGCAGAAGCTCAAGCCCGCTCTCGGCACGCTCCCCCGAGCTGTTGAAGTTGCCGGTGTCGTAGACGAAACCGACAGAAGGCGCGGCATCGAGAAACGCTTTCGTGCGCCGAATCCCGCAGGTCGGCGATCGTTCGTCGTCGAAGTCCTCGACAAGCGTCTCCACCCCACGCGTTGCGGCCATGGCGGCGAACCGCCTCGTCCGGCTAACAATCACGCCGAAAAGAGCGGCGTCCTCGGCGGCCGATGGATAGAACCCAGGCACGAGCATCACCTGATGGCAACCGTTAGATACGGCAAGCGACACAAGCGCCTCGCACTTCGCCTCATCGTAGCCCTTCTCGAATTCCGGCCATCCGACGACGCACGCAACCGCAAGTCCCGCGTTCCTCGCCGCGGCGATCCTGTCGGCGGCAAGTCCCTGTGTCACCGTCATTCCCTCTATGCCGGCAGCGCGGACCTTCGCCGCCGCTTCCGCGAAGGACACGCCTTCCTGCATAGCGATGTCCTCGACATGGCTTGAGAAGATGGACAGCTTCAACGGCACACGGACGGACGCGTGATCAACCTCGTTCAGCGCGGTCGGCTCAAGGACGGCAGAAAACGCCCTGCACACGGCGAACATCAACACGGCAACGGACAGTTTGTTCACTGTGACCTCCCCGTGCTTACCGCAGACGGATGAAAAGCCCCGGATCCGTTCCCTTGTCCCAATCGTTGTCGCGGTGGATTATCACTGCCTTGCCGGATGGTGCTTCGGCCCCGGCACGATAGACGCCAATGACCTTCTCTCCGGGATATGCGGCCCTTTCCGCGGGCGTAGAGTTGGAAATCCAGTCGCGCCTGTTATCCCGCCAACCGTCCTGAAACCGCGAGGCGTGAATTACGACTGGTTTTGCGGCCGCCGAAACTACAGGCACATCCGCGAGAAGATTCGAGATCGCCTCCTCCGACACCGCCTGCCCCGTAAAGTGTATCACGTCCGGCACGCGGCCCCGAGAGGTTTGCGAACCAGTACTGTAGGTGACGCCGTCGATGACTTCCACGCCGTTGCTCGTGTTGTGCGATTTGTCGGCGAAGATGCGCGTTCCGACCGTCATGTCCGGCGCCGCGTGAAGCGTGAGCTTCCGAAGCGACGAATCGCCAGCGAAAGCATAGGTGCAGAGGTTGGTGACCGTCGTCTCCTCGGTCGCGCCGCCGAGTGAAATCTCCTCCACGTTCGGCATCAATAAAAACGGCGATCCGCCATTATAATCGGTCGTTTCGGCGAGCCAGTCGATATCCCGCAGGTTCGGGAGGGAGAGAGAGCCCTTGGCCGGAATGCGTATACGCAACGAGCCGTCAGACCCCCAATCTTTCACGAAAAAACCGTGCTGGATCCTGGATACGGACGGGAAGTCCCACCAGTCGAACCTGGTGTCTACCAACGACGGAGCCGAAAAAATCCGGGCGAGAACGCTATTGCCGTCCCCCGTCTGGAACAACTCTGTCACGTTCGGCGCCTGGATGATGAGCTTTTTAAGATCGGTCTGGCTGCTAAACATGTAGTTGCAGATCAAAGCCGAACCTGCCGGCTCGTCCAGGACAACCAGCGTATAAGGCGCTCCAAAAAGCGGCGGCTTGTCCTCGCCGGTGTCACCTCGATGGAACAACTGTGTTCCATGCGCGGTTGTCGTCGTCACGGTTCCAGGGGAAAGATAGCGAAAAGGGCCTTCGCGAGAAACAGGGAAGGACTGCGATCCGCGGCTTCCCCCGAACTTGTCGATCGTCCAGGGCGTATTGTCGCCCGCAAGCCAGATCGGCCCGCCGAGATCGATTGTCCCTGTTCCGGTGTCGCTCTCGGGAGAAAGACCAGCTTCCTCAGCCTTGCCAACCGTCAGCGTGTGCGCGCCCTCGTTCAGGACTGAGACATAGACCGTGAAGTTGCCGTCGCTCATCGTGGTCTTATCGGCGGAGAGAGTCCACGGGTGAACGAATCGCGCGTAGACCCAGCTGTCGCGCTCAATGACGAAGGAGACCGTTGCGTTCGTCCAACCCTCCCGCGGGATGTCGCCGTACCATTTCCGGAAGGACCCAGTCGCGTTGGGGGCGGCAGTGAGCGTGATGGTCGTGCCACGATGGTATATCCCCTCCGAAACGGCCGGAATGTCGCTCGTGATGTGCACAACATCGTCGAAATGCTCGTTTTGATCGATGACAAGCGAGCATAACTCCGAATCGATGGAGAGTGCGCCCGTCATTGCCGCGTATTCTGCGGCAAGGTAGGAGTCGGAAGGCGCGCCACGGATAAGGCGTACCTCGTCCATGCAACCGCCCCATCCGCGGTCTCCCTCGTTGTCGAAATAGGCCTTACCCGTGTTCCCGAACGCGAGCGGCTCGTCGTTGTCCGTGACGCGTCCGACATCGTTGGCGCTCTTCTTCACGCCATCGAGCCACAAGGACGCAGTCCCGTCGTCGAAAACGACGCCGAGGTGCCGCCAGACCACGTTTGTCAAGTTGGGCCAAACCGTCGGCTTCGCCATGTCCGTTGAAGACCCATAGAATTCCAGAGCCCCGACTGCCGCAGCGTTTGCGCCGATGCGGACGCCGAAGCCGTTAGTCGAGCTGTGGTTCAAGTCGCTGGTCGTTCGGGGGTGCTGGCGCTTGCAGAAGATTTCGTCGTAGCGGAAGGCTTCGTTGTCGTTTCCCGCCTCGGCGGTGTGATAGAGCCAGGCGGAGAGCGTGAAGGAGCCCGACAGATCAAATTCGCCGTCGTCGGGGATGAACACGCCGCCCTTCTCGACGCTGCTCGCCAGGTGCGCGGCGTTCGTATAGATCAGGACGGACTGCCCGAATCTGCCGGCCTCGCCGACCCGGGAGAAGGACGACACCTCGGCGTCGAACCGCGCGTCACCGGCGGCGTTGGGGTACTTGCCGGCGGCGTTGACGGCGTTCATGTGCCAGACGCCGATGTAGTTCGACCAGACTTCCGCCGCGCGGACCGTCATGTCAGCTTCGGTTTCGCCGTAAGTCACCGTGAGCCGCCTCCCATTCTGGAAGACCGGCACCTTGACCCAGAGGAGCGACTCATCCGAAGGATTCCACGTGTCAATCTCATAGGGGAGGATTGCGCCATTTTCGTCAGCAATCTCGAAGTGAGTGCCATCACCAGCCGCATCGTAGTCGAAGCCCTCAATGAGCAACGTGGATATCTTTATAAGCGTCGGCACATCATAGGCGACGGCCCCCGAATAGTTCAATATCATCGTAAAGCGATGCGCCGCACCATGCGAAGCAAAACTGGCAAGCGCGACGAACGCCGCCATAACGCCTATCTTAACAACAGTGCTTGCAATGCCTGCTCTATTCTTCATACACCCCCTGTCTACCGAATGGAAATATGCAACTTACTTGGTCCGTTCTCATAGCAGCCGATGTCAACGAACTTCCCAACCTTGCGTTGCCTGCCCGCAAGGTCTGTCGCCGCCATGTCTTCGTAGTTCGTCCCAGCATTGACAAGCGGCCCGTCCATCTTCGGCAGATAGTCGCCGCGAGCGTAGTTCCTGAAGATCGATGCGCCAGACGAAACGACGATGTTGCCAGCTGCCGCAAGATCTTCGCTCGTGCAATTGAGTGGCTTAGCGTCCATCAGGCAGCAGGACATTTTGACAAGCGCCTTCCCCTCGTTGTTTGTGGAACTGACGGGGGGCAGGGCGATTCCGTTCGTGTCGCACACGCCAGCGAAGGCGCAATTCACGAGCTTCGTGTCCACCGAATCGCAGTAGACCGGCACAGCATACGCCGTAAGACGCTTCGTATGGTTGTAGTTGTCGCAAAAGTCCGGCAACGTGTCACCAAGAGTGCAGTGTGCAACCGTGCAATTGCGCATCGACGAACTGCCATCAATGGTAATCACGTTGTACGACTTGTCAGTGAAGATATCCGTGAACAGGCAGTTTTCGGCCATAGCGCCGTTCGACAGGGTGATGCAAATCGGACGGTTCAAATCACTGTGACCTCCCGGCTGGTTCCCAGGCGTTATATCGCGAAAGACCGTGTGGGACACGAGACATTTCGATCCATAAAGCCACGCCGCCGCATAGGCGGAGCCACGTGCGCCGCATGCCTGGACGACGCAGTTAGAGACCATGCCCCCGCTTGTGCTGATGGTAAAGCAGAATCCGGCTTCGTTGTTGCCGCTCGCGCCGGCGCCGGTCATCGTGACGCCCGAAATCACCGCGTCGGCATTGTCCAGGGCGGCAATACGGTTGATTCCGCTCGCCGTGGACGCCCAGACCGTGTTTGTGATGACAACGTCTAACGGCGACACACCCTCGCCCTGCACGCGTATCGGGGCCGTCAAATCGAGAGCAAAATTGACAGGATACAGTCCCGGCGCGACATGGACCGTGGCATGGCTCGACATGCTGGCCAGCTTAATGGCATTAACCGCCGTTACAGGCGAGCGCATAGGGGCATCCGGCGATACGCCGAGGTTGTCGTCGCTGCCGTTCTCGGCGACGTAGCGTTCCATCAGGTTCGCATCCGTGCTGGCAACGGATATCGTGGCAGTAGAGGACGTCGACGGCTTGACGTTTGCATTCACCACCGTGAGCGTCACGTTCTTCGTCTCGGTCACGTCCGTATTGTACACGGGGACTATCGCGACGTCCACGCTCGACTCGCCTGCCTTAATAGTGGCTGTCGTTCCAGCCCCGACGCGCCTTGCCGCGCCCTGTTCAATTCCATCCCCTGTCAACGAAAACGAAACCTCGAGCGCCTCGGCCACGGAAGCGTCGCTGGCGGCCCGCGAAATGCGGAACACGCCGTTCGACTCCGGCTTGTGCAGCCAAGCCTCGTCCGCGTCATGAACGGCGGCGACGTCCAGCGTGCCGAAGTAGACGGTCCCATGGCCCGGCATCCGGACGACTTGCGTTCCATCCGCATTCCGCGCAATCGCCGCGAAGACATAGGCATGGGCGTTCGCCAGGGACGGCGTGTCGGTGATCGTCAGGGGAAAGACGACACCATCGTTCAGCGTGGCGATTTCGTTCGTGACTGCCTCGCCCGTATAAACATCGACATACTCCGCGAACACCGTCCCCCTCCCGCCAGTCACAGACACGGAGAATACGAGGTCGCCGCCAGTCGATGCAAACGTCGGCGTAGCTTCGAACGAGGGCGTTGTCGCGTCATTGGCATTTGTAACAACGGTACCGCAGTCGAACGCCTCGCCCGACATTGCCGCAAACTCGGCGGCGAGTTCGGCGCTCGTCCTTGCACCGTCCTGCAGGCGGACTTCGTCGATCCAGCCATTCCAGGAGTTCTCTCCAGAACCGTCACCGAAACCAGTGGTTTTGTTGCCGAAGCAGAGTGGCATGTTGTTATCCTGCGTCTTGGTTACCGTCTTCATGGAGACATAGACCCCGTTCGTATAAAAGTAGCAGTTCGTGACGTTATAGACAAAGGCGACATGTCCCCACTCTCCGAGAGTGAAAGTTCCAAGTCCTCCAGTCAGCGCATTAGCGTCATTCCCCGAACCATAGATGCAAAACTCCTGTTTGTCTTTCGTTCCACCGGCATGGCTCTGCATCTGAACGCCAAACGCCCCTTCGGACGTGGCGCTCGCCGAGCTTCGCTTGAAGAATAGCTTGTCGTAGTAGGTGAAGATCGGTGCGGACTTCCCAGACTCGTCGACCGCGTTGGTCGCGTCGTATTTAAACCAGCCGGAAATCGTGAACGTGTCGCCAAGATCGAGTGGGCTCGAGTCGCCGCTGTCGTTCACGAACACGCCACCGTAGCGGCATCGGTCCTTGTCGCCCGCCTTCACCCAAAACTTGGCCTTGTCGTGTCCGTTCGCAATGCGGACGGACTTTCCGATGACGCCTGGCTCGTCGGCAATCGACCGCTTGGCCTTAACGCCGTCAATTCCCGCTTCAACCGTCGAGTTCGGGTAAGTGCCGAAGGCGCTGGCCATATAATCGATGGCGCCGAGATGCCACACGCCAGCATAGCCGTTCCATACGAGAGCGGCGCTCGCCGTACCGTCAGAGAGCGAGCGGCCGTAGGTCACGGTGATTCGCCGCCCGTTGTCGAAAGAGGGAACCCTCACCCAAAGAAGCGACTCACCATTCGGATTCCACGTGTCGATTTCGTAGGGTAGCGCATTGCCGCTTTCGTCCGTGATTTCGAAATCTCGCCCGGAGTTGACGACGTCATTGTAGGAGAATCCTGCCGGCCTACCTTCTGCAAGTTTCAGCAAAACCGGCATGTTCTCGAAGGGGAGGCCGCTCGCGTTCACGACCGCATTCGAGACCGTCGCGGCGAAATGGTAGTAGGTGTCGCCGACCGACGGAACCGCAACGTCACCAACCGCGCCGTAGGTGAAAGTGGCCTTCGTCATTGCGGCATAGGCGGCGGCAATGTCGCCCGCAGTCATGACACAGGGTGCGCAGCGCAGTTCGTCTATCTCACCGGCGAACGGCTCTGTATACCACTGGTTCCGGCCGAGAAACATTTCCGTGGGATTTTGCGGTTTGGCATACCCTATGATAGAACCGTAGACTCTCGAGGCATAGGAGCCAGACATCACGCCGTTTGTGTAGACGAAACAGCTGACATCGGCATAGCCACTGTCCAAGGATTCGTCAAACGTCACGGCGAGATGACACCACTCGCCGACAGCTTGGAGCGTCAGGTTTGTCACGGAAAAATTCTTTTTACCAGGCGTTGTGACTGTAACCTTCGTAGGAGAAGAGAATCGCATCGAAATGAGCCCTTCCTTTCCAAAAAACGCACGCTCGCCCGAATAAGAGGAGGGCTTCACCCAGCACGAAACCGTGATCCCGTTTGTCAGTTGCGAATTTGGCAAGACCTCTCCACAGGAAACACCGCAGCAGGAAACATTCTCGCTGTAGGTACCGTCAAACGCGAGAGAGGGGCCGATGCGCCCTTGCGCCTGGAGCGTGACGCCCGTCGCCGTCTGGCCGTCGTAGTGTCCGCTCGCCGAATCGCGGGCGAGGACCTCGTTCATGTGCCAGACGCCGGCGTAGCCACTCCAGACGTATGGCGAGTAGTCCGTCATGTTCGCGTTTGTCCGACCATAGACGATCGTGAGAACCTGTCCGTCGTGGCAATCGGGGACCTTCACCCACAGCAGCGACTCGCCCGACGGATTCCAGACGTCGATCTCGTAAGGCAGCACGCTGCCGTTTTCGTCCGTGATTTCGAAATCCGTGCCGTTCGCGGTCTCGTCGTAGTCGAAATCAGGAATGAGCGCCGTGGAAATGCGAACGGGTACCGGCACCTCGTGCGCAGGAGCAAGTGGCGTGCCTCCGTCGTCTTTCCAGTTCAACGTCGCCGTAAAGCGATGCGCCGCACCATGCGAAGCGAAGTCGGCAAACGCAAAAAGCACCGCTACTCCAAAGATGCGCACATAGCGCAAACGTATGCCATTCCCCATGCGGGCATTATACCAAAAAATCACAAAAAAATCCTATTGAAAGCTATTACAACTGTTCCATGCGCACATCGGAGAACTCGACCGTGCCAGTAGCGTTCCAGAGGTAGAGGACGAACTCAGAGTAGAAGTCGGCCGACTTCGGGCCCGCCGTAAAGAAATACTCCTGGTGTATCCAGTCGGTCGTTCCCGTCAGTCGGTTGCGCGGGAACCACGTGTTGCAGTCATGCCACACCTTCACCCCGACTCCGCCGCCGTTCCCGTGCGAGACAACATTGTCGAGCTTGACGAAAAACGAGATACGGTATCTGACCCCTGGCTTGAACCGTCCGTGTGCGCTGGTGAAGTGGTTGCCCACGCGGACCGTCCGCGGCTCGCCCTCGACCGACATGCGAAACGCCTTCCCGATAGCGCCAGGAGGCCCGCCGTCGACAATCGAGACATAGGGGATGTCCTCTTCCCGGCATATCCAGCCGCCCTTCCAGCCATATCCACGATCTGGATTCTCGTAGTAGCCGAAGTGGCGCTTCGAGCCACCCGACGGCGGCGCGGCGAAATCCCCGTTCACGACGATGTTCACAAGTCCGCTCTTGGCGCGGTTGACAAGCTCCTCCGCGACCGAGATGCTCCTCCCGTAGTCGGAGACGCGCTTCGCGAGCGGATCGTAGAACTCGCGACGGAAAAGCGCGATGCGGCGATACTCCACCGAACCTGGCTCCACGCTCCTTGCCGCCTGACGCAGCCAGGCATCCCAACGAGAAAGAGTCTCGGGGCCGTAGATGCGCGCAAAGATCTCGTATTCGCCCGGAATCTGCATCGAGGGCCCAAGCGGCGTGTCGACGGGCTTCCCGCGCACGCCGTTGATCCACTTGTCCTCTATGTCGCCGAAGAATCTCGCCATCGGCTTCGCGCCTTTCCCGAACATGAGGCAGAAGTACTCCTCGAGAAGCGCATCCACATCGACGTCCGGATTCCAGCAGACCTTCCCGAGCACATAGTAGCAAAGACTGTTGTAGAGAGCGCGGTCGTTCTCGCATTCGGCAAAGACGCCGAAGATCCACGGCGCGACGGCCTTGTAATAGCTCGCCCAGGCGCGCGGAGTCCCGTTCGGCACGTCCGGCACGAAGCGGTTGCCGTACTTGTTCGGGTACGTCCATATCCACACGGGCCTGCCGAGCTTCTCGCGCCAGCGGCGTATCTCATCGTGTTCGCGTCTAAGCGCCGCCGGACTCGACGCAGACCACGGTCCGGCCTCGGCGACCATCACGTCAACGTTGTCGGGTATCTCGACAGACGGCACGCTGCGATAGGGGTGGTACGCCATTTGCGTGATGCGGGCATCGACTCCTTCTTTCCTCAACCGGTTCGCAAGCTCGACCGTGCGCCCCCAGACGAGTTCCGTCGCATAGTCCCCCTTAATCTCCCCGAAGGCCGCCTTGCACTTCTCGCATCTGCACGGAATGAAGCCGTCCTGCGGCATCACGTCCACCCACGGCCGGCGGAACGCCATGCGCGACCAGGCCTTCCCGATTCCCCGCACCTCGGGGCCGTCGCCGCGAATGTAGGAGCGAATGTCCTCGAAGAGCTCGTCGTACACGGCCGATGAATGGCAGAGCTGCCCCGGATGATGCCGCGTCTCGGCGGGGTCCAGGTCGCGGACGAGCAGATCGCCCTTCTTGAAGAGCGCCATGTATTCGGGATGTTCCTTCGAAAAGCGCTCCTGAATCCTGAATCCGTTCGAGCCGTGGCAGCAGGGAATGTATAGCGTCTGCATCCTGTTGCGCGTGTAGTTGAGCTTCCTCGCTGGCAACAGCGGCATGTCGCGCTCATCGCCCTCGTACCAGGTGCCGTCGCTGTAGGCAGAGTAGTTGCGCTCGAGGAAATCCGGCGCGACGTCAATGCGCCCTTCGGGGACGACGATCCGCGCCGTCCGCGGCACGATCGTCCCGAGCTCGCCGGGGAAGTACATCCTGACGCCCGCATACCGCTCGAGGAACTCGTAGACGCCGAAGAGCGTTGCGTGCTCGTGGAGCTGCGCCCAGACGCCGGTGTGCTTCGAGTAGATCGCCTTGTGCGTGTCTTCCTTCGGGTCGTCGCGTCCGGCAATGAGGACGCGATTCGGCTCGGCGACTATCGCAAATGCGTCCCGCTTCATCGCGGACACGTCGATTCCCGCCTTGCGGGCCTCCTCCGAGTCGCCGAGCAAGATCGCCTTCTTACCGGGTGTCGCGGCGGCGGCGACAGGCACCGGCGCGCCAAACGCCTGCGCGAGAAAGTTCGTAAGTTCCTCGACGGCGAACAGGACGGTCTTCGGCGCATCTTCCGCGACGACGACCTCGGTCTCGCCCGGCGCAAGCACCGCGGAAAAACCCGAAACGGCGAAGGCGCCTATGGCAATCGCAGTCAGCAGACTCTTCTTCACGCAGCAGAACCTTTCGCTCACGCGCCGGCAATGGCCCGCGCGGCATATTCGCCGCGGAGCTTAAGCTCTTCGTCGGTAAGCGGAGCGAGCCCCTTGGAACGAAGATACCTGACGGCGCGGCGGTACGCGATCTTCATTCTCGCGTCTTCCGATGCGCGGAGCGCGGCGGCGTTCTGCCGCGTGATAAAGTCGTTGGACCAGCTTCCGTCGGCACGCTGCGAGGCGACGATGATTTCAAGCGCCTCCTCGGTCGGGGCATAGGCGACGGTGTACACCTTCGCACCTGCGTAGGGTTCGCGCGGCGCATTTGCCGCGTCCTGCATAAAGATTGAAAGACCGAGCGCGACGAGAAGCGACGCGGCGACGAGATAGCCAACATGTCGCCACCACTCCGTGCGCGGAAGCGAAAAAGCGCGAGTGCCCGACGGCTCGACTTCGCGGGCGGACCTAAGCCGCGCTACGACATCGCGGTACTCCGGCCCAAGCTCATTGAGCGTCTTCTCAAGATCTCCGTTCATCGAAAACCTCCTTTAGCTTCTTAAGCGCGTTCGACATGCGCGACTTTACCGTTCCCACCGGAATCCCGAGGATCTCCGCGACCTCCGCGTACGGAAGATCCTGGAAGACCCCAAGTTCCCTCGCGTCGGCACTGCCTACCGACGGCGCTGCGGTCGTCGCGGCCTCCTTGCCCCAGGACTTCTCCCGTCCTTCGCGCCTTGTCTGCCGCCGCAGGGCGTCTATGCGGACCTGGCGCGCCATCAGGAAGAGAAAGGTCGAGAGTTTTGCCGTCGGCTTGTACTCCCTGCGGTATTTCCACAGCCGCAGATAGGTCTCCTGGACAAGATCCTCGCCTTCAGAATATTGAACGCCCTGGCGCCAGAAGAAGTTCAGAAGATTCTTCTCGAACTTCCGCGCCTCCGCGAGCAGTTCCTCATCCGACATGGCAGAGGACCTCGCTTAGCAGGGACGACCCCTCCGCGCCCGGAATGCCGAGGAACTGCGCAAGCCACACAAGCCCGATTCCGACCGCAAAGCCAGAAAACCCTGCGGCGACGGCACCAAAAATCGAATCGCCCGGCTGGGCGAGAGCGACTTTTACCGTCTTGCGCACGATGGCACGAGCAATCCAGAACGCGACGAGCGCGGCAAGTGCAACGGCAAGGCCGCGTGCGAGTCCCGATGAAAGAAACGATTCAGAGAACCTCCAGCCGAAGGTCGCCGCGAAAGACGCGGCGAGGCAACCCGAGAAGAAAGCAAGAGCCCCGGAAAGTCCGATAAACAGCCCCGTGACGACACCACCCGCCGCCAGCACAAGGACAACGTAGTCTGGCGGCGCGAGCGTCACTTGGCCTTTCTCTGGGAAAGCGAATCGCGGTAGCTCTGGTATGCGTCGGCGTCCTCTTTCCTGCCGCCGACCTTGCGGAGGGCGCGGATGAGCCCGTCAATTGCAGAAATGTCTGCCGGATTCGCCGCGACCGCGCGGGAGTAGAGCTCGAGCGCCGTAGCGTGCTGGCCGAGCTTCGCCGCGAGTTCGCCTGCCGCAAGGAACGTCGACACGGCGCTCGGGCGGAGGGAGCAAGCCGCCTTGTAGCTGTCAAGCGCGCGTTGGCGGCCCGCTGAAGTGGCATCGGACTTCTCCCATGCCTTCGCGAGGCCGAGAGCTGCGGGATAGCTCAAGACGTCCGCCTTGCATGCGGCCGCGTATTCGTCGCGGGCAACCTTGAAGTTGCCCTTCTTCATCGCGGCGTCGCCACGGGCAAGCGCCGCCGCCGAAGCATTCGCGTCGCGGTTCTGCGCCCCGGGGCGCTCGGCGGCGCGGCGGGCGATGTCGGCCTTGATGCCTGGGATGATGACGCGCTGCGCGTGCATCGCGCGCGGGTCGGCCGTCTCGCCGAGGCGCACGAAGATGTCGAACTGCTCGAGTGCGGCGTCAAGGTAGCCGTAGGAGTCCCCGCGGTAGAGGAGCCCGAGATGGTAGCGCGCCGAGGCGTTGCGGCGGTCGAGGCGGATCGCCCTCAGGAATGCGATGCGAGCGGCGTCGCGCCTGTCGCGCGTCATCTCGACGATGCCAAGCCCCGTCCAGCCGAGGGCGCGGGCCTCGGGCTCGAGCTTCGCGTCGTCCGCGACGGCGGCGAAGCGGCTCGTCGCGCGGGTATAGTCGCCCGCATATAGGGCGATCTCCGCGTCGAGAAGCGCGACGTCGGGGGCGTCCGGATCGAGCGCCACGGCCTTTGCGATCGTCTCGCTCGCGTCGGAGATCTCGCCGCGTTCACACTTGACCCGCGCGAGCATTACGAGTGCGTCTACGTTTTCCGGAGCATAGACGAGGCACTTCGAAAAGAGCTTCCCCGCCTTCTCGAGACTGTGCGACTCGTAGGCGGCCATGCCGTCGGCATACTCGCGGACGCCGTCCTTCGGGTTGCAGCCGGCGAGAACCGCAAGGGCCGCCGCAAGCGAAATCGCGGAAACTCGGTTAAGAACGAATGATGGCGAGAAATTCATCGCGCTTGGCCTCCATGATCTCCTTTGTCTTTCCTTCGAGGTTGAGCCGCACAAGCGGCTCGGTATTGGACATGCGGACGTTCGCCCACCAACCCTCTGCGTCCCACGCGTCGACCGAAACCCCGTCGAGCTCGAAGACGCGCGCCTTCGAGGCGTAGATGGACTTGATCTTAGCGAGGATTTCGGCAGGGGGAGTGACGGTCTTCGTATTGATCTCGCCCGACTGCGAATACTTCTTGAGCGGGGCGATGAGCTCGGAGAGGGGCTTCTCGGAAGCAGAGACGATGTTCGCGAGCGCAAAGGTCGCCATCGAGCTCGACTCTGCCGTGGAGTTCGCCTTGAAGTAGTAGTGGCCCGAAAGCTCGCCCGCGAAAATCGCGTCGTTCTGGCGCATCTGCTCCTTGATGAACGAGTGTCCGACGCGCGACATCATCGGCTTGCCGCCCGCCGCCGCGATCACCTCTTCGCAGACCTTCGTGGAGCGGAGGTCGTAGAAGCACGCCGCGCCCGGATTCGAGGCGAGGAGATCCTGCGAGATGAGAGCAGTCACGAAGTCCATCGGGATTATCTCGCCCTTCTCGTCGAGGAATCCCGCGCGGTCTGCATCACCGTCGTACGCGACGCCAAAAGCGTACTTCCCGGGGTTCGCCTTCATAAGCGCCTGGAGGTCCTTCAGCGTCTCGTGGTGGAGCGGGTTCGCGTCGTGGTTCGGGAAGTCGCCGTCATACTCGCCGTAGAGCGCGTCGTACGTGATGTCGGAGTCCTTGAACGCGACGGACTCGGCAATGCCCATGCCGTTCGCGAAGTCGAGCGCGAGATGGAGCGGACGCTTCATGTGCGCGAACTCCTTGACGTGCGCGGCGTAGTCGGCGGAGATGTCCACCTTCGTTATGTCGCCGCGTCCAGTCGGCGGCTCGTTGCCGCTCATGCCGGCGACGAGCTTCTCGATGTCCTTGATGCCCGTCGCGCCGGAGATCGGCACGGCGTTCGCCTTGCAGAGCTTGCAGCCGTTCCACTCCTTCGTGTTGTGCGAGGCGGTGATCATGACCGACCCGTCTGCGCCGAGCTTCGCGTTTGCGAAATAGCTCATCGGTGTCGAGGCAAGGCCGATGTCGATGACGTCAACTCCTTCGTCCACAAGTCCTTGCGAGAACGCGGCGAAGAGCGAGTCCGACGACTTGCGGCAGTCGCGCGCGACGACCACCTTGCAGTTTTTCCCGGGGAAGCCGCAGAACTGCGCGTAGGCACGTGCGATCTTGTAGAAGTCGTCCTGCTTGAGCTCCGTGCCGTATATGCCGCGGATGTCGTATGCCTTGAAGATGCTCATGATTCTCCCTTTTGTCGGTTGAGTGTTCCTACATTATAACAAAAAATTGCGCAGAATAGGAGGATACATCCATACTTGACCCTGTAGCCCCGATTGCGCGACTATCGGGGAAATGGTATCATATCGTTGGCAGGACGGGCGACATCCGCCCGGCGGCAAGGCAAAGGAACAAGCCATGAAAATACAACTGGCGGCAATACTCTCTCTGGCATGCGCTTCGGCGTGTTTCGCGGCGAGGGAAGCGCCGCAGAAGTCCTGCGGCGCGGCGACTGCGCCTGTCGTGTGGAAGCTCAAGTTCACTGAGGACTTCAAGGGCAACAAGCTGAATGACAAGATATGGACGCGCATAGGGCCGGGAACTTCCGACTGGGACAGGAACATGTCCGAAAGGCCCGATCTCGTTGCAGTCAAGGACGGGCAACTTCATGCCTACGGCGTGAAGAACAACGATCTCGCCGCCGATAAGCGCAGCGTCCTCACAGGGGGAGTCTCGACACACGGCCATCTCGCCGTCAAGTACGGAAAGGTCGAGATCCGCTGCAAGCTCGAGGCGCAGAAAGGCGCGTGGCCCGCGATATGGATGATGCCCGAGAAGCCCACGGCCAAATGGCCGGACTGTGGAGAGATAGACATCATAGAGCGGCTTAATTCCGACGGCTTCGTCTACCATACCGTCCACTCCGCCTGGACCGCCGAGCACAAGAACGACCCGCCCAGCGGCGGCAAGGGCGACATAAAGCCGAACGACTGGAACGTCTACGCGATCGAGTGGACGCCAGAGAAGATCACGTGGTCGGTGAACGGAAAGGCGACACACGTATACGAAAAGGTCGGCGACGACCCGAAGCGCTATCCGTGGACGGAGCCCTTCTACCTTATGATCGACATGCAGCTCGGCGGCCAATGGGTAGGCGCGGTAGACGAATCGACGCTTCCTACGGCGATGCACGTCGACTGGGTGAAGATCTACTCCGGCTCCCGCAACGGCAAGACCTTCACCGAATTCCTGAAGCCGACGAAGTAACCAAAAGGGTCAGCTTATTGATACACCTCTTCGCCGATCTGCTCCGCACTGGGCACGTAGATGAAGATGTGGAAATGGTTCGACATGAACGCGTAGGCCAGCACGACAACGCCACTGAACTCCTCTACTCTGACCCTTCATTCCTCCTGACCCTTCATTCCTCTTCGTCGTAAGGGTCGGCACGACATGGTAGGTCGAGATGTAGGGGAACTTGAGGTGCTCCGGCGCGACGTACCAATCCCCCGGAAGGGAAGGGATTATGTTGCCTTGCGAATGTTGGAGGGGTCGGTAAACTCCCCCGGGATGACCGGCGACGCAAAGGCGGACAAGGCCGCAAAAACGGAAAGAATCGGTATTTTCTTCATCTTCAAACCTCCACAAAAGAATAGGAACAATCGGTTTCGCACGCCGCCTCGAACAGGCGGAATCCATAGGGCCGCCGGTCGAAGTTCCAGGACGTCGTCTCGGCGTTCAGAATCGTCAGCTCCTTCCATCCATGCGCGATCATGCGGTGCGTGTGCCCCGCGAGGAAGAACCTCGCGCCGGCGGCAAGATAGGCGTCAAGCCTCTTGCGCCGACTTTCCTTCGCGCAGTTCTCGTAGCTGTCCGGCTCTTCGACCCTGTCGGTGAATGGCGGGATATGCCCGGCGAGAATCACGCGGCCGCCGAAGGCCTTCGCCTTGCCGAGCTCGTCCTTCAGCCAGGCCTCGTACCGCTCCTTCTCGGCCGTGAGATCCGTCTCGCGCCAGAACTGGGTGTTCCCGACGATGATGCGCCAGCCCTTCACGTCAAGCGCCCGATAGTCGGAACCAAAGACGGAAAGATACCGGTCGCGGTTCTCCTTCGAGACCTTCTGGCCCATGTCGTGGTTGCCGGGCGCGACGGCGACGGGGACCTCGAACATGCCGAGAAGGCGCGGCCAGTCCCGGACGACGTCCTCCGGCCGGTGCGTCATGTCGCCCGTAATGAGCGCGAGGTCCGGCTTGAGGGCGTTGACGCGCGCGACCGCGCGCTCGAAGCGCGCGAGGTCGGCGGCGTAGTTTGCCTCATGGTCCTGCGCCGTCCGGCCGAAGCCAAACTGCGGGTCGGTCATGTGCGCGATGCGCACGCGCCGCGAACTGCCGTTTTCGTCCGCGACGGCGGCGGCGGGCACGAGGCCCGCGGCGGCGATCCCGAAAATAAAGTTCCTGCGTTCGATTTTCGTCATCATTCGCGTTCTCCCTCGTGGCCGGCATTATACCATTTTTCGCACGCGAGCGGAGGAATGGGACAGCAAAAGGGGGCGTGGCCCCGCGGCCGCGCCCCCTCCGTTCATCTGGAAAAGCGGAAAGGCTACCAGGCGTAGTGCGCAAACGCCTTGTTGGCCGCGGCCATCTTGTGGACGTCGTCGCGCTTCTTGATGACGTTGCCCTGGCCCTAGAAGGCGTCGATGATCTCGGCGGCGACGGCGGCGGGCATCCCCGCGCCATGGCGCGCAGCGGCGAACTGCGTCGTCCAGCGGAGGGCGAGCGAAAGCTGGCGGTTGGCGGCAATCGGCACAGTGGGCAAAAGGGTCAGACCCTTCTGTATAACGCCGCCGAAGTGGAGGCGAATCCTCTCTCCCGGCTTCGGGTCGCACTCTATCGTGCGGGTATACCAGAGAAACTCGTCGGGCTTGAGAAGCCGCCCAACGCCTGAGAGAGCGCTTTCTATCGGAAATGGAACGAGTATCTTTCCGTCCCACTTCTCCGGGCGTCCGGGCGTACTCGTCACGCTCGTGATGGCGTAGTCCCATTCGCCGTTCAGGTTAGTCCAATTCGCGCGCACCATCTGCGGACGAGGATATCCGCGCCACACGTTCTCGGGCGTGACATTCTCGCCCCATGGTGTGAACATCTGCGCTGTGAGAATGGCGGGGAATGCGAAAATCGCAATCAGAAGACATGTCATGGCTTTCCCAATGTTCATGATCTGGTTCTCCTTTTGTAGTTGCAACCTTGCGGTTTCAGAGGTGATCGGTGCCGATGGACTCCGCGAGAGCGCGAGCAAGCCTGGATTTTGTCGGCGGGTGAATCTCATTAGTCTCAGCAGGAAGGACATGACTCGACACTACACGGATGCCTTTGCTGCGCATCGGCATTGAATCGATCGCCTTCTGGATGTTTCGCCAGCCGTCGTCGGCTCGAAAATCGAAATCTGCAATTCGCACCACAGTGAAATTGAGAACCGGATCGCGCAAATCGCTTCGCCAAATATCGATCATGCGTTCAAGCAATTCAGGATAAATCTTGTACTCCCCCTTCCCCGTATTGCTTTCCCCTTGATACCAAACGACGCCAGAGAAAGAATACGGAACAAGAGTCTGGAACATCGTTGCATAGAGCTGCCCAAACGGTTTATTCCAATGGTATTTTGCTGAAAAGTGGTCTGCGTGCATCTCCGCCCTGGGCACCTGATAGCGGCTTTCCAACGCCACCGCATCCGGCAGCCACGCCTGTATCGTAGAAGCGCCCTGACAGCAGCAGACGATTCCAACCGGCATCGCGCTCCGCTTCCTGCGCTCCCGCGCGAAAAGCCAGCCAAGTGCGCTCCAGTCGCCGACGCTGTCTTTAGTTGCAACGACCCAGCCGTCTTTAGGGCCAAACCTGTCCGAACCACCAGGACGCTTGCAGTTGAAATAGGCGATGTCGGCATCGTCCGCAGCATTTCCCGGATACCCTGACTCCTCCTTCAGCTTGAACTGCATGTTGGACTGTCCGGACATCAGCCATACTTCGCCTATGCGTACGTTGTGAATAGTCCTTGCCCTGCCGTTCAGGACAACCTCCAATTCATACGTTTTCCCGACTTCGAAAAGCCATGGCAGCTCAACAACCCAGCTACTGTTGACAGACTGCGCACGCACCTCTCTCTCGCCGATCCTAACGGCTGCCTCACCATCTCCGTTACCGAATACGCGCATCGGCTTCCCAGCTGCGAAAACCATGTTGTCGGAAAACAGGGGGTTCAAGCGCATCTCTGCGGCAAACACGCCGAGGACACCCAATGTCACCGACAGAAATGCTACCTTCTTCATTTCGCTCTCATACCATAAAGATCAATCGAGAGCCAACAGAGCCAACAGGGTCAGACCTGATTGCCACAGTAAATTGCCACAGTAGGTTTTCATTGTCATAGCGGCGCAACCCTTTCGATCCGCCGCTTGCCGGGCGACACGACTGATTAGGTGATAGCACCGATTTGGAAGACTTATCCTGCAACGTCTCATGCCGAACAGTATATCATAAACTCCCGCTACTGTGGTAACCATGTCAGACCCTGTACGCTCTTGGTCGTCCAGAGCGTGTCCGCACCGCGCCCGAACCAAAACCAGTCTGTTGCGCTTGCGTCCTGCGCGGCGAAGGCAGCGAATACGGCGAGAATTGCTGCAAGTCGTTTCATTGGCGGACTCCTTTCGTAGATTACGCGTTGGCGGCGCGAAGGACGTCGGCACTCCGGGCGGGGATGCGTCCGAGCGCGTCGGGGCCGACGTTCAGCAGGTAGTTGGCGCCGATCTTCTTCAGGTGCTCGCGGTTGGCGCGTATCGTCTCTGCGCTCTTCCAGCCCTGGTCCGTCGGCTTGTAGCCCCACGAATCGTTGATCGTCGCGCACGTCTCGTACAGCATCCCGCTCTTGTCGTCCTTCGGAATCTCGTTGTCGTTCGACGACGTGTAGTCGCACTTTCCGCAGCCAATCCTGGAGTTGATGAGGCAGCCGGGCTGGAGCGCGCGCACCATGTCGTATAGCTCGTTCGCCTGCTTCTTCGTGGGCGTGAAGCCGATGTCGAACCAGATGAGCGCGAGGTCACCGTACTGGGTGAGGATCTCGCGCACCTGCGGCTTGGACTTCGCCTCGAAGAAACGGTTGAAGTCCTTCTTCGACTTGTCGGGGAAGTCCCAGTTGTTCGTCCACGACGCCTCTCCGCCGCACCAGTCGTCGGCGTGGTTGTAGCCGCCGCCGTCGGGCTCGTGCCAGTCGAGGTCCTGCGAGTAGTAGAGACCGAGTTTGAGGCCGTGTTTGCGGCACGCCTCGGCGAGCTCTTCGACTACGTCGCGCCCGAACGGTGTCGCGTCGACGACGTTGTACTTCGACACCTTGGAGCGGAACATGGCGAAGCCGTCGTGGTGCTTCGAGGTGAAGACGATGTACTTCATACCCGCGTCGCGCGCGAGCTGGACCCACTCGTCGGCGTTGAAGTAGATTGGGTTGAATATCTTCGCGAGCTTCGAGTACTCGGCGTTGGGAATGCGGAAGTAGCACTGCGCCCACTCGGCGATGCCGGGCATCACCTTCCCCTTCCATTCGCCGCCGAGAAGCGCATAGAGGCCCCAGTGGACCATCATTCCGTACTGCGCCTCGCGGAACCACTTCTTGCGCGCCTCAAGCATGGCGTTGCCGTCGTCTGCAAACGTCTCGAACGCTCCGCTCATCGCGGCAAAAGTCGCCGCGCCTCCAACAAATTCACGTCTTGTCATGACTGCCCTTTCATATTTTAGATACATGCCCAAATGAAGTGTTATATTAGATCATCAGAAGCCAACAGGGTCAGACCTGATTGCCACAGTAAATTGCCACAGTAGGTTTTCCTTGTCATAGCGGCGCGACCCTTTCGATTCGCCGCTTACCCCATTCCAACACGCGGTGGGCGAGGGCGACACGACTGATTAGGTGATAGCACCGATTTGGAAGACTTATCCTGCAACGTCTCATGCCGAACAGTATATCATAAACTCCCGCTACTGTGGTAATTTACTGTGGTAACCATGTCTGACCCTGTAGCCTCCTGTTTGCATGTTTGCACCAAAGCATGGCCTGTTTGGCGGGCAGGGAAGCGGAGGTCGCAATGGAGAAAGGCCGTCAGCGGACGATCAAGACGAGCGGAAGCCGTCCGGCGGACTCGTAGCACCCCATGTCGACGCGGCGTTTAGCCACCCGGGCGTTGCCGGAAAGATCGACAGCCCCGACCATCCATTCGGCGTTCACGCCTGCATCGACCGTCGGCGAGCCGCCGAGAACCGTATAGTCGCCGTTTGCCGCATCCTTGAAAAGCGGAGCAGCGGAAATATTCCCGTCCGCGCCGTCCGTCAGCGACGGCGAGCAGCAATAGGCGACCGTCCCACCGGCCACCACGAGCGGCGGATGCTCCGGGTCATAGACCGCGCAAGCATCAAAGACGATGGAATTCGTGAGCGCGCCGGCGGTCATGTAGACGTCGCGGCCGTCGCCCTTGGCCACATTGTCCACGACTGTCGCGCTCTCGAGGACGGCGTTCGCGTTCTTGATGTTCACGCCGCCGCCCGAACCCTCGCTGCTGTTGCCGTATACGAGAATATTGCGGACGATGCCGCCTTCCATGTGGATGCCGCCGCCTCCGGGCGAAGAAGTCGCCCTGTTGGCGTGGATCACGCAGTTCTCGAGCGTGCCGCCGAAAACCGCCACGCCGCCGCCGCATTTGGTCTGGTTGTTCGTGAAGGTGCAGCCTGAGACATAGGCATTCTGATAGATCTTGATGCCGCCGCCCTTCGCCGCGATGTCGCCGTTTGGATCCGTATTCTCGCATTCGGAAACCACGCAGCCGATAAGCCTGCCTGTTCCCCAAACCGTCACGCCGCCGCTGAACGAGGCGCGGCCACTTCTGACGATGCAGTTCGAAATGACGCCCGCGCGCGCCTCAAGCGAAGCGCTTGAATAGGCCGCCGGTCGGGCGGACGTGTCGTCACCCGAAAACCACCCACGATGGAAAGTCAACCCGTGGAGGAAGGCGTTGGCATCATCCAGGAAGAAGAATGGCTTCGATCCGTCGCCATCGAAGACGACCTGCGACGGGTCGGCGTCGTTCCCAGCGATTTCGACCGCCGAGAGGAAAATGCGTTCGTCCGGTGCGGCGTAGGTGCCGTCCGCGACGACCACCTTCGCCGGCCCTTCGGTCGGCTCGCCAAGAACGGACAGCGCATCCGCGATCGACGTCGTGGCCTTCGCGGGCGTGTCGTAGGGCGCTGTCGCGCTGCCAGTCGTCGAGACGTACGAGACGAGAACGGGCGTCGTCACGTCAACCGTCGTCGACAATGTCCCCGCCTGCGTCGTCGCGACCTCAAGGGAGACGACAAACGTGGCGCCGAAAGCATAGTCGTGCACAAGTTCGGCCAGCGTGCCGCCCGCGTCTGTCGCTCCGTCGCCAAAATTCCACGCGGCGGAGACGATTTCGCCGTATGCGCCGTCGATGGACGGCGTCAGGCGAACTGTCGCGACCTCCCCTGTCGCCGTCGCGGAGATGATGGCAATCCGCACATTCAGGCTCACAGGCGTATTTGCGCGGTCATATTCGTAGGCGCCGATGTCGACAACGGCGAAGCCGCTCCCGCGGCCGTCCAGTACGCGCGTCGTCGAACCGGAAAGATCCACGGCGTCATCCGGCCACTCCAACGCCACCGAACCGGCATCAACGCACGGAGAGGACGGCATCAAGGTGTAGTCGCCCGATGCGGCATCGCGAAAACCCTCGCCGGGATCGGTTTCGCCGATGTTGCCGTCCGTTCCGCTCACGAGCGCGGCCGCCGCCGAGCAGGAAATTGTTCCGCCGGCAGAAGAGAACGCCGCCGTCGGCCCCGCGATAATCGTGTTCACAATCGAGCCGCCAGTCTGGTAGACGCCGCTGCCATCCGTCGTCGCCGTATTGTCCGCAATCGTGCAGTTGACGACTCGCCCGCCGGAGATGTTGAGCCCCGCACCCGTCGGAGCCGTGTTGCTGACGATCAGCGCATTGAAGACCGCGCCGCTCCCCTTGAGGGCGACGCCGCCGTTCGTGTTCGACATGACGACGCAGTTCGAGACGACGCCGGAACCCTCCACATTGACGCCGCCGCCGATCGTGCCGCGGGCCGACGCGCCGGCAACCGTGCTCTCCGCCATCAGCGCATTCCCTTCGACCGTCACGCCGCCGCCGCGCACCGCCGAGCCGCCGGAAATCCGGCATCCGCGCACGACGGCCCGCCCCGTCATCTTGAGCGAACCGCCGCGCCCGGCATTGTTCGCATTGCCGTCCCTGTTGTAGCCGTCGCGGATTTCGGAGTCGAGCACCTTGGCCGTCCCCCAGATCGAAAGGCACCCGGCATAGTTCGCTTCGCCGGACGCGACGACGCAGTTCGAGACCGTCCCCGCGTTCATCTCGAACGAGCAGCCACTGAACCAGTTTGGGCAGCCCGAAAGATTCGACGTCGCATCGCCCTTTCCGTTCGCGAAGGTCACGCCATGGATGAAGACGTCGTCATTCGCGATGCCGACGAGCTTGTACTGCTTCTGCCCGTCGAAGACAACCCGTGATGGGTCGGCGTCGTTGCCGACGATTTCAACGGCGTCGGCGAGCAGAGCGACCCCGGAGACCTGGTAGGTTCCGTCGGCGACATGGACAATGCCGCGCCCGGAAGCCGGAACGACAAGGGCGCCAAGGGCGTCCGCAAGCGAATGCGCCGCCGTCGCAGCCGTCGAATAAGGCGGCGTCGCGCTGCCCGTTTTCGAGACGTAGACTTCGAACGTCTTCAGCACAATCGTCTGCGATTCGCCGATCGACCCGCCCTGCGTCGTCTCCACCGTCAGCGAGACGGTGTAGTTCCCCGCACTTGCATAGGTGTGCGATACGGCCGCGAGTGAATCGCCGGACGAGGACGAACCGTCGCCGAAGTCCCATTCGACAGACAGGACATTCCCCGCCGCGCCTTCGACCGCCGGCGTGAACGTCACCGCCGCCGGATAGTCGGCGCCGGACGGCACGTCCGCAAAGAAGGACGCCGCAACCGGGGCGGCGGCGGCATCGTATTCGTATGCGCCCAGGTCGACGGCGGACCCGAGAACGCGCGGCGTCACGAGCGAAACATCCGTGGCGTCCGCCCCCCAGTCCTGCGCCGTGCCGGCGTCGATGCAGACCGACGACCCCTTGAGCGTGTAGTCGCCGTTTGCCGCATCGCGAAAACCGGGAATGGCGTCAAAGAACGAAGTCGTGTCGTCGCCGCCTTTCTCGGAGACGACCCCACCCGCGACAATCGTGTTGAGAATCGCGGTTTTCTCGGCTCGGTAGAGGTTTGCGCCGAGCAGTGCCGCGGAATTGTCCGCCACCGTGCAGTTGACGAGCTGGCTGTTGGCGTCTTCCATGTAGACGCCGCCGCCGGTCTTGGCGGAATTGCCGCAGACGAGCGAGCAGTACACCTTGGAACTGTTCTTCTGGAATATCCCGCCGCCGCCGCCCGACGCGACGGTATTGGCCACGACGACGCAGTTCGAGACGACGCCGGAGTTGAGAACACGAATGCCGCCGCCGCCGTTTGAACCGCGCGCCGTGTTGTTTGAAACGACGCAATCCGCCAAGACAGCGTTGTCGCGGACGAAAACGCCGCCGCCGCATACGGCGTTTCCTCCGGCGATCAGACACCCGCGCACGAGGGATGTCCCCCTCATCTTGAGCGAACCGCCGATGCCCGCCGCGCCGCCGTTGCCGTCGCTGTTGTAGCCGTCGCGGATTTCGGAGTCGAGCACCTTGGCCGTCCCCCAGATCGAAAGGCACCCGGCATAGTTCGCCTTGCCCGATTTGACGACGCAGTTCGAGATCGTCCCCGCGTTCATTTCGACCGAGCAGCCGTGGAAGTAATCTTCGCCGCGAAGGGAACTTGCGGTCGAATTCCCCTGCCCTTTGGAGAAGGTCACGCCATGGACAAAGGCCCCGCCGTTCGCAATGCCGATGAGCTTGTACTTCGCCTGCCCGTCGAAGACGACCTGCGACGGGTCGGCGTCGTTCCCGGCGATTTCGACCGCCTTGTCGACAATGACCTCCTCCGTCGGCTGATAGGTTCCGTCCGCAACCAAAATCACGTCACCATCCTGCGCGGCGGCGACGGCTTCGGCGAGGGTCGCCTGGTCCGACGGCACATTGATCGTCGCGGCGAAGAGAGGCACAGCGGCCAAGAGGCCTGCAAGCGCGAGAGCGTGCTTCATGTTCATTCCGGTCTCCATGCGGTTTTTCCTTTGGCTGATATTATACCAAAAACTTGGCTACTGTATCAGTTTTACTGTATCAATAAGCTCTGCCCCTTCATTACCGCTGACCCTTCATTACCGCGCCGCCGCTATCAATCAAGTGGTGCGGCAATGCATTACTTAACCGAGGCAGAAGGGGCAAAAAAGAGAATCTTCGGTGCTTCCTCGGGCCGGGCCTTGAGCGCGGTGAAGCGGGCGCGCGCGGAGCCGTCTGGCACCTTGACGCCCTTCTTCGACGACTGCCTCACGGTGAGCGACTCCATCCCGACGACAGTGCCGGAGGGAGACTCGAAGACGATGCGAAGCTGGACGGGATCTGACTCCCTCGCCAGAGTAATGTTCGCGCTGACGTGCTTCAGGTCGGGGTCGAGCGGAATCGATTTCTCCTCGACCACGAGCGCAGGATCGTCTACAACTTCTATCGTCTTCGGCGCAAGCGACCAGACGGCGACGGCCACGACAAGCGCGACGGCGGCGGCAATCGCCGCGACGAGCCGCTTGCCGAGCGTCCTCTTCGTTTCGCCTCGTTGCATGACGCTCGACACCTGGAAAGGCAGGTAGCGGAATACGACGGTGCGCTCCGTCGAGTCGTAGAGGACATAAGACGAGAAACATTTTCCGCCGGCCTCGCGAGGATATCCGACAGAGCCGGGGTTCACGATGTAGCGCTTGTGGTCCTCGATCGTGAAGTCCTGCGGGCCTGTCTTGTAGACCGTGCCCGAACGGCCAGTGAGAAAAATCGCGGGCTCGTGCGTGTGGCCGACGAAAACGAGCCGCGCGTCGCTCTTCGCAAAGTTCGCCTCCGCGCCCTTCTCGTCGAGGATGTAGTAGAACTTCGGCGGATCGAACACATCGCCGTGGGCGGCCACCGCCTTGTCTATGGTGCAGGTGTACGGAAGCGATTTGAGCCACTCGACGTCCTCTTCGGAGAGCGCCGCGCGATGGCGATCGACCGCCTCCTTCGCGAGATCGATGAACGTCGAGGAGTCGCCGCGCCCCGACACCGCGTCGTCGTGGTTCCCGGCGAGGACGATGAAGCATTCCTTCCTCGCAAGCGCCACGGTCTCGGCGGGAAGCGGGCCGTAGCCGACGACATCGCCGAGGCAGACAATCTTCTCGACACCTTGCGCCTTGGCGTCCGCAAGGACGTTCTTGAGCGCCGTCAAGTTGGCGTGGATGTCCGAGATGATCGCGTATTTCACAGCACCTTCGGCCTTCCTGCGGCGACCTTCTCGGGCAGCATGCGGTTGACGAGTTCGTTCATCCAGAACGGCAGAATGGACAGCCCCCACGACGCGAGGCGCATCGGCCATGGAAACGCGATAAGCCCGACATTGCGGTCGACGCGCCTCAGGATCACGCGGGCGGCCTTGTCGGCCTCCATGAAAAACGGCATCGGGCATGTGTTCCGCTCGGTGATGCGAGAGCGGACGAAGCCGGGGCACACGACCGACACCTTGATTCCCTCGGATCGCAGCATGCCGCGCAGGGCGAGCCCCCACGTCTTGACGCATGCCTTCGTCGCGGAATACGCTGGGCAGCTCTTCAAGGGGCCGTAGCCCGCGATCGAGGCGGTGATCACGATCTGCCCACCCGCGCCGCGACGGCGAAACAACTCGACTGCCGGAAGAACCGCATTGACGACTCCGCCGACGTTCGTCGCAAAGGTGCGGCGCACGTTCGCCTCGTCCTCGATGCCGGTTCCGACTCCCGCGTTCGCGAAAACGCGGTCGAGAGGAGCGTCGGCGTCGCACGACACGATCCAGTTGCGCATCGCCGCCTCGTCTGCGACATCGACTTTGTCAGCGCAGACCGTCGCGCCCGCCGCGCGGCACGCGTCCGCCACGGCGTCGAGCCGCGAGCGGTCGCGCCCGCAGAGGAAAAGCCGGTCGCCGCGCTTCGCGCACTCAAGCGCGAGCGCCTCGCCGATTCCAGAACTTGCTCCTGTGATGAGGACGTTCATGCTTGACGAGGATTATAACAAAAAAGCCCCGGCTTGTGGCCGAGGTTTTTCTTCTTCGTGCGTTGGTTGCCTCGCAGGGACTCGAACCCCAACAAGCAGAATCAGAATCTGCGGTGCTACCATTACACCACGAGGCAATCGCCTTTCTTTTCAGATTGGCGGGGTCGACGGGGCTCGAACCCGCAACCCCCGGATCGACAGTCCAGTGCGCTAACCAATTGCGCCACAACCCCGTTGCTCCGAAAAGTGGAGAATAGTATAGCATAATCCCCCGCCGCCGCGCAAGGGGGGATTTTAGACATTTTATTTCGCCGTCATTTCGAAGACAAGCTCGCCGCCGGCCATGAGGTCGGCATGCTCGATCGTCTTGTCGAGGGGCTTCCCGTTGAAAGTGACGGACTTCACGTACTTGTTCTCCTTAGAGAAGTTCTTCGCCATGACGGTGAGCGTCTTTCCGTTCCCCGTTTCCCGCTTCCCGTTCCCCAGCTGTACCACGGCTTTCGGAATCTGCGGCGCGCCGAGCACGTACGTGCCGCCGCACGGATTGAACGGATAGAAGCCGAGCGCGGAGAAGACGTACCACGCGCTCATCTGCCCGCAGTCGTCGTTGCCGCAGAGCCCGTCCGGCTTCGGGAGATAGAACCTGTCGAACACGTCGCGGATGCGGCGCGCCGCCTTGTCGCGCTCGCCGACGAGCGTATAGAAGTATATGACGTGGTGGCTCGGCTCGTTTCCGTGGACGTACTGCCCGATGAGACCGGTCACGTCCAGCACGTCGCCTTTCATCTCCTCGGGCCGCTCGAAGAGCGCGTCGAGCTTGTCGACGAACGCATCGCGCCCGCCCAGCGCCGAAACGAGCCCGTCGGGGTCCTGCATGACGTGCCAGGTGTACTGGTACGAGTTCCCCTCGGTGAAGTCGTAGCCCTCGCCATACCCTACGGCCGAAGGATCGAACGGATCGCGCCATTTTCCCTTCGAATCCCTGCTGCGCATGAGCCCGAGCGACGGGTCAAGCACGTTCCTCCAGTTCCCCGAGCGGCGGAGGAAGAATTTCGCGTCCTCCTCGCGGCCGAGCTTCGCGGCCATCTGCGCCGCGCACCAGTCGTCGTAGGCGCACTCGAGCGTGCGGGAGACGGACTCGCTCCTGATAACGTCGTACGGATAGTACCCATGCCTTTCGAGAAGGTCCCACCGCTCCTTGCCGCGCCCCTCGTGCCTCTTCGTCAGCGTCTCCTTGATCTGCGCGTAGACGCTCTCCCAGTCGCCGGGGAATCCCTTGAGATAGGCGTCGACGAGGACTGGCACCGAGTGCGTGCCGATCATGCACTGGTTGTCGCGGCCCCAGAGCGTCCATATCGGCAGATACCCCGTGAACTCGCCCTGGCGCTGCATCGAGCGCACGAGCCCAGGCACGATTTCGGGAACGAGGATCGTGTAGAGCGGATGCGCCGCACGGAACGTGTCCCATGTTGAAAGCGTGGAGTAGTACGGCGGCTGGCCGGCGTCAGAGATGTCATTCGGCTGGATGAAGAGATGGTAAAGGGAGGTGTAGAAGTTGCGCTTCTGGTCGTCGCTTCCCTCGACCGCCACGCGGGATAGCATCTTCGACCACTTCGCGTCCGCGGCGGATGCGACGCGGTCGAAGTCCCAGCCAGGGATCTCCGTCGCGAGATTGCGCTCCGCGTCGGAAACGCCGCCAAGCGCGGAGAGCGCGACTTTCACGACGAGCGGTTCGCCCTGCGACGAACCGAAGTCGAAAACGAGGTCCCTCTCCGAAGAGAACGGGCGGGAGAACTCCATCTTGAAGGCGTAGGTGCGCTTGACCCAGTTGTTGACGACGACCTTTCCCGACACGCCCGTCTTCCCGTCAGTAGCGACATCGCAGAACTGGATGCACGAGGCGGGCGTCTTCCCCCTCGTTATGCACCAGCGAGGGTCGACGAGAAGGCGGCTGCGCGCGCCCTTCGGATAGGAGATGCGGTAGATCGCGCAGCGTTCGGTCGCGGAGACCTCGACTTTCACGCCGTCGGCAAGCGTGACGGCATAGAGGCCGGGCTTCGCGCTCTCGCTCGCCTTGTCGTATGCGACGGAATCGGGAACTGCCGATCCGACGAACGGCAGGAGCCTGACGTCGCCAAGGTCGGGACAGCCGGTGCCGTTGAGGTGGGTCTGCGAGAACCCGAAGATCGAACTGTCGCCATAGCGGTAGCCAGAGCAGTGGTCCCAATCGCCGTTGCCTGTATCCGGCCCCGCCTGAACAAGCCCGAAGGGAACGCATGCCGCGGGGAACGTGTGCCCCGTCCCTGCCGTCCCGACGAAGGGATCGACGTAGTTTACGGCGGAATCCGCCGCAACCGCAAGAATCGCCGCGCCGAACACGACCGCAACCATTTGTTTTCTCATCTCCATCTCCTTTTCCTTTTGTTCCGTCAGCCGATCATCTTACGAAAGCGCTCCGGAGGCGGACAGGGCCGGAACGTGGCGAGATCGATGAAGGCGTGGCGCGTGAAGCCGCTAACGAGAACCTTGTCCTCGCCCTTCCGCCTGATTTCGCAGGCAATCTCGAGACGAACGCCCTTCTGCTCCTGGATCCACGCTGAAATCTCAAGCAGGTCGTCGTAATGCGCGCTCCCGCGGTAGTCGCACTCCGCATGCGTCACGGGAAGCCCCCATCCCTCGGCCTCGCACTCCTTGTAGGTGTAGCCATACGCGCGCATAAGCTCGTTGCGCGCACGCTCGAACATCGTCAGGTAGTTGCCGTAGTAGACTACACCCATCATGTCCGTGTCGGCATACGGCACGCGATACTCGATCGATATCCTCTTCGTCGCTTGTTCCATCTCTCTCCTTATGGACGACATTATACCACATTCCGGCAGCCGACGTCTGCGGCGTCCCCGCGCAAAGGTTGCCCGCGGCGGCGGGATTTTGGTAGAATGTGGGCATGAACTCGAAAATCTTTCTCGTCGCCTGCGGCCTCTTCGCCACGGGCGTTGCACTTGCGGGCGAATGCCCCGCGTCACTCGACTGGGACTCCGCGCAGACTGTCGCCCGCGGAATCAAATGCATCAACTTCAAAGTGGACCAGCCGCGACTGATGGAAAACTACATCGTGCGCGTGGACCTGCAGGAGCCCGGGCTCCACATCACCGGCACGCACCGCGCGAAGGAATGGGGCGAGCCGATGCCGGACTACACCAACATGGTTATGGCGATCGACACGCGCCGTCAGAAGACACAGGACTTCCTCGAGGAGCACCGCAGGAACGGGACGAACATGGTGTTCGCGGTGAACACGTCCGCCTGGGTTCCGTGGACAAAGCCCTTCACGCACAAATACGGCGCGGCCGTGAAGTTCCTCGTTTCCGACGGCGAGGTCGTCTCGCACGCGCAGCGGCGCGACCAGATGCTGGTGATCTTTACCAACAACGTCGCCGTGATCACGAACCAGCTGGACGACGCTCTCGTCCCCTCCGTTGCCATTGCGCATCCCGGTCACGGACCAAGCGGCATCATGAAGAACGGCGAGCCGACGCTGGTCAGGAAGAAAGGTCGCAAGCCCGAGCTCGCGCCTCGCACCGCCCTCGGTCTTTCCGCCGACGGGCGCTGGCTCTACGCGCTCGTCGTCGACGGGCGCCAGAAGGGATACTCCGACGGCGCAGACATGGAGGACCTCATCGCCGTGATGAAGGCCGCAGGCGCGTCCGACGCCATCAACATGGACGGCGGCGGTTCCTCTACGCTCGTCTTCTGGGACGAGGAGAAGAAGTCTGCCGTCATACCGAACCGCCATGACGCGAAGCGCCAGAGCTACCGCCCCGTCGCGATAAACCTGGGCTTTTACTTCGAAAACTGACCCTCCCGGTCCTCACGACAATTGACTTTTGGGGGCGGAACCACTATAATTGCCATGTCATGGGTAATTCATTCGCCATATGTGGATTCCTCCTGCTCGCTGTGACAACCCTTCACGGCGCGACGCGCGTCTGGGTAGGCGCAGACGGCGCAAACTGGAGTGACGCGAGCAGCTGGGACGGAGGCGTCCCGACGGCCGTCGACAATGTCAGCGTCACGAACGACGCCCATATCGTCGTGGACGTCGACTCGTCGGCGGAAGCGCCCGCCGCGTCCAACATGGTGATCAAGACCGGTGTATCCGTCACGATCTCCGGCGGGCACACGCTCTACCTCTACAACGGCGCGACGAATACGTCGGTCAGTGCAAAGACCAAGAAACTCGTCGACGAAAATGCTTCGCTCGAAGTAACGGGTTCTGGGACGCGGTTTTATGCCATGAGTTATCTGCCTAACAGCGAGCAGAACGATTCTGAGGTGAAAGGAGATCTCGCGGCGACAAAGGGGGCGTATATCGAAATCAACGCAATCCGGATCTTTAAGCCGGCGTCGCTTTCCGCAGAGGGCGCAGACGCGGATGGCGTCCGTTCGCGGATCGTCTTCGGCGCCGGGAGCGGACGCGGGCCGGATGATGGCTCGTCATTCACCGCAGATGGCGGCGATCTCATCTGGAGGAAGTATGCGGACGCGAAGAGATACTGGAATTTCAACAACGGATACAAACCGGTTGTCCGCGTCCGCAATGGCGGCACGAACGACATGACGGATGTGACATTCAACCACTATGGGGCACTGGATGCCGTGGTCGAGAGTGGCGGCGTGCTTGTCGTCGACACTCTGCCGAATCACAACGAATACGGCAAGACACCGTGGTATTCAACAATCGTCCTCTCGAACGGCACCATGCACGCGCGCGGCGTCCCCGGCTATTACGACTACTCGCAGGTCTACTTCACATTTGCCGGCGACACGCCGTATCTCTCGGTGAATGGACTGGAACTCGGCAGTCCCGGCGCAAAAGAATACAAAGGTGGCGATCCAGGCTTCGCGGACGTCACGCTCGCGCCGACGCCGGCGTGGACGAACAACGACTGCATCATCGACTGCACCAATGCCGCCAATCAAGTGAACCTCGGGACGAACCTGATCTTCCGGCTCGACGTCGACGGGCTGAAGGCCTGGGCGGACATCGACGGCGGCACGCTCGTCCTGCCGGTGTTCCGGGCAGCCAGACAAGGGATGGCAAGCAGTCCCTCGGTCAACCCCAAGGCGTCGATGCTCGTAGACGGCCGGTGGCCTGTGACGAACATCGTCGGCCGACAGGCCGAGCGCTATGCGGCGTCGTTCGGCTATCGGGAGGGGGACGATGAGTACCGCTTCTTCGACCTGACTGTCACCAAACGAAGAAAAACCAGTCTTACGATAAGACTCAGGTAGGCACGTACGCAAGAGAGGGAAAATGACAGGGAAACTCGTATGGATCATGGCGGCGCTCACGCCGTTTGTCTGCCGCGCAGAAGGCGGCGGCGCGCTCGGCGAGGCGGACGACAAAGGTAACTACGTCCTGAGCGAGCGTTCGCTGAACGAGCTCGCGAAGCAAGGTCCCGCCGCGACCGACGCAATGGCTCCCGGCTACGCCGCCGGGTGGGGGACCGTCCCGCTTGGACCGGACAAGCCGACGCTACATATCAAGGGCGGCGCGGACAAGGAGCCGGTCTTCGCCAAGCGCCCGGTCTACGGACGCGGACTCAAGATTGCAGGCAACGGCGTCAAGCTCGCAATCGTCTACCAGTGGACGAACACGAGCGACTGGGCGGCGCGTCAGGTCTACACGCGGCGCAAGAACCTCGCGAGCGAATTCGCCTGGCACGTACGCAAGATGTGCCCTCCCGCCGAGATCGAGATGCGCGAATGGAAGCCGGGGAAGACCGAGACGGAACCAAGGGCGGACGAGACCGCGGTCGTTTTCGCCGAAGCGGAAATGGCGAAGCGATTCTTCGACATCGACTTCGCGGCATATCCAATCGGCACGTCGTTCCTGCGCCGCAAGGGCAACTGGTTCCTGATTGGCGGCGACCGCTCCGGGCGTTCGCACGCGCTCACATACGTCCTCGAGACGATGGGTTGCCGATACCTCTGGCCAAGCGAGAACCACCACGGCAAGATCATACCCGCGCCAACGGACGAACTCTTCCTCCCCGACTTCGGCGAGTGGGCGTTCACGCCCGCGCTCAAGTCGCGCGGCGTGCGCGTCGGAGGCCGCCGCAAGTGGGACGCACGCAAGGGCCCGCAGCCCGACGTGGAGCCGTCGGGCCGCTGGAGCTTCAACAAGCGCTGCAAGGAATGGCTGGGGATCACCGAAGACGAATTCATAGACCGCTGGCAGAAGGGCCGCGCTGACGAAGGCGAGGGCAACCGGGACTTCTGGGCCTGGCACGGCGTCCTCGACGAAACCGACCTCCCCGGCGAATACAAGTGGGGCCACTACTTCGGCGACTACTGGGCCCGCTTTGGGAAAGGCGGCAGCGAAGGCGAGCACCTCGAGTTCTTCGCCCTCCAGCCGAACGGCTCGCGCGACCAAGGCGAAATCCTCAAGAAGCACGGTTGTCCCGAGCGCGCGACGCTCTGCCTCTCGAACCGCGGCCTCGTCGAGCAGGTCGCGAAGGACATCTGCACCACGTTCCGCAATCCACGCACCAGCTACCATGCGCTCTCGCTCTCCCTACCCGACGCCGGGCCGACGTACCAGTGCATGTGCGAAGCCTGCCGCCGGCTCGACCCGAAGACGACATACGACGGCAAGATTTCCTCGATGTCGTTCGGGGCTCCCTTCGGGAAATCGGTTCCGTATCCGCGCCTCACCGACCGCGTCATCTGGTTCAACAACGAGGTGGCGAGAATCGTCCTCAGGGAGTTCCCCGGCAAGCGCCTTACTTTCCAAGGCTACAACAGCTACAACGGCTATCCGTCGTGTGTCGCGCCTGATCCGTGCTTTGCCGTGTTCGCGGTGGACGGCGACTACTCGAGCAGCCTCAAGTCGCCGATTGGAAAAGTCGTCGGCTGGTCGCAGTTTGGAATCGAGGCGTTCTGGCGCCCCAACGTCCTCTGGGGCTTCAGGGGCGCCACGCCGCAGAACTACGCGCGGCGCATCTTCGCGGACATTGAGCTCGCCAAAGCCAACCACTGCGTGGGGACGGACTTCGACACCTACTACGACCGCTGGTCGCAGTTCGGCTTCTGCTACTACATGCTCGCCGTCGCGCACTTGAACCCCGACCGCCTCTCGTTCGACGACGTCGCCGACGACTACTTCAGGCAGGGCTTCGGCCCGGCAGCGGCGGCGATGAGGGAATACTGGGACGCCGTCGAGAAAATGTTCAACGAGGCCGCCGCGACGAGCAAGGAAGCGCGCGAATCTCGCAAGTTCTACCACTACCACCGCCACCTCAGGTTCGAGCCGCTCGACGCCGCGATCGCCAAGGCACGCGAACGCGCCGCGGGCGACGAACTGCTCCTCGCGCGCATCCGCTACTTCGCAAGTGCGCTCGACCTCGCGAAGATCGAGCACAGGATCGTCGAGGCCTTCGACCGCGACGACCTCGCTGCAGATGAAGCCGCCGTGCTCGAGTACTACAAGTGGGTGAAGGACGAAGCCCTCAAGGACATGCCGTCGAACAACCCGGACCATCTGATCCAGCCCTATTTTGTCCCGGCGGTCAACTGGCTCGAGTGGAGCAAGAAGGAGTCGACGAAAGTCCAGTGGGACCAGAAGCACTACGATGCATTCTACAGAAAGTGAGAAAGAGAGGAACGCAATGAAGGCAACTGCAAAAAGGTATCTTTCTATAGCGGCGGCTTCTTTCGCCGCACTCGCCGCCACACCGGCTTCCGCAAGCAAGCCGGTCTTCCTCGTCGGCGACCCCGGCGAACTAGAGCTCGTCAAGGCGGACGTCTCGGACGTCATCCCCGTCAGGACCGAACTCGAGAAGGACGGCAAGTGGATCGACCCCGCCCGCTATGGCGAAGCCGCCGCTGTGCTGTTCGGCGAGACGGTGAAAATGGGGAGCGGGAAACAAGCCTGGACCGACAAGGCCGGCGCCACCGCCCTGACCAACTATCTCGCGAACGGTGGCTGCCTCGTGTTCACCGGCGTCGCCTGGGAGCAGCTTTCAACCAACGCCACGCCAGAGGTCGCAGAACTGCTCTCCTTCCCCGTGCCCCCGGACGGCGAGACATTCGCCGAGAAGAAGGCGCTTGCCGGGAAAATCTTCTGCTGCACGCAGTCGATTGCATCGATCCGCCGCTACTGCAGAGACAACAAGATTTCCCTTGGTGACGCCGACGGCGAAGGCAACTGGGTGCCCTCCAACGAGGGCGAGCGGCTGGCTGCGCTGACGCGCGAGTATGACCGCGTATTCCGGCGCATTCCCGGGACGGACGACAAGGTCGACCGCCGCGACTGGGGTATCAAGCCCCTCGGCCCGATCGCGAAAGGCAAGCCCGACGACACCCTCAGGAACAAGCCCGTCTTCGCCAAGTCCAGGCCCAACTACAGGCCAGGGCTCAAGGTCCTCTCGCCCGGTTCGAAGGCCTACATCGTCTGCGAGAAGACCATCAAGGTCAACGGCCGCGAGTCGGCCTCGCAGTATCTGGCAAATGAGCTCAACTGGTACTTGAAGGCAATGAGCGGACTCGAAGCGGAAGTCGTGCCGATCGACGAGAAGAAACGCGGCGCCTTCACGCCCCAGCCGGAGGACGTCTGTGTGTTCGTCTCGGACCGCTTCCTCGCGAAGGAGCTCTTCGGCATCGACTACGAAAAGCATCCGGTCGGCACGTCGTTCCTGCGGCGCAAGGGCAACTGGTTTCTAATCGCAGGCGAACGCTCCGGCGCGAGCCATGCGCTCACCTATCTGCTCGAGACGATGGGCTGCCGCTACCTCTGGCCCGGCGACGGCGGCTCGGGGAAGATCGTGCCAAAGAAGTCCGAGATCGTCTTCCCCGACTTCGGCGATTGGACCTACACGCCGGCCGTCAAGCACCGCGGCATCCGCACGCCGATTCCCAACGCCAAGCAGTTCCGCGAGGGGAACGGGAAGAGCGCCGCGAAGCATGGCCAGGACGCGGATGCGTTCCGCGAGGAGATCATCAAGTACCGCAGCGATTTCGACCTGCCGGGGACAAACCGCGACTTCTATGCGTGGCACGGAGTCTCCGACCGCGACTCACTTGACGGCGACTACGCCTGGGGGCACTACTTCAAGGACTACTACGACAAGTATTCAGCGGAGCATCCCGAGTTCTTCGCGCTCCAGCCGAACGGCTCGCGGGACCAGTCGAAGGTCCTGGGGAAGAAGCACGAACGCGCGACGCTCTGCCTCTCTTGCCACGGCCTCGTCGAAGTGACTGCCTCCAACCTCGTGGCGCGCTTCGCGCAGCTGCCAACCTACAAGGCGCTCTCGATCTCGTTGCCCGACGCCGGCGGCGCCCAGCAGTGCATGTGCGAGAACTGCCGACGGCTCGATCCGCCCAACGCGCGCATCTACTCGGTCAAGGTGGGATCGGACGCAAAGGTTCCGTACCCGGCGATGACCGACCGCGTCATTTGGTTCGCCAACCAGGTCGCGGCCATCGTGAAGAAATCCTGCCCCGACAAGAAGCTCTGCTTCTACGCCTACAACTCCTACACGCCGCCGCCTTTCTACTACAAGCCAGATCCGATGCTCGTGGTGCTGACCGTGTGCGGCGACTATTCGCGCGCCGGCAACGCGACAGGCAACTTCGCCTCGTGGGCCAACTTCGGCATCCCGACCTACTGGCGGCCGAACCTGCTCTGGGGATTCAGAACCGTCTCGCCGCAGAACTTCGCGCGTCGGCTCTTCAATGACCTTGAAATGATGAAAGCCAACAACCTCGAAGGGACGGACTTCGACTGCTACTACGACCAGTGGGCGGAGTTCGGCTACGTCTACTACATGCTCTCGAAGGCGCTGATGAACCCCGACCGGCTCGACTTCGACACGATCTCGGACGACTACCTCGCGAGCGGCTTTGGCCCGGCGGCGAAGGCAATGAAGAAATACTACGACCTGCTCGAGAAACACTTCGTCGCATGCGCAGAAACCCCGTGGACGGAGCGCCACGGCTGGTACTCGTACACGCGCAAGCTCGACATCGACGCGCTGCAGCGGTGCTTCGACGAGGCCCGGTCGCTCGCCGCCGGCGACGACGCTGTCCTTAGGCGCATCGCTCACTTCGAGATCGGCCTCGTCCCCGCGCGGTTCGAGAAGGCGATCGTCGCCGCCTACGACGCGGGAGACCGCGAAGGCGTCAAGGCGGCGCAGGCGAAGTTCCGCGAATGGATCGACGCCGAGGCGCCGAAGCACATCTCGGCGGTGAACCCCGTCCGCTACTGGGATTCCTACAAGACGCCCTGCTTCTCAGTGCGCTGGTGACCGGTCACTGGCGATTGCGTTCGCGCGGGCATTCCGCACACGGATAGCCAGCCGGGGCCTTGTATCCCGGCTTGTCGACCGGGCGCTTGTCCACGTACATCATGTACACCGCATTGTCGCGGATGTCGCCAAGCCCCTTCCTAAGCCCGGCCCCTGGCTCCGGGAACAGGCGCACAAGGCGCGTCGCATGCGCCGGCACGTCGGCGAAATACGCGCTCGAGAAGACGCCGAGGTCCTTCTGCTCCCAGAGGTCGCGCACGCGCCAACGGCCCTCGACGCCGAGAGACGCAAAGTCCACGGTGATGCGCGTTGGCACGACGAAGGTGTTGAAGAGCGCAAAGACGAGCGACCCGTCGCTCATCGGCTTCGCCCAGATCTCGGCGCGCGGACCTCTCGCGACGCAGGCCGCCTGCGCGCCGAGCTCGTCCTGGCTCGTCTCGATTACCTCGTCGTTCGTCAGGAGCGACATCGTGAAGTCGTCGATCTTCGTGAGGTCGCAGCCGATCAAAAGCGGAGAGCAGAGGATCGCCCAAAGCGAAATGTGCGTGTACTGCTCGTTCGGCGTCAGGCGCGATGGCCTGAGCTTCCCCCAGCCGAGGCGACCGACGACGAGCATATCCGGATCGTTCCATGCTCCAGGCCGCGCATAGGGCCATGAATCCTGCTGCTTGTGCAGTATCTGCCACATCGAACTCCACGTGTCTGTAATGTCGCCGGTGGTACGCCAGCAGTTGCCGCCGACGGACTCCCCCCACGTCGATACCGACCCCATGCCGTACTGGCACAGCGAGAACACGATGTCGCGGTCCTGCGCCCGCAGCGCCTCGCCCATCAGACGATACGGCAGCATGACGCGTCCGTGGTCGTTGCCAACCGCCACGCCGCCGTACGAGCACCAGTCGTACTTGAGGTAGTCGTAGCCCCAGTCCGCATACGTCTTCGCATCCTGCCATTCATGCCCCCAGCTGCCGACGCACCCACCGCACGTATAGGGACCAGGCGAGGAATAGAGCCCAATCTTGAGGCCCTTCGAATGGGCGTAGTCGGCAAGCTCCTTCATCGACGGGAAACGCTTGTTGACGGCTATAGACCCGTCTGGATTGCGCTCCGGACCCTGGAGGGTGGGGTCGTTCTTCGCCGAGGGCTTGTTCTGCCAATAGTCGTCGATGTTGATGTATGTCCAGCCGTGGTCCGCGAGACCCGACTTGTCGAAAGCGTCGATCGTGTCGCGGATGTTCTTGGCGGTGACCGCGCCGGCGAAGCAGTTCCACGAGTTCCACCCCATCGGCGGAGTAAGCGCGATCTTGTCGCCCACGACGAGCTTGAGCGCGCGCGAGTCCTCGCCCTTGGAGTTCTTCGCCGTGAACTTGACCATGTATGTGCCGGGGTTCTCGACGGCGCCGCCGAGGATGCCCTTCTCTGCGTCGAACGTCGCACCTGGGGGAAGGCCCTCCGCCTTAAGCACAAGAGGTCTCTCGCCCGTCACGGGGAGACGCCATACTATCGGATGCCCGGGCCTCACGCCGAAGATGCGCGCGCCGTTGATGCGTGGCGTCGCAGGAGCTGGCGGCGTGAGCACGCCGAGCTGCGTATCGTCCATCTTGCACGGAACGGGGCGCTTCCCGTCCTTCATCGTGAAGAACGCGTTGGCCCAGTCCGCATGGTCGAACCTGTCGCCATCGTCGGCATCGAAGACGAAGAGCCACACCGTCTTTGCGCCCGCGAGGTCGGCGTGAATGTGGACGCTCTCGCGCCGCCCCTTCAGGACGCCGGAGGACGCGACTTCGCGACCGTCCGCAAGCACCGCGAACCTTACGCTCGCGTTGTCCTTCCCGCCGGGGAATACCTCGGCGTCAATCCCCACGTCGGCGTCGAACGAAATCGCCTGTCCGCCGACGTCGAACAGCACATACGACGTCGAATGAGTCCCTACGCCGCGCTCGAATGTCTTCGTCCCTATGCGAAGCGCCTTGCCCTCAACGGACTTGTTCTGCTTCGGGGTCCCATACCCGCAGGTCATGCCTTCTATCGAAAGCTCGTCAAGCCACACGGTTTCGTCCGCAGCCGCCGCAACTGCCGCGACGGACACGCCAAGCAACATCATTACTTTAAGATTCATTTTTCCTCCTTAAAAACGCCGACAAGATGAAGACTTCAATTTTTATGCGAAACATTATACCACATTCCGAACTCCTTGTATCCGCGTGCGCGGAGGCGGCAGGCGGGGCATTTGCCGCAGCCGCGCCCCGGGATGCCGTTGTAGCAAGTGAGGGTATCGTTCTCGATAACGTCGAGGATGCCTAACTTCGCCGCAAGGGCCCACGCCAGTCCACACCTCTTTCGCGCCAAGCGACTTCGCCCAGACGGACGCAAGCGTGAGGAAAACGGCGTTCCGCCCTTCCACGACGGTGTTGGGGCACTTCGCGCCCTTTTTCTTCTCGATCGCGATACCCTTCGAGAGAAGCGCGTTGTCGGTGATCGAGGAATAGAACGAAAGCGGCACACGCTTCCACAAAGCGATCTTGAATATTCCCTTGGCGAGACGGCGCGCGAACTTCGTCTCGAGCGCATGGCGCTGGCCGTAGGCGTAGGTAATCGCAGCGACGTTTTCGGCGCCGTGCTTCTTCACGGCCATCGCAAGCGCAGTCGCGGAATCCTGCCCGCCGGAAAGAACTACCACTGCCTTCATGCGATCCCCCATTCCTTGAGCGGCTCGACGGGGAGCCCCATTATGTTCTCGTAGCTGCCCGAATACGACTCGACGATCAAGTCGCCCGACTCGTCGATGTCGTACGCGCCCGCTCGGTCGGTCGGCCTCACGCGCGCGACGTACTCGTCTATCGTCGCCTCGGAAAGTTCGCGGAACTTGACGTCGCTGCGGACGACTTTCACTTCGCCGTCGAAAGCGACGCCCGTGAAGACTGTGTGGACGTTGCCAGCGAGCTCGCGCAGAAACTCCTTCGCCTCTTCGAGATCGCGCGGCTTCCCGTAGATGCGATTCGCGAACCACACGATCGTGTCGGCAGACAGGATGGGGAACGGGGAATGGGGAACGGGGAACGGGGAATGGGGAACGGAGCGGGCCGCCGCGCCCTTCGCAAGAGCGTTCTCGCTCACTGTCCGCTCGGGGTCTGCGGGATACGAGACTTCGGGGGCGTCCGTCTTTACGACCTCGAAATCGACGCCGAGGTCCTTCAGGATCTTCGCCCGCCGAGGGCTACCGCTTGCAAGCACGATTTTCATGAGCCAATGTAGACGAGGACAGGTTTCGTCGCGGAGAGCGTGACGCGCGCTGCGCTTGCGCGGTTAAGAGTCGCGCAATAGAGGTTCTTGAACTTCACGCCATCAAGACGCCACTCAAGACCGGTGGAAGTCATGCGCGTCGTGGGATCGACGGCGAACACGCTCACCGGCGTTCCCTTCGAGACGCGGAACGACGCCTTGTCGACAACAGGGACGAAGCGGCCGAACTCCGTCACGATCTCTACGCCGAGATCGAGAGCGCGGAAGACGTTTCCAATCGCGTGGTCTTCGCGCTTCCCCATCGCGCCGACGACTACGAGTTTTCTGAAGCCCTTCGCTCGGCACCAGCCGACGGCCTTCGAGAGATCATTCGTCGACTGGTCGGGAACAGTCACGATCTCAGAGCCCTCTGGGTGGTGGCCGATGGAATCCATGTCGCCGACGACTGCGAAAGGAGACTTGCCGAAACGCCGGCAGTAGGCATCCGACGCGCCGTCGCACGCGACTACGCGCTTTGCGCCCGCGAGAATTTCCCATGCGGCGCCACCCTTCTTCGGGAAGTCGCCGTTTGCAAGTATCACAGCATCAAATGACATAGTGCTTGAGGTTCTCCCCGTCATAGTAGCCGAACGAACGCGACGAGCCGCCCTTAGGGAGCGACACCGACCCGGGATTGAATATCGTCATCCCGCACTCGAGCGTCTTGAGTTCGGGAACGTGTGTGTGGCCATGAACGAGAACGTCGGCGATTCCTATCGGGGGAAGCTTCCATTCGTTCCACAAATGGCCGTGCGTGAGGAAAAACTTCTTGTTCCCCGCGTCAAGCACCTGGTAATCGGCGGTGATCGGGAACTTGACCATCATCTGATCGACTTCCGCGTCGCAATTGCCGCGCACCGCGACGATTTCGTCCTTGTGCGCATTGAGCATCTCCGCGACCTTAACTGGGTCGTAGAAGTTAGGCACGCCGTTCCTCGGCCCGTGGTACAGCAAATCGCCCAAAAGCGCGATCTTGTC
>CADCGZ010000017.1 GCA_902801025.1 uncultured bacterium | reverse complement strand
ACCGAGTCGCCCTTCGGCATCGTGACGTCCATCGCCTCTGGGTGAGTGTGGTAGAACGCGAAGAGCGCCATGCCGATTCCGTAGAAGACGACCTGCGCGAAGACGCTCATGCAGCCGTTGAACCACAGCGAGCGCTTCGTCGCGTTCTCGTCGGGCGTCGCGATGTAGCGCTGGATGACGCACTGGTCGCTCGTGTAGGAAGAGAGGTTCGAGATAAGCCCCTGCACCGCGACGACCCAGAAGACCGGCTGCGTCAGGATGAAGCGGAAATCCCACATCGTGTTCTTGTTGTAGGAACTCGCTACATTCCAGAAAGTCGAGAAATGCGCGCCATCGCCGCCAGTCTTCATAATGAGAAGGACGAGCACCGAAACCGCGCCGCCCATAAGGACGATACCCTGCACGAAGTCCGACCAGATAACGGCCTCAAGTCCGCCGAGCGAGCAGTAGATCATCGTAAGGATACCGCAAATAAGGATGCACGCATCAATGGAGATTCCCGTAACGGCGTTGAGCGCAATCGCGGGGAGCAGCGTCACGACGGCGACGCGGCAGACCATGAACACGACGAACGCCGCAGAACCGAATAGCCGCACACCGAGGTTGAAGCGCTTTTCAAGATACTCGTACGCGCTCGTGATTCCGAGTCGGCAGAAGAACGGCAGGTAGTAGTAGATCGCGACAGGCGCCATGCCGATGATGAAGAACGCCATCACGAAGTAACGCCAGTCCTGCAAATACGCCTGCGTCGGAATCGCGATGAAGGTAATGGACGAAAGCATTGTCGCAAAAATCGACATTCCCGCGACATACCACGGGATGCGGTTTCCGCCGCGGAAGTAGTCGTTCTCGCAACCGCCCACGCCATCGCGCCGAACTTGCCGGTCTTCCTGAAGCTTGCGACTGAAACAGCGTCCGTCCTTGTCGCCGGCGCGATTTCGCCGCCCGCGAGAAGAAGCGTGTACTGCTCGGGCGTCTTGCCGGGCCTGATTCCCGCCGCCGCGCCGCAGCGCGGCGAATCTGCCGCGGCGATTTCGCCATACTCGCACCACGCGTCCGTGACGCAGTTGTAGGCAAGAACCTTCCTCTGCCAGCCAAGCTTCACGGGGTCTGCCTCGGTCGAGCCGTTGATCGCACGGTCGATCCACCCCTTCTCGCCAAAGCCACCAACTAGTAGGATGTGCTGGTGTCCGCTCGGCAAAAACGCCGCGCCAATCGTCGTGGTGTTTTCCGGCAGAGGCGAGAGCGTCTTCCATTCGCCTGTTGAAAGCACAAGCCCATATCCGTCGTGAAGCGGCTGCTTTGTCGCGGTGTCAAATCCACCATAGACGACAAGCATCTTTTCTTTTTGGTCGCCATTCTGAATCGCCGCGACCATCTGCGCACGCGCTGGACCCGGCAGCTCGGCGACAAGACGCCACTCGCCCTTCTCGGCGGCGAGATCAAGCGCATACACATTCTTCGCCGCAACAACATAGACCTTCGCGCCATCAGCAGCAGCCGCGCCCATCACGACTGGCTCTGGCAGCGCTGGAAGCCCCTTCGTATCGAGTGCAGCCCCAGGGAGTCCGATTTCGCCACTGAAGGACAGAGCGAACGCATCGGGAAACGACGACTGACCGTCAGTTCCGCCCGCGCAGAAGACAAAGCCCTTCTTGTCGATTTCCACCACGCACGAGACACCCTCGGCAACGGTGCGCGGCAGATTGCCGACATTTCCCCACTTTCCATTCAGTTCGCGAACAGTTATGTCCGCGCTATACATCTTCTTCCCGTCCTCGAAATAGCTGCCGCCAGCGACGAGGAACCGCCCATCTGACAAGAAGCCGGAGAACGGCCGTGCGACCTTCGCGGGCATTGTCTCGCCCGCCTTCCAGTCAACCTCGACCGGCGTCGCAGTAACAGCTGTTCCGCACAGGGCACAGAACACCGACACAACGGCGTATTTCCAGACGGTCAAACGCGTTAGCCTCTTTAAGATAGCTGGCTTCCCCATGAGGTTGTTTCCTTTTTACGATGTTATCAATGTGTTCAATATAACTACTGGAAAGTCACCGTGTCCGACGTGGTGGCACCCTTGACTTGGATCTCGACCCCGGTTGGGAAGTTCGTTGCCGTGAATACCGCGATGTGGTCGGTTACGGTCGCCGTCATGGCCGGCGTCTCGCTGTCTCCGATGTACATTGCCAGGGTGTCGCCGTCGTTGGTGTAGCACTTGAGCTTTCGTTGTGTCGTCTTCGTGTAGTCCTTGCCGCAGATGTGGACGAACTTGTCCGTCGAATTCCATTCCGCCTTGTAGATGTAGAACGTGTCCTTTTTCGTGACATGGTCGCGTTCCACGAGACCCTTGTTGTTCAGATATTTCAATTCGTCGTTGGTTGTCGCGTTTTCGCCATCAAGGCACTCCGTGTAGCCCTCTTTTCTGCTTGACACCGCGATGTCGAACAACTGCCACTGGCCCGTGAAGAGAAGTTGCGGGTAGTTCCGGATCGCGGCGATGTGCCCTTCGTGCAGCCACATCTGGTATTCGATATCGTGCCTTGGGTTGTTGCCGGAGGTCGTCGTGCTCAGGAAGTTCGTGGAATGGCAATGCTGCGTTCCGCCGCATCCATACTCCGAGAGCGCAAGCGGCTTGCTGCGGTCTGTTATGGTGCTCTTTATGCGCTTGTTCAACTGAGACGAAGGGTCGTTGATCGTCTTGTCGATGTACCATCCGACATAGAGGTTGCAGCCGAACCAATCCACATCAGGGTTGTTGTAGTACCCAGAGGGGTCGCTGTAGCTGTGCGACATGACATAGCCGACCATGCGCTCCGTGTCCATAGACTTGATGAGGTCGTAGTATCCCTCTATCTTCTCCTTGCCAAAGGCCTTGTCATCCGTGGTTGTCTCGTTGCTGAGTCCCCAGAACATGATGCATGGATGGTTGAAGTGTTGCTCAACCATGTCGATGTATTGCGTCGTGAGGTGCGTGTAGTAGTCCTCTGGCATCGTCGACTGGAGCTTGTTGACGCAAGGCACTTCGGTCTGGACGACGATTCCGAGCCGGTCGCACCTGTCGTACACCTCCTTCGGGTGCGGATAGTGCGCGAGTCGGATGAAGTTGCATCCCAGCTCCTGGATGATGGCGAACTCCTGGTCGTAGTCGCTGTCGGTGAGCGCGTTGGCCTTCCCCTCCACGTCGTCGTGCATGCAGACGCCCCTCAAGAGGTATGGCTGCCCGTTGAGAAGGAAACCGGTGTATGACTGTTCTGGGATGACCGTCGTGTTGTTGATCACGTATTCGTAGTACCTGAAACCGTATGGTCTCTCGTATTTGTGGTACAGGTCCCCGCCCTTGCGGATTTCCAATGTCACCGTGTAGAGATGCGGGTCAAGCGTTCCGTTCCACAGATGCGCATTGGATATTGTGGTCGTGAATATCTGCTTGCTTCCCGTGCTCGCCAGCGTGTTTGTCCAGGCGTACGAATCATCGGAAATGATGCATTTGAGGTCCGCGCCGACAGGGACCTTGGTTTCTACGTAGATTGTTGCGTTGGTTGTTGCGGAGGAAGCAGACACCGTCGAGGTGATGTGGAATCCATCGTAACCGTATTCCATCGCTGGAAGGACCGGGCTCGTGAACAGCTTGACATTGCCGAGTGTGGCGTTGAAGTTGAAGTCGCCGGCCGCCGGAGCCAAGGCGTTCCCTTTGTTGTTGCTCAGCGCCACCCGGATGTCGTTCCGTCCGCGGCGGACGTATTCGCTGATATCGAAGAAGAACGCGTTGTAGCCGCCCCAGTGCGTCCCGACCTTTACGTCGTTGACGTAGATGTCTGCGCTCTGGTCGGCGTGCTGGAACCACAAGTAGGTCGGCTGGGCCGACTGGAGCGTGATGGAGGTTTCGAACGAGAACGTGCCCTTGGAGTAGTTGGACGAGTGTCCGTCGATTGCGTTGACGGAATAGGGCGTGGTGATAGTGTTGCCGCCGTATCTCCATGTCGGGAGATCCTTGTTCGACTTCTGGAACGGAGTCTCATGCACGTACACGCAAGTCTGGCTTACTGTCGGGCTCGTATGGCCTTGATAGGTGGAATACGCCTCGACGACGGTGTCAGCGACAATGGAAATTGGCCCCGTATACAGGGCGAAATCGCCCGTTTGCCCAAGCCGGTAGTGGATTTCGGCACCTTCCGTTGGGCATTCCAGTTCAATCGTATCGCCGTAGAACGACACTTCGGGCGGCAGCAGCAGAACGTCCTCGCACACGATCCATCCCGAAGGTATGCCATTGACGCCTGTCGTCCAGGAAGTTACGTTGGCGGTCTTGACAAACGCGCCATCGCCAGCCACATTTGTCACCCATCCCTCCAGGCACTTGGAGGTGCCGAAGCCGCTTGTGGCAAGGCACGTAATTTTATTTAGGAGACCACAGTCTGTGAACATATGTCCATAGCACTCAGACACCAAGGTCGTGGCATTGAGGACCGGAGCCTCGGTTATGGCGCAGTGCTCGAACATGTACCAGTAGCATCCCGTGGCGAGTGTTGTGGCTGGAAGCGCAGGAGCTTTGGTCAACGTCTCGCACCAGCTGAACAGGGCGCGGTAGCAGTAGTCCTTGAGCATTGTTGCCGGGAGAATAAGGTGTTCTGCCGAAATCACTGGGGCTTTCTTGAACAACGAGCAGAAAATGTAGTTGTTGTTCGGGAGGGCCGTGTTTTCAGCGAAGTTGTCACCATAAAGAAGACTCATGATGTTGCCTTCGATGTCGTATGTCGCCGTTCCGCCCTCGAAGCCGGAATACGTATTCTTGTCCGTGGCATAGACGTTGTTGCTTCCCCTAAATCTGACCAAGTTGCCCTGCGTCACGGAAATGGTCGCCCCTTCCGACGTGGAGGTGATGGAAATCCACGCGCCATTGTCGATGCTGTAGTCAATGGTCTTCGTCGAGTTGCTGCCAATCGCTTTCCAACTAATCGTTCCAGATGTGAGCACTCTGAAGGTGAGGTAGTCGGCGCTATAGTCATGTTCCGCAGGAGGTGCCGGGGGGGCCGCCACGACCAAGATTATCGTACCCATCGGCAGGTTCTCAACGGTCATTCTTGCCGAAGGTTCGCTTTCCACCGGCAAATCGTTGATGGAATAGACGGCCACGGCCTGATAGGTGTCTATTGGATTGCCGTTCGGCTTGCGCCAATTCACCGTCAGCGTTCCGCTTGTGCCTCCTTCGATCTGCACGCCGTTCTTCAGCCAGATGTACGACGTCGCGCCCGCCGCGGTCGCCATGAGCGTGATCGTCTTTCGGGCAGAAACCTTCGTTGCGCTCTGGCTGACCTCCGGCGCTGATGCTTCGGTAATGAACTCCGCGGTCGGCATGTCGGCGGTGGTGAACGTCTTATTCGCGTCCATGACGACGGAGACCGCCGCGTCGCCCTCGAGACGGTAGCCGAGTTCCGCGGCGAAGGTCGCTACGACGGTGTCGTTGCTGAAGACCGTGTAGACGCCCGCGTTGCCGACAACCTCCACGTCATTGGTCGTCACCGAGACGAGCGTCATGTGGTAAGACGCGAGGTCCGGAATCGTCAGCGTCACGGTTGGAGGCGGCGGAGGAATGAGCTCCGCGGTCGGGATGCCGGTTAGCGTCTTATTCGCATCCATGACGACATCAACCGTCGCGCCGCCCACAAGACGGTAGCCGGATTCGGCGGCGAAGGTCGCTACGACGGTGGCATTGCTGAAGACCGTGTAGACACCAGCGTTGCCAACAACCGCCACGTCGTTGGTCGTCACCGAGACGAGCGTCACGTGGTAGGACGCGAGGTCTGGAATCGTCAGGTTCACTATCGGGCGCAGGGTGGTGAACGGGCCGACGATCGAGGAGTAGGCAACAACACGACCGTCGTTCTCCATGTGCAGGCGGAGGTAATAGGCCGTTTCGGGCTCAAGGTCGGTCAGGCTGAATGAGGCGCATTCCCCTGCGGCCAGGCCGTTCACCGTGGTTGAAGTGGCATCGATAGAGGCAAAGTCAGAGGTGGTCGATGCCTCCAGACAAAGGTTCGCATGGGTCGCCCCGTTGTCGCCGGGCGTGGTGAGCTGGCCCCAGGCGTCGATCGTCGTCGTCGTGACCTCAGGGACGGCGGCGCCTGCCGGCGGATTGGCCGTGATCACAAGCCCGCTCGGCGGCCCTGGCACAGCCGTACGGAACGCAACCGGATCGGTCTCGAAGACCGCCGGCACGTCGTTCGTGGCCGACACACGCACATAGTAGGGCGTGTTTGGCGCAAGGCCCGTCGCCGTTGCAGTGAGCGAGCCGCCAGCGATCGAAAGCGCCTCGTCGGCGGGGAACGAGAGGATTGTCCCATCGAATTCCTCACTTGTGCAGACCTGGAAGACACCGGTGACGCTGTGCGCGCCTTCGCCGAGCCCAAGCACGACCACCGAGAACGATGCGTTCGTGCCCGTGATTTCGGACACCACGGGCAACGCAACCTCGGGCGCTTGCGGATCAACGAAGGGAATCTTCACGATCTTGGGCGATTCGGAGGAAACGCCGCCAGCGTTCGTCGCAAGGGCGCGAACGTAGACAGTCTCCGTCTGGTCCTCCAGCGTAAACGTACCAGTCCCGCGCCCAATCATGGCCGAGGCGATGTCGTTGGTGTGCGTCAGCTCGTCCTTGCGGAAACCCCACACGACCTTGACGTCCGCGTCCTCGTAGCCTGCACCGGCCCACGCGACGCGGTAGCCGACGGTCGTGAGGCCGTTCGCGGCGCGGTCGAGGCTTTCGAGCGCAATTGCCGGCGCGGCCACGTCCGTGCCGTCGCCCTGTGCGGCGTAGCGGATAATCACGATGCCGTCGCCGCCGTTGCCGCCTTGATACGAGTCCGTGCTGTAGGTTGAGCCGCCGCCACCGCCACCACCAAAGCCGTCCGCACCGGCCGTAGCGTACTGGCTGCCTTCCACCTCGTTCCATTGACCACCTTTCCCGCCGCCACCATCGCCGCCCGCGCCGGCGGTACCGGTACCGGTTTTGGTGATGACCGCTTTCGCGCCGCCGCTACCGCCACCGGCGTAGTGGAGCGACTCGCCCGTGATGTCACAGGCACGTCCGTTGCCGCCAACACCCGATCCCTTTGTCGCGTCGTTGTCGCTAAATTCTATGGAACCTCCGACGGCCGACGCACCGCCACCGCCAGCGGCCAGGTTCTGCTGCCATTGCCCAGATGGGATGGTGCCACCATCATGGCCCTGATCCGCTTTGCCCGAACCAGTCGCGCTATCCGCCCACGCCGTGCCGCCACCGCTACCACCATCCTGACCTGCGAGCGTCGCAGTCTGGTTGTTCAAATGTCCGTTGCCGCCCGCACCGCCGCCAAGCATCACGATGTTCACGGCGCCGCCAACGATTGACGAATTGCCGCCGTTCGAGCCGTATGCGGTCTCCGATGTGGCGGCAGCACCGCCCGCACCTACGTGGATGGAATATTCGGCTCCAGGCGTCACGCCGAGCGCATCGTTGCTGTAGTAGCCACCCGCGCCGCCGCCACCGCCGGCATAGTAGCCGCCGGGGCCACCGCCGCCGACCACGAGCGCACGGACCACCGTCGCGTAGGACGGAGGCGTGAAGACGTAGGCGTTCGTGATCCCGCCATGTTCGTCGAATCCAACGTGGAAGTAATGGATCCAGTCGTCGCCGACGCGCGTCATGTCACCGCCCGTGCCGCCGACGCCTACGCCGCTCGTCGTTAAGGAGCCCGTTTCCTCGTCCGAGTCGACGCCCTCGTCGTTCGTGACCTTGATCTTGTAGGAGTAGGCCGTTTCGGGCGTCAGCCCCTTGACGCGTCCGGTCAGGGCGCCGACCGTCAGGCCGGTCGCGAGCGCCGTGTAGCCGGCCGGCTCGCTCTCCGCCGTCTTCCAGACCTTCACGTTGAAGACGCATTCGGTCGCATTGGAGGAACCAAGCGATGAGATCGCGTTGCCGAACTGGATATGGCTCGCGCCCGTGTCCACCACCTGCAGGTTCGCGACCGGGCGCTCAATGACCGCGATTTCGACGACCGAACCTGCCGTCAAGAATGCGGCTTTGTTCACCGTATCATAATCTGCCTTGACACGGGCGGCACTCATTTTGCCAGCGCCCAGGCGAACTTCATCCATTTCGCCGTAAAGGGCACGGTCTGAAGTCAAATTTGCAAAATTGCCGATTACAAAATCAAGATTGTCGATCTGGGAAACGGCAGCCTCGTCTTTCCAAAAAGCATTGTCGCCTATTTGCGTGCCGTTATAGAAAACTGTCGCTCGCCCTTTGCCGTTATTGTCGGCATACCAAATGGCGTCAATCTTCGCCCAAATATTGGCATTCAGTCCGTTCATGGCTCCGATTTGACGGTATGCATTCTTTTCTCCGCCATTGCCATAAACGCGAAGTTGGTTCCAGGTGTCGTGCAACTGAAGCGCCCACCCTGCGTCAGATCCGGAACCGCGACGTCCGACGAGCGCACACCACTTGGCACTATCCCCCGTCGACGTTGTCTTAAACCAAAATGAGACATGAAACGTGGATCCAAGCGCTTTCAGTGCCGCATTATTGGCGGGTACACTTGCAGCGACGACGAGTCCGGCCTCCTTGCGATCATACACATTGCTAATCCGCCACGACCCGCCAATCCGACCTTCGGCAACAGACTCAGACCTGCCTTTCGCCACACTGTCAAGGGAGTTGGTGGATGAGTCCTTGACCGTTGTTTTTACGTCTCCTCCGGATCCAGACTCGTTCAGGTGCCAGACGCCGGTGTAGTCGGTCCAGACATTGGTTGAGTTGAGCTCCTTGCCGGTCTTTGATGAGCGATACCACATCACGAACTCAGTGCCGTTCGTCATGAGCGGGAGGTTGACCCAGACGAGCGATTCTCCGTTGGTGTTCCAAGTGTCGATCTCGTATGGGATACCATTGGTTTCGGCATCGACAAAGCCGATGTCCACGAGACTCAGGTCGCTCCCGTCGGCATAGAAGTCGGAGTACGTGAAGCCGCTGATGGCCGACTCCGAGAGCCGTACGAGGACGGGGAAGTTGGTGAGGACTTCCGTTCCCGTGTAGCCCGCGACGGTGAACTTGACGCCGCGAGCGAACTCGGCGACGGCAGGGTCGGGGCGCGGAAGCTCCGCACGGGCGGGCAGCGCGAGCGCACACACCATGACCGTAAACGCCAAAGCGCTTTTCATCAATTTTTTAACGTTCATTTTCTTGGTTCCCCTTTATATCGCAACCATAAGCGGACGCACCGCCCGACTTCGCAGACATTTCACCAAAACGCCGCCTAAAAACATCTCACTTGGCCAGGAGGCCGCATTTAATATCATTAAGCGGCACCGTCGTGAAGTTGATCGTCGCGTAGCCCGCGCCTTCGTAGAGAATGCCGATGTCGCCGTTCGGGAGAACCGTCATGTCGGAATACGCCGCGCCCTTCGGCTCGATGCAAAGCCCATCGCTCCAAGTCTTGCCGTCGTCAAGCGACGTGCGGATGTAGAGAAGCGCACGGCGGTTCGGGCTCTTGCAGTTGGAGAAAAGAAGCATATTGCCATAGCGCATGATCTGCGCGTTGCACTGGGGGTCCTCGAGCGTCGTATCGTAGCGCGACTCCCAAGTCATGCCGCGGTCCTTCGTGACGTGGATCTGCCGCCCGCCGCCACGCCAGCGCGAGTTGATCATCCACGAGCCATCCGAAAGCTCAACGACCTTGCACTCGTCGCCGTTCTTGACGGGCTTCCCGAAGGGTTTCCACGTCTTGCCGTGGTCGTCAGAGCCGAAGAGCGCGTTGCCATCGTTCACGTGGACGATCGTGTGAAGAAGCGTGCCGTCCTTCGCCTGGATACCCGAGCCGGACGTGATGAAGATGAACCCGCCCTCGCTGTCGCGCTTTCCGAACGGCCATTCGGGGAAGGCAATGTCGCTCGAGATGTCTCGCGGCTTGGACCATGTCTTGCCGTTGTCGGCAGACTCCTGGACGTAGAACTGGAATATGCCGTGCTTTTTCTTAGACTCCCACACGTTGTAGAAGAGGAATATCTTCTTCGTCTCCGCGTCGACGATGAACGATGGATCCGATCCCGCCCAGTGCTCGTCGTCGTTCCACGCCCACTTCCAGGTAAAGACCGGCTCGGTCCATGTCTTGCCGCCGTCGGACGAGCGGCGAACGGCGATGTTGATCGGCCTCGCGTGGTTCAGGTCTCCGCCACCTTCGTGCCTCGCGTCGCAGACCGCAACGAGGTCGCCGTTTGGCGCAGTGCAGAGCGCCGGAATTCTGTAGACGGCGGTCTTGACGCCCTCGACGGCGTCGTTGTTCTTGAAGAGGACCTGCTTGGAGTCCACAAACGCGTCAAGCGCAAGGCAAGCATCAGGGCGGGGGCCGACCTTCGTCTTCGCGCTCGCGAACAGCTTGATGTTCTTGTTCTCGGTGTCGCCGCCTGTCGTGAGGGCAAAGCCGTTCTCGACTGGCTCCGCGTCGATCGTCATAATGGGATTCTTGTCGGCGGTGAACTTGCCATCCTCAATCGCCTTCCACTCTCCGCCAAGCGGCTTTGAGAAGAAGTTCGTAAACCTTGCGCGGCGAACCTGGCTGCGTGACACCTCGTTGCGGCGGAAGTCCTCGACGAAGCTGTAGACGTTCTTGATGGCATGGGCGCCTTTCGTCTGCAATGTGGTGAAAGTCGCGATCTTGAACCATGCGCCGTCGCGGAAGAGATAGCCCGTGAACGCCGTCCTGTAGTCGCCGTCCTGGCGGGAATGCAGGGCGAAGCGATATGTCTCGCCGACCTTCCAGTCAAAAGGCATCAAGGACTTACCGCCCGTGCCCTCGCCGCCAAAGCGGCTGATCGTCACGCCCTCGCCCGCATACAGGTTCTTAGTGCGAACCTTCTCGTCCACGCCGTCGGCCTTCGCCTTGAAGTCGAACGGATCGCCCGGATCCCACACGGAGAAGATTGCGACCTTCTTCCCGTCGTAGAGTTCCTGAATGCCGCAGTATCCGCAACTGAAGCAGATTGCGGCGAAGTAACTGCCGGGGACGGACTTCTCCACCGTCACCTCGCCGTATACCCACTCGGCGTCAGGCGTGGGATGCCACATGTGCACCGAGCGCGCGGATATCGGACTTGGAGCCGCAACAGCGGAAACAGCAATACAAGACGCGAGAATTGATAGTGCTATGTTCTTCATTAAGTCCCCCTTCTTAGCAGTTTGGTAGCATTATACTAAATGTTTATGCAATAAGGCAACCTTAACTTTCAGACATTCGTAACTTTAGGTCTTGCGGCGCATGACGAATGCAGCGAGCAGGGAGAGGACAAGCGGCCCAAGGACAAAGTCTGCCGCGAACATCCCGAGAGCGTCCTTCGGCTCTACGCAGTCGTCGGCAGCGAGCTTTGAAAGCGGCGCAAGCGCGCTCGGCGGCTTCACGCACGTCTCGACGGCCCTGACTATCGTAAGGCCAAACCTGTCAACGGCGTCCGTCTCGAGACTGTCGGGATACTGCTCGATGACGCTCGGCCCCATCTCGACGACTATCAGCGAGACAAAGGCGACGAACAAGGCGACCGGGCGGGAAAGCCCAGAGCCGAGGAACACGCCAAAGGCGGCGACAAGCGCGAGGACCGATACCATGACGATGTACGAGCGAAAGAGATTCCATGCAAAAGAGTCTGCCGGGACAAGCAGCTCGACATCCTGTCTCGGACGCAGCATCACGGGCTTGTCGCCCATGTTCCTGAACGAAAGGACGTCATGATTCCACTCAAGCTGGCAAAGGTGCAGCGGCACCGTCACAGCCGTCTGCGTGATGTTGCTGACCACTCCGAAGAATCCTTTTGCCAGAATCGTTCCGTAAACGTCGTCGCGCATGCTGAAAGTGTTTGAAAAGCGCAATCGCGCAGCTGGCTCCACAAACGGATTTTCGTTGCTCCAGTCGTAGAGCCCGGGGAATGTCCACGAGGCGGTCGCATTTGTCTGCACCGTCTGATAATGGTCTTTCGCGCGTTGCTCGAGTATCCTGAGGACAACTGGCTTCTTTGCCTTCTTCACTAGCGGAGGAGTCTCGGGGTCGGCCATGTAGACATCGTACATCTTGAGCGCCTCTTCCTTTGGCGACTCGAGAAGCGGGCGGTAGACATGGCTGCACCTGCGCCCCGAGAATTCAGAAGAGGCAAGGAGTGTCACGCACGGGAACGCGAGGATCGCGGCGGCGACAACGGAAAGCGCAAGGAACTTGCCCCACGCAATCGCGAACGACGAGACTGGACGCACCTGCGTCAGCTGAAGCCGCTTCGACTCGCGTTCCGCCGCTATCGTGCCCGTGGCAGCGGCGAGAACGGCGACGATGAGCAGCGCAAAGACTCCGCCAAGCCCGTAGAGAACGAGCATCTCCCTCTTGCCCGCGTCTGTCGCGTCGGTCACAAGGACGAAATTTGCGGCGAACATCCACCCGAGCGACGCCACGAGGAGCATCAGCGCAGTCCACGACCGTACGAGGGAGACGGTCTCAAGCCAGAAAATCCGCCAAAGCGAAATCATCGCCGCTGCCCACCTTTGCCAAGAAAAACTCCTCGAGCGACTCGCCGAGTTCCGATACCTTTCCCTCCGCGGCGGATTTGCCGCGATTCAGGATCATCACGCGGTCACAGATGTCCTCCGTATCCGCGAGGAGATGCGAAGTAGTGAGAACCGTCATCCCCTTCTTCGCAAGCGCCTTGACGAGCGTCTTGACCTCCTTCGTTGACACAGGGTCGAGCCCTGACGTCGGCTCGTCGAGGACGAGAAGCTCGGGCTTCCCGATAAGCGCTGACGCGAGCGCGACGCGACGCGCCATGCCCTTGGAGAAACCGCCTACTGCGCGCGTGGCGACGTCGGAGAGCTTTACCATTTCAAGAAGCTGGTCCGTGCGTTCACGCGCGACCTTGCGCGGCAGGTTGCAGAGCCCCGCGTAGTACATGAGCGTCTCACGAGCCGTGAGAAATGGATGGAGATAGCTCAGCTCTGGGAGATACCCGAGTTTCGCGCGCGCGGCCTTTGCCTGCGGGGGAAGGCCAAACAGGAAAATCTTCCCCGAAGACGGCGGAAGAAGACCAAGCATCATCTTTATCGTCGTCGACTTGCCGGATCCGTTTGGCCCAAGGAGACCAAAGACCTCCCCTCGGCGGACCTCGAGGTCAAGACCCGACACGGCCTCGACCGTCGGCCTCAGCCAGAAATCACGGAAAGTCTTCGAGACCTTCTCGAGTTTCACTATCGCTTCGTCCATTTCAATCCCTTCCGAAAAAACTAAAACCGCCGAACGCCCTCAAGCCGCTGCCGCGCTTTCGGAGATAGCGTCTTGTAGCCGAACCTACGCGCCGTCTCGCGGTAGAGCGTATCTGGCTCGCAGGCGCCAAGGTCCTTCTCAACCTCGGCCATCTTCGCCCGGAGCTCGTCATTCGACACCTTGTCGAGGTCTGTGCGCGGCACTTCGGCGGAAGACGCAGAGCGGCGACGCGGGAACGTCACCTCTGGCGTGAACTTCGGCGCGGGAAGTACTCCGTCAGGCGAACGGCGAATCTCCTCCAGTTCCTTGAGGAGCCGCTCTTCGCCGCGCGCGCGGTCAAGAGCCCAGTCGGCAGACCACACATGGACTGTGTTCCACCCGAGCGAACGTAGAACAGACGCCCTCAGTTCGTCGCGGTCGCGCACCGTGAGCGCAGACGCGTAGGAATCGCCGTCACATTCGACTGCCGCGAGATACCCGTCCTTCCGCGCAGGATCCCTGACGCCGACGTCGACGCGGAAGCCGGAGCAGCCGACATCGCGCTCGACGGTGAAGCCGTGCTCGGCAAGGAACGAAGCAACCTCGTCGGCAAAGCGGTCGCGCCGCCTTTCCGCAGCGTCCGCAGCCGCGGCGATTCCGCCGCGCTCGGCATATTCGAGGAAGGCCCGCAGATGGGCAGCGCCAACTGCCTGCGTGCGCGAAAGATCAATCTCCGCGCCCTTGCACGATGCGAATACGACAACCTGCTCCTTCGCGCGCGTTACGGCAACGTTGAGGCGACGCTCACCACCGGAGCGGTTGAGCGGGCCGAAGTTCATGAGGAACTTCCCGTCGGGGCCCTTAGCGTAACCAACAGAGAAAAGTATTACGTCGCGCTCGTCGCCCTGCACGTTCTCGAGGTTCTTCACGAAGAACGGCTCCTCTCCGTCGTCCGCAAAGTAGTCTTCGTACTTCGGGTTCGCCGCGCGGCGTTCCTCGAAGATGTCCTCTATCAGGTTCTTCTGCGCCATCGAGAACGTGACAACGCCTGCGCTGCGACGCTTCTGCGAGGGATCTGCGAGACGCGAGAACACGTAGTCCACAAGCGCCTCGGCCTCGGCCCTGTTTGTGCGGCTCGCCTTCGCGTCGTAGACTCCGTTTTCGACGAAGTGCCACGCGACGCCGAGGCGTGGGGTCGTCTTCGCTGCAGGGAAAGTGCAAAGACGGTCGCCGTAGTAGTGGTGGTTCGAGAACGCGATAAGCGACTCGTGGCGGCTACGGTAATGCCAACTCAAATACGCGGAGCTGAGCCCAGCCGCAAGACATTCGTCGAGGATGCTCTCAAGATCCTCCGACTCGTCCTCGTCGTCTCCTGTTTCGCCCTTCTGGAAGAAGTTTGTCGGAGGCATCTGCTTCGGGTCGCCGACGACCACGCACTGCTTCGCGCGTGCAATGACGCCAATCGCGTCCCACACTGGTATCTGCGACGCCTCGTCGAAGACGACCAAGTCAAAGGTAGATTCAGCAGGGAGATACTGCGCGACCGACAGGGGACTCATGAGGAAGCACGGCTTGATGCGCCCGATGATTCCGCGCGCCTCCGCGAGCAGGCGACGTATGGGCTTTTGGCGCGACTTCTTAGCGCACTCGCGACGGACGATCCCGAGTTCGCATCCGTCGGGGCAGTCTCCGAGGCGTCCGGACGGGAGAAGCGCCGCGAGCTTCGCGCGAACAGCATGCTTCACGAGCTCGGCGTATTCCGCATCAAGGCGGCGGAATTCGATTATCTGCTCTTCGCGCTTCAGCCCCGCAAACGAGGCGAGCGCAGATTCGGTGCGAAGTATCTCGACGAGCGTCGCGGACCCGACCGAGCGGTCGAACGACTCTCCAGCCGACTCCGGATCGACATCGCCAGACGCAAGCGCAGTCGCGAAGCCAAGGCCGATCCTCTTCGCGACTTCGCCGGCAGACTCGCGGTAGCGCATGACGCCGCGTGACTCTCCCATCGCGGCGATTGCCGCGTCGAGCTTCGCGGCAAATGCGCCGCCAAAGCCCTCGAAGCGCCCGACGAGCCCAGGACCGTACCTAAGCGCGCCGCCTCCGCCGAACAGCACGGACATCCCCCGCGCAAAGCCGCCCTTCGAGCGGAGCGCGGCAAGTTTGCCGCGCATATCCTCCTCGGCGCCGGGATTCCACGCGAAGGTCGCGACAGGAACGAGTGCTTTTACGGCGTCTGCCGTCGTGCCGCGCCAATCTGCCGCGGCACGTAGCACGAGCTCGCGAATGTCGGAGACGTCCTTCTCGCTCCACTCGCAGACCTTGCCGCCGACAATCAGAAACGTCTTCGCGCCGCCCGCGATCTTCATCGCAAAGCAGTCGTAGGCGGAAAGCCCGTTCGGATAGCGCCTGTGGAGCGCGGCAATCGGCGCGTCGAGGGCGGAGCGATAGTTGGAAATCTGGTCGACCGTCTTCTGCCACTCGTTGGGCGTTCCCTTGTCGACGTAGTCAAGCGCCTCCTTGAACTGGGCGAGGACTTCGGTCTTCCCGGACTTGTTGGAGTGGAGCTCAAGACAGAACGGCTTTAGCCCCACGGACGCGAGACGGCGATGGACGACATCGAGAGCGGCCTTCTTCTCGGAGACGAAGAGCACCCTGCGACCAAGCGCGAGATTGTGCGCGATGAGGTTTGTGATCGTCTGCGACTTGCCGGTACCGGGCGGCCCGTGGAGGACAAATGACTTTCCCATCGCGGAATAGAGGACTGCCGCAAGCTGCGAGGAGTCGGCCGAAAGCGGGGTGAAGAGCTCTCCGTACTTGATGTGCGAGGCGATCTCCTCGGGCGGGAAGACCTCTATGCCGTCATCGTAGTCGCCGCCGCCCTTCATGAGATGGGAGACGAAGGGATGGCTGCCAAGCTGGTCGGCGCGGGCAGTAAGGTCCTTCCACATCACGAACTTGCCGAACGAGAAATTGCCGATCGCGGCGTCTTCCTCGATGTCCCAGCCCTCCATGCCCTTCACTGCCTCGCGGAAAGTTGCAAAGACCTTGGCGACGTCTACGCCAGAGTCATCTTCAGGAAGAGGGTCGAGCCCCTGAACGGAGATTCCAAACTCGGCGCGAAGGAACTCGACAAGCGTCGCATTGAGCATTGTGTCGTCATCAAGGCGTGAGACCGTGTATCCCTCGCGGACGCTCTTGCGCGACATCTGGACAGGCATCAGGAGGACTGGCGCGCGGCATTCCTTGGCGTTTGCGCCCTTAGGCCGCCACCTCAAAAAGCCGAGCGCGAGGTAGAGCGCGTTGACGCCGCTTTCCTCGAGGTCTGTCTTCGCAAGCCGGAATATCTCCTTGAGCCGGCGCAACATGTCGTCCAACGCGAGCGTCGAACGAAGCGCGCCCGCGGAGCGCGACTGTGAGTCGGACGGCTCTACGGCGACGGCCTGGTCTGCCGAAAGCCGATCTTCGAGCGCCGCTACGCCGTCTACGGCGAGGGGGAGTATCTGCTTCGAATCCCGCGCGTTGAGAAGCCGGTTCCTGAGCGACAGGTCCAGCAGCTTCTGCGTCCAGCGGGCCACACGGTTCTTGCTATTGTCATCCATTTGGCAGATATTATACCATAAAGCACCAATGCGGCATTTGTGGTATACTATTCCGCGTCGGAGGAAACATGACAGACCTTTCGGATGAAATCAACATCTTCATGCGCGTGCTCGAGCTCGTCGGCGCCTTTGCAGGCGCGATCTCGGGCGTGCGGCTCGCAAGCGTAAAGCGCTTCGACTGGTTCGGAGCGAGCGTGATCGGCTTCATCACCGCGGCCGGCGGCGGGACGCTGCGCGACGTGCTGCTCCGCGTCGAGCCGTTCTGGATGTCGGATCCGTCCTACATCATCGTGTCTGCACTCGCGGTAGTCTCGATTTGGCTCTTCGGGCGGCGCTTCATAAGCGGACAGATCACGTGGTTCATCTTCGACACGATTTCGATATCGCTCTTCATGATGATCGGGCTCCACAAGGCAATACTGCACAGCTACCAGCCGTGGTGCGCGATAGTCCTCGGCGTGGTGACGGCTGTGGCAGGCGGCATCCTGCGCGACATCTGCATCAACGAAGTGCCGCTCATCTTCCGCAAGGAGCTCTACGCGCTCGCCTGCGCCGCGGGTGGAGTGCTCTACTTCCTGCTGCCGTTTGTCGGCGTCGAGAGCATCTACATCCGCAACATCGCGGGGCTCGCGCTCATCTTCGTAATCCGCGCACTCGCGATCAAGTACCACCTCGGCGTCCCCGTCCTCACCGGCCACGGCACCACCTTCCACCACGGCCACAAAAAGCACGGCCCTGAGAAGTAAAGTCTTGTCGGCTCCTGTCGGCTCCCGGAAAAGCTCGAGCGCGGCAGGGACGAGATTGTTCGTGTCGCGGTTGATCGCCGCGTCCGTCCAGACGATGTAATAAACGTCAAATGGTGTCACTTAAACTCATCCAGCCACTTGGGGATGTATCCGGTAGTGTTTTCAAGATGCCACGCGTCTGTTAGTACGCCGCGAATTACATTCTCGCGTGTCGAATAGCCGCGTTCGTAAAGTAGCATTTGCATTTTCAAGTCCATCTTCATGTACCGTCGTATTAACCCGTCTTCCGATTCGATCTGTCTGATTATCAGTTCTTCAAGTTCTCTTGCGACTGCCGCAAAATCACCACGGCCTTCTTCGGCAAACTTCTTAATGGCCTTTCTGGCCATTGCAAGCGCATCTGCCTCCAAATAAGCACATCGCAACGGAATTTGTTCTGCCGAAAGTTCAATATCCCCCAAAGCGTTCATTCCTTCAATATCAATCAGGACATGCTCTTTAAATTCGTCAGTGGATGTGTACGAACGCGACAAAACCCCTGCCATAAATTCACTCTTGAGCATATCGTAACAAGGTCTGACAATTCCGTAGAACTGTTCGGGCGAAATGCTTTTCATCCTTTCAGACACCAGTGCAACGCATTCTTTCATGCCCTTAATGTCCCCATGCAGAAGATTCGTTGCGGCATTTGCCCAGACCGATTCCAATTGCGCGCGTTCCGCATCGCCAGCCCATTGATAACGCGGCACATAGCCAGAAGGGACATCTTTGTCGATGCTGTTGTTTATCCATTCTTTCAGTGATGGCACCTCAGATGGTTTCAACGTCTCATGTGAAGCATAGTTGACCGATCCCGGCATGAGAACGCGACGGGCAACGATTATGCCGCCTACGACAGTAATCAGCGATATTAATGTCAGTATTGTCTTTTTCATGTCAGAGTCAATGCATCCATTGAATGGTTTTACCGTCTACTATAATCCGGCAGAATCGACCGCGCGACATTGTATGCCCATGTTTCTCGATTGTTGCCGTTCCGTCTTCAGAAATCGAGAAGATTTGTTGATATGCATCCTGCGATCCGCCAATCAAAAGCGCTCGCGTGTTTTCGTTTGTGACACCTTCATGTTCTTCAGTACGAACCCCATGTCTGTCGTCGCCATCGAACCGCATCCTGACCCATCCTATCGGAACGTCCCAGACAAGCCGCCCTGCCGACCAGTTGTTGTATGCGCCAGGATGACCCGCCTGGTCGACAGTCCAGTAGTTGTTCGGCGCTATTCGAGTCGCCATGGCCCAGCCGACATCAAATATATTATTGTGAGTCCACTGCCCTGTGTAGTTGGGCGTCGCAAAGAATCCTGAAGGCATGTTGGTGTGGGTACATGGTATTTCCGACACCATGATTCCATGGAACGACACGTTCATCGGGCCGACATAGTTCGTAATCGCAAGCAATGTTCCTCCGACTGATCCCGGAGAAAGACAAGGCGCATAGTATGAATCCCAAAAAGCATTTGGGCTAATCACCTCTTGTGGCTCAACAATTGTCATCTCCGGCCTGTACTCCGCCTCGCGGCACACGACTTTCAGATTTGGTGTCACCGAATAGATTGGGCAAGCATATACTTTCCCCGCAGAATCTATGATATTGTCGTAACAATACAGCTCGTTCGTATCAATGCGCGTCAGCTGAACACTTGTAGCCACAGTTTCAGGGAAGCTACGAAACTGGACTCTCTCCCCTACACCGTAGACATGTCGATTTGTACATGGGTTCTCCGGCGCCTCCCAGACAGCGGCGAGTTCCAAGCGAACAGACGTGGCTTGGCAGTCGTTTGTAATCGACTCTCCAGTGACGTTGTCGGTCAGCGTTGCGACAACCTCGATGTCGTCGGCAGATTCGCTCGCCGACAGCCCCACGTAGTTCATTGCATACGTTATAGACTGCCTTGCCGGAACTGACACCGACTGTGCGGGGAAGGCCGGACCCGAGTTCTTCTGGAGCTTGCCAAGGTTCGTCGCAGACACGGACAACACGGCACCATTAGTTCCGCCGTTGGCGCTGATAGTCAGCATAGTTGCCGTTGAGCGCCGCGAAACCCATTCACCCGGCATGTTCTCGTATGCATCCTCGAATATGACCGCATCCTTGCTGAAGTTGGCCGAGACCGATGCCGCATACGGGCCATCCGAGGGAGTAGACGTTGGGTCAGGAGCATCTTCCCAGCATCCACACGCGGCATAACCAATAAACAACTTGGAATACCCTTCCCACAGCGCAGTCGTTTCAAAGCTATGGTACCCGCCTCCGCACGTACACGTCAAGGAACACGACCACTGCAACATTCCGTCAACTACCTGCCGCGAGCAACATCCTCCGAGACAAGCGATAATTGAGGGGTATACATTAATCGGCGAAGATGCCGCGCCGTAGTTGATCGCAGACCCGGCACTTCTCATCTGCATTCGCACTAGCGAAAGTTCCAAAGGCAAGGAAACGGTTAAATGGTTCTCGGCGTTCGTCACGATCTCAGCGTATTCTGTAGACACGGCTGAATAGTCAATCGGCAAGTCGCTCTCGACTGCGTAGGTCGCGCCAGCGAGAAGCGGAATGTGGCAGACCTGGTTCGTGCGGGCAATCACAAGATGGTCGCCAAGGTCGCTCGGCCCGTCGCAGGTGACGCGGATCGTCGCAACGCCGAGAGCCCCCGTCGCAGACAGATCAAGCCAGTAGTAGGCATCGGGATTCGCGTTTGGCGGCAAGGCATTTGCCACGCCATAGAAGTCTCCGTCATAGGCCATCGGATTCGCGTCTCGCTCGTTGTGGATTCCGTCATCATCCCAGTCGTCGGGGTTGACGCGGCGATACGCGGTTTCCACCTCGTTGGAACGAGTGATGAAATCGCCATTGGGTCGGAGAATGATCTGCGCGTTGACAGGCGCGTTTGTGTCGCCGCCGAGGAAAAAGTTTTCCCACGGCAGACATTGGAACGCCGACGGCGCATATTTCACGCATCGCATCCTTCGGCGTTGGGCGGATGCGACCATCGACGAAATACCAGAACGACGAAAACGCCGCGTTGTTCGTTCCAATCGGGAACGCCCAATTGGTAGGGACGAGCGTCCCGCTCGTCCGCACAACGCCGAAATCAACCACGTTGTTGCCAAAGGACGACGCCGCTCCGTGGACATGCCAGTTCCCGACAAGCGTTGCGTTCGTCGGCATCGCATACGAAACCGCCGCGTTAGTCGCGACGCTCTCCACTCGCCACCCGCGAGCGATTTCGTCGATAGTTGTTTGGACAGGATTAACAAGATTTACAAGATTACCCTCCCCCGCAAATCCTGTCAGTCGTGTAAATCCTGTCTGAAAAGAACCGCCGCCCTGTTGCATTTGCGGCTGATTCATGTTCGGCGGCACATTGTTCGTCTTCTGCGCGGTAAGGGTTGCGACAGTCGCGGCTGCGGCAAAACCCAGCAGAATCGAGCGCTGCAAACGGCGAAGCGCTCGAAAGCCGAAGGCGGCAGCGTACGCAAACGCAACGGCAAACATCGCCATTACGGTGCAGTAGCCGATATAGAACCAATCCACCATCACCGGATCCTTATGTCGAACCGGACGCGTTCCTCGTCCTTTCCAACCGATTCGCCGATTTCGCCAAACCCGCGCCTCACAACCTTGAGGCGATTCCAAGCCGGGTCAAACTGCCTCTTACCGATGACCAGCGCATTCGTCATCGCAGTCTCGATCTCCCCCGTGCGAAGGTCGGCGCGATACCATGCGCCGCAGTCGCAGCCAAACACAATGTCGGCCTCGTCAACCGAAAGATCACCATCCAAGTCCGCATCCGCGCCTATGACGACAAGCACCTCGTTCGTCACGCACGATTCGAACTCCACAGAAAGCGTCAGCGTCCGCAGCCGCGCCGCATTGACAGTCAGCTCAATGTTGGTGCTTACTTCTGCATCAGGCCGCACCGCCTCCGGCAGCGACGGCACGGCAAGTTGCGCAGACGCATGTACCGCCAGTGCCAGACCCAAACACAAGACTATTAACAAGTGCTTCATTCGCTACACCGGTATTATACCATTTCACGCGGCGGATTTGCCGCGGTGGCAGGGCGAGGACTCGGGCTGCGCCGCGTTACTTGTCGAGGTTGTTGTTGCGGGCGACGGTTGCCTTGAACGCTGTCGTTTTCGTCTTGGGGACAGGCCCCACGAATGCCCCTATTTTATTGGCTGTCATCGTCTCTCCTCATTTCACGCCGCCCTTTCCGCCGCCTTCGCGAGCCGCCAGCCGTGCGTCGCGTAGCCAAGCTTGCCCACCTCCCGCGCCGTGACGCTCCGCGACCGGAATCGGTCACCAAGCGCAAACGCCGTCGCAGTCACGAACGCAAGGCTTCCGAATATCTTCCCCGCCCCTATCTGCGTCACCCTCCTCATCAGCCTCCCGTCGGGGACAGACCCCGCGAAAGTGCTGTCAAATGTGGTGATCCAGCTCCAGGCGTAGTCGGCCGCGTGCTTCACCATCCCGGCGCGGACAGGGTTCAGGTAGACGTAGCGCATGCAGACCGCGCGGTAGCGACCGTCTTCTACCAAAGTCGACTTGAATCTGCCGTCCCATATCGAGCCGCTGTAGCCGCGCTCGCGCTTGAACCAGACGTTGAAGAGCTCCTTGAACGTCTTTATGAACTCGCTTACGTCGTTCATCCGCGCGCGCAGGCGCTCCTGCGCCTCGGCGACTGCGGAATCCATGCCGATGCCGCGGAGCTCCTCCCAGTGCGACGCGAGGTCTTCGGCCGCACGCTCGCCCTTCAGCGCCGCGACACGGCGGATCAGCTCGCCCTCGGGCAGCTTGTCCTCACAGCGCACCACCTTGCAGACTATGTGGAAGTGGTTGTCCATCGCGACATACGCCTCGAGCTCCACGCCCGAGAAGGTCGCCGCGCGCTTCAGCGCGTCGACGAGCTGCGTCTTCACCCTCCCCTTCTCGAACAGGAAGCGCCTGTCGTTGGTGCGCGACATGAGGTGGTATCGCGCAGTTCCGTTGTTAGACTTCTTGATCCTTGCAGTCCTTGCCATTTGTGGTCCTTTCTGCCGCCGCTTCCCGCGTCGACAGATGCATCATACCACATCTCGGCGAAAGAAAAATGAATTGAATATGAATTCGTTTCGGGGTCGCCGCCCGGCAGGAAGCAGCCAAGGGAAGCTAAAATGGGGATGGCGACTAGACCGATGTCACGAAAGCACTGAAAAATCAGGCTTTCGCGGGGCCTGTCCCCACCGCTTCCATCGCTTGGCGGGGGGATTGGAGCGTTGCGGGAAAAGCCCGCAGCGGATTAGCGGATGATGACTATAGTTCCAGCAAATTTCCTTCTGTTTCAGGTTGCCATGTGGTCAGCCCCGTAGTATTCGACCGCATCACAAGTTGCCGTTCCTCCCGCACTGATTGGCAAAGAGGTTTGTTGCCGCCAGAGTAAAACTTCCGGTGGCAAAAGTGTTGCGAAGAAGCTAATGCGCAGAAACGCAAACCGCCACCCAAACGGGCGGCGGTTCGTGTATGCGATGTGTAATGTTTATTACAACTGGGCTACTTCACCATCACGCGCATAAAGAACGAGTTGCCCGCATCGGCTGGCGGCGAAACGAAGATTTTTGCCTTGCCATTAACTGGAGACCCAAAAGTGATGTCGATATTGTCGGACGAGAACGCGCTGGGCGTAAGCGTTGCCGCGCCCTCGACGCCAAGAACCTTCTTCAAGTTTTCTTTAAGCGTTTCCTCCGCAACCGAACCGCCGCCGATGTTTACATCCTTCACGCTTACAGTAAACTCAAACTTACCATCGGTTGATGCTGGTGTGAACGATTCTATCTTCACATCGTCAGATGTAAGTTCTCTGCCGATGAGCCTATCCGCACCCACAGCGAACGACAGCCACGCCCTTGTCGAGTCCTTCACGGCCAATGCACCAGCCGTAGTCAGACCGTCAACGCCCTTGACTGCATCGACCCACTGGCGGAACGCTTCATACACCGCAACATCGGTGATATTCGTCAACCCCGCGTCCGTACCGACGCTCAACGCCGACTCCACATCCTCCACAGTCGCGTCTTCGGCAAGTTGCGGAAATATTTCATCGCTGAGCGTTGTCCTCACCTGAACGAACGTCATGTCTGCCGCGTCAAGAGCTGCCCCCACGACGCCGTCTGGGAAGAGCTGCACGCAGACCGTCTCCCATGCTGACGTGAATGTCACGCCCTCCATGTCCCAGGCGAAGCCTGCGTTGTACACGCCGTTCGTGCCCGGCCAGACAGTTCCTATCTCGTCCACCCCAAGCACGTCGCCGTTTTCGCCGCCTCTGCGGAACACGACCTTGCCACCGTTCGGCAACGGCCCCAGTCCTGCATTTGAGACCGCCGCAGTCAAAAGCCGCCGCGTTGTGCTCTCGTTCCGCACCGCCACGCCGACGAACGAAACATCGTATGCCCCCGCGTTCCAGATATAGACGTTGTTGCCGTCCGCTCCTTCGTCCTCGCTCCCGCCCGCGTCAATCTCGACAGTGAACTGTAGGTTCGAATGTGTGTTGTCCACAGTCCACGGAACGTTGACGGCAACAACCCCGCCACCCGGGAAGTTCGTTACGACGCTCTCAAGTTCCCCCTTCTCGTCGCCAGCACCCTCGTACACAGTAACCGTCGCGTTTGTCGCCGTCTTGAAGCCAAGATTCGCGACCTTGACAGTCAAGACAGTCTCGTCGCCGTCCGCAAGGTCGTCGGACGCGAAAGAAAAGCCGTCCTCCGCCACCGCGAGATCGCATATCGCCGGGATGTGGCGCGTACGGAGTTCTACATCGCCGAATATCACCTCGCCCTGCGCATTTGTCGAAACTGAAGACGATTCATAGCCGATCCTTATTCCGCCATCCGCGCCTACAGCACCCGCAAGCTGCCGCTCGTACCGTCCGTCGTCGAGAAGCTTTCTCGGCGCGCCCCACGCGCCGCAGACGGGATCGTACATCATCGCCACCGGCGCATTCACCACGCCGCCCGCAGCCGAATCTCCGCCCCATACGAGCGCGTCGCGACCATCCGCACCGCGCATCACCGAGCATCCGCCCGAAAGCATCCAGCCATCCGCCGCCGCAACGGCAACGGCGTTGGAAACGGCTAGTTCCGTCGTCTCCATCAGCGTACCTTTCTCCGTCCAGAGAACAGCGAACCCAGTTTCCGCGCCGCCGCGCACGAAAGGTTGCCCGTCCGAATCGCCTGCATAAGTCAGCCGCGCTGGTTCGCCCCAGGCCGCGCCGTTGAAACGGACAGCGAATATCTCCATGTCTCCCATCGTCTCCTGATTGCCGTCCGCATCCTTCGAGAACGCCAGCACGGCATTCTCGCCGTCGAACGCAACGTCAAAGCCGCTCACAGAACCAGCGTCCGTTACTACTGCCGCCGGTGCGCTCCACGTTCCGTTGGCATAGACCGACGCCATGATGTCCGTCGGTTCCTCCGCAGAACCGACGAGACTTCCCGCCGCATTCCTGAGCCACGCCACCAACGCCGTACCGTTCGTTCCAGCCCGTACAACGGGCGCAAAGTCAAGCACGGAGTCAGCCGTCAAGTTGCGGCACGACCACGCACCCGTCGCGGCATTTCGGACGCCGACGGCGATTTCCATTGCGGCGCACATCTCGGGAAGCGTCACGTCATCGGAGAACGTGCGCCCCGTATTCGCCCACGTCGCCACAAACGAACCGTCAGGCATCGCCGCAATTTCGGGCATGAAGTCCGCCGTGCCGTCGCTCCACACGACCTCCGCCGCGTCCCATTCGTTGCTCGTTCCCGTACGCAGCACAAGTTCCGTGCGGTTCGCGGATGTTCTCTCTGGATTGTCGCGCAGATATGCAAGCGCATCGCAAACCGCCCCGCTCGCCATCGCAGGCGCGGGATTTGGATAGCCGTCGCTCTCCACGACTCCGTTCGACGGCGCGGCAGCCATCAGCCGCATTCTCAGCGTCGCTTTCTTCAGATAATCTCGCGACTGCAACTCCCACTCAATATCGGAGGAGGGAGCGCTCGACATGAGGCGCATTGACTTGGGCGAAGTGTTGTCGATAAACCAGATCGTTGGAGAATGCCATTGCCACAGCGTCGCTTTCAATATAAAGGCCTTTGCCGTTATGCGCCCAGCCCCTCTTACGCCATAGCGAAGGCTCGTCAAATCTCCACCCTCACAAACTACATCAATCGGGAACTCCGCAGAAATCGCTCCCTCCAGATTCAATTTGTTGTTGATGCCATATCCACAAGTCATGATAAGAGCTGGAAATTGCTCACTCGACAGAATAAGATTGGCTCCAAGTATGCCACTCAGATTCAATCCCGATACCTCGCAACGCGCCGAAATATTGGCTTCTGCACCGAACTTGCCGTAAACTAATCCTATTGGTGTTGTAAAATAACATGGCGGCGTCTCACCCTTCCCCGATATCCCTATGCCAAACATAACCGAGTGGAACATCCACTGTTTTTCCTTAGAGTCCCATGTCGCTGTCAAGGGGCCTCCTGTGAAGTTGAATCCAAGCGAGACTCCAGCGGCTTCAGCAAACATTCCATTGGGGCGACGAGCCTGTGTCCCAAGAAAGGTCTTGCTTTTATCTACACTACATTCGACCTGCGCTAAGCGCAACAAACCGTTGCCACTTGACTTAATCTCCGTATCAAAGGAAACCTTTGGAGCAACTTTAACGGTCTTCTGAGGCAACCAATCCAACGCAGAAATCGAGGCTTCCCTGCTTTCTGCAAGTTCCAATTCAATTGGGAATGGGAATGTCGCGTAAACAACCTCATCCAAATCGTAGCGCTTTACGTAGACACGTGTCCAACTGATCGCCGACGGCACAGCAGCCACATCGAAGTTCGCACGGAACGGCTTCGACCTCACGCCGTCATTCTTGCCAATGGCGATGACCTCCAGCCGTCCGCCGACCGGCAGAGAGCCAACATCAAACGTGAACGTCCGCGTTGTGACCTCTCGCCCGTTCACAAGCCAATGATCGACATTGACTGGGTCATCCAGAATCGTCATCTCGATATCGCACGAGACGCCGCTCAGGAACGTCGCCTTGCGACCCACGCCGCCATACTCGCCGTCGAAGTACCTGCTCCTCACATCCGTAACTTTCAGCACCCCATCGGTGGTATCAACAAAGAACCACGCAGAACTGCCAGTCGCACCATACGCCGTAACAGCAAAAGCTATCGCAAGAGCGGTAGCCGACAACATCATCATTTTTCTTTTCATAGCTTGTTCAGAAGAATTGAAAAATTGAATACGCTCGCTTCGCTCGCTAATTGGTGAACCCCTGCACGGGACGAACGGGAAGCCCTAAGGCGCGGTCACTGCGATCGCCCAAGCCGTGGCTGCCCGAAGCGTGGAAGTAGAGGCTCCACGCGCCCCAGCTCTTGTCGGGGTACGGAACGGACGACCAGTGGTAGCCGTTCGAACCAGCAGAGTAGTGCGAAGTCCCATTGCCGAGACCGGTGCAGGGGAGGAAGATGCTATTAGAGGAATAGTGTCCTCTGCCGCGAACGACATAACCGTTCACGCCGCTCTGTGTCGTCCACGTCCAATCGCAGTTGTTGATGAGCGCGGAAAACTCAGCATCCGTCGGCATGCGCCAAGCGCCACCCCACTTGACATGCGCCGCATCGTGGCTTGGCGCAAGGACACCGCTACTCGTCACCCAACCGGCGCTTTGCAGTTCAGATACGCTCTTACCGTATGTATAAATGGCGGAATTGCCCGAGCTGAAATTGTAACCTGGCCGATGCCCCGTCGTATCGCCCCACCAGAAGTAGAGGCCATATTCCCATGGTGCGTCAGCACCGATGTTCCTGTCGGCCCAATATGGACCACCCGCCCAGAGTTGAACCTTCTTGGGCTTTCCCTTAGGAACTTCAACCGTGGCCGTCACAACTGCCTTTACGTCGCCTTTCTTGCCGCGCCAGTCAATCCCCGCCTCCCAGACGATGTGGCGGTTTTTGCCTGGCGCAATGCCTTTGCCGACATCGCCGCTGAAGGTGGTTGCCGTCACCTCATTCGTGCGACCTTCAATTGCAACTTCAACCGTATACGACCAGCCGTCAACAGCGTTGAGGTCGTAGTAGATATCGACAAGGTTTGAGTTTGGTCGCTGCGAGCCGCGCACGTTCGTCACGGTCTCGGCACGCCCAGTCCACATGATTGCTGCAGCCATCACAATCCATGTTGTCAAAAGTTGTACTGACTTTCTAACACTCATAACACCTCCGTTCTTTCAAGCCGTTGTCACCTCCGCGCCATCTATGCTACACCAGCGTATTGCATGACAACCCTACATGGCACATTATATCATATTTCAATATTTCACTCTTGCGTTGATATTAAGTGGGATTGTGGATTGTCGATGATAGCGGGGGAATGGAATGGAAATGTGTTTCAACAGACGCCCCGCGAGCCAACAGGGTCAGACCTGATTGCCACAGTAAATTGCCACAGTAGGTTTTCCTTGTCATAGAGGCGCGACCCTTTCGATTCGCCGCTTGCAATCCTTCGTCAAGGCGAAGATTTGGGGACAGGCCCCGCGAAAGGCCTGTTTTGCAAGTGGTTGGCAACTCTCGCCGCAGCCGCAAGAACCGCCGCGGGCTTCAGAGCGCAAGGGCGCGGCCACCGCGCCGACGATGGCAAGCGCGAGGGCGAGGGCGGGCTTTGCGCGGTTCTTCATGCTGTGCATTATACCATTTTCGCCGCGTTTCGTGTTGGATTTTGAAGAAGTTGTGAAAGACAGCGCGACGAATTTGCACCCCGCATTGAGCTCGCCTTCGGCGACTCCGCTTCGCTCCGGGGATACGCGGCGCGGCTAAGCGAGCTGACGGAACGTCGGCGAGCGCAGATGCTGCGAAGAGAAACGCGCCTTATGGAAGGTGAGGCAAGGGACGAGGGGGCGAGTGCCGAACTGAGCGACATGCGGCGACGCGGTTCGTCGGATGCGCGGTGAAGTGGCGGGTCGGATTAGGAGCAGTTAGAGTCGGTTAGGGACAGAGCAGAGTCGGCGTAGTATCGGATAGAGTTAGGGCGCGGGAGCGGAGGGGGTGTTTCGGCGCAATGCGAAGCGACAACGAAAAAGACGGAAGCGACCCGATTTCGACGCGTCGTCATTTTGCCGAGAGGCTTGACGGCATGGGCAAAATGTGAAAGACCGCGAAATCGATGTCGCCACCGGCTTTTTCGCCGGAGTTTTGCCGTGTATTCGCGGCAAAACTAGCGAGCCCTAAGCCGAAACACGCCCCACCGCGGAAGCGCCACCACTATACATCGAGCGGTGCGGCTTTTAGGCGTAGCGGGAAAGATACTTTTCGAGAAGCGGCGCGAGTCGAGTCTCGAGCCAGGGGACGACCTTCCACCAGTCGCGGAGCTCGAGGTATTCGCCGACGGGACCTGGCTGGCCGGGCTTCACGCCGTACTCGCACTTTAGCATTATGTTCCGCGCCGTCGCCTCGCTCGAGACGAACTCCATGACCTGCACCTTGTAGCCGAGAATGCGAAGTATCATCGCGCGGAACGCGTCAGTCAAAATGTCGCACAGCCGCTCGCGCAGTATGCCCTGGCGGAGAAGCCCCGCAAACGGCTTCGACGACTGGGGGCCAATCGTCTTCTGGAGCTCGTGCTGGCAGCATGGCGCGGAAAGGATGTAGCGCGCATGCATCTCTACGCCCTTCGCAATCGATTCGTCTGTCGCCGTGTCGCAGGCGTGAAGCGAGACGACGAGATCGACGCTCTCGGCATTGTACGCGCCGATGTCAGACTCGAGGAACAATACGCGATCCGCGACATCGAGCTTCTCCGCCATTTTCCGCGCTGACTCAATGACGTCGGCACGCCTATCAACGCCAATAACCTTCGCCTCGGAGTAGCCGAGCACATGAACGAGGTAAAAGTATAGCGCGACCGTGAGATACGCCTTGCCGCACCCGAAGTCTACGGCTGTAAAGAAAGTGCTTTGTGCATTCGCGCACGGGGCGATAACTTCGCCAACGACCTTGAGAAACTCGTTTACCTGGTCGTACTTGCCGCGCATCGACGCGCGTATGCGACCGTCGCCGTCGGCAAGCCCCGCGGCCTTTAGATAAGCGGCAGAATCAAATTGCGCGAGCGGCAGGTTCTTCACCCTGTCGTGCGGCTTCACCGTCGCTTCGCGCTCGACGCCAGTAGAGCGAGAGACGAGAACATGGCCCTTCTTCGTGACGCGGATATGGAGATCTCCAGTCGCGGTGATGAGGTGGAGCTCCCTCGCGCCCTTCTGCGCGATGATTTCCTCGACGCCCTCCGCAGCGCCGTTCGCGTCAAAGTTCTTCACCTGAACGTCGCGCCCCTCGGCCATCTCGGCCTGGTACTTTCGTTCGCCGCCAATCTCGACGGGCCTAAGCGAAATCCTGAACCGTCCGCCACCCCTGCGCACTGACTGGACGAGCTTGATGAAGCCCTCGCCGAGCGTGCGGGAGCGGATCTCCTCCTTGAGCGAATCTTCGAGTTCGTACTTTTCCATGTCGCCTATTCTCCGGCAACGCGCGCAAGAAGCCGCTCCCACTGCGCGAGTATGCCCTCACGCGAATACCTCTCGGCGCAGAACGCGCGAGCACTCTCGCCCATCTTCGTGCGAAGACCACTGTCTGACATAAGGCGCGCGAGCGCTGCGGAATACGCTTCTACCGTCGGTTCGGAGACATGCCCCGTTTCGCCGTCAAGCACCATGTCGCGAACGCCGGGAAGCGCATCTACTGCGACGACAGGCAGGCGATACTTCATCCCCTCGACCATCGCGAGCGGGAAACCCTCGAGAAGAGACGGATACGCCATGAACGCGGACGACGCGTAGACCGACGGAAGGTCGTTCGTGAAGTCGAAGAACTTTACGCGCCCCTCGCCAAGCAAGGCACCAGCGGCGGCCCTGCACTTCTCGCCGTACTTTGGAACGGCCTTGCCATACAGATGAAGCTCCCAATCGGGAAAATCGGCGGCGATGCGCGCAAACGCCTTGAGAAGAAGTAGCTGGTTCTTGCTCTTGTTAATCGCTGCAGGGTAGAGAATGACCTTGGATTCGCCCTTCTCGGCCGGCGGTTCGCGGACGTCCGCCCAGTTGCCTATGACGACAATCCTCTTCGGGTCGACGAACGGGCTCAAGCTCTCGGCATATCCTGCAATCTGTATCTGCACGACATCTGCGAGAGCGAGCGCCTTCTTGAGCCGCCAGTTGCGGATCGGGTGCTTCCACTTGAAAAAGCCCTTTGGATAGACGAGAAGCTCGACAATCGTCTTCGTCGGCACCCGCGCCTTGCCGCCATGGGTCAGGTCGAGTATCTCGTTGGGGCCGGCCGCGATGCAAACATCGAAACCGGAGACGAAATCAGCGACTTCCTCGCGACCGCGGTGCTCGATCGTGACGCCAGAACCTACGGGAAAGGAAAACGCGACTTCCTGCGGGCCTGTCACGATCGTCGTGTCGTACCCCCTACGGCAGAGTTCGTCGGCAAGCGAGCAGATGGCCTTGTCGGCCCCTCTCCCAGTCGCAAGGTTGTCCTTGTAAAGAACGATCTTCATCGCAGCCACTCCGCAGCTCAAATCGCGTCTATGGAGTCGGAAAGCTTGCGGTACTCCGTCTTGCCTATGACCGCGTCGAGCTTGGCGCTATCCATCGCGATGTTGCCCATCTCGACTCGCCTTGCAGACTCGGGGAACGGAACCGACACCCATGTCGCCCCGGTGCGGGCGCAGATCATCTCGGCGACTTCCTTGAGGGTATACTCGTGGCCGCCGACGTTGTAGACTCCGCTCGGAACCGAGGCGTCGATGCAGCGAGCGGCAATGTCGCAGACATCGTCGATCGACGTATATGTCTTGCGGCAAGAGCCATCGCCATAGACCGTGATCGGCTTGCCCTCCCTGACGTTGGACATGAAAAAGCCGATTGTGCCATACGAATACCCGGAATCGGAAATGTCGCCAAACGGAACGCAGATACGCAGGACTACGTATGACTGGCCGAACCTGTCGTGATAGGCCGAGAGCAACTCCTCGCACGCGACCTTGGTCGCGGCATAGACTGAACGCGACCGCCGCAGAGACGACTCGTCGACAGCAGAGCCGCCGTCGTAGACGAGACGGGACGAAGGAAAGACGATGCGCGGCGCCGCCTCGCCAAGCCCTTCCATCCGGCGCAGCAGTGCCGCGAACCCGCCGATGTTCACCTCGAGGAACGTCTCGGCCTCGCGGAAGCTCCTTTCAACGCCAGAAAGCCCCGCGAGGAAGAAGATGGCCGTGTAGCCCTGCGGCTGGAAACGCTCCCAGAAGGCAACGTCGCAGATGTCGCACGTCTCGTAGTGCACGGACGCGACCTTGGACTCCGGCTGGACGTCGAAGGCGTCGACGGACATCCCGAGCCCGAGGAAATGGCGCGACAGATGGCGGCCGATATAGCCGTTTGCGCCGAATATAGCGATCTTTGCTTGTGTGGCCATTTACGTTGTCTTCTGCATGTCGCAGAGCCTGCGGTAGACGCCGCCCTTCGCGTAGAGCTCATCGTGCGTGCCGCGCTCGACGATTTCGCCGTGGTCCATGACGAGTATGAGGTCTGCGTTGCGAATCGTCGAAAGGCGGTGGGCGATCGCAAAAGTCGTGCGGCTCTCCATGAGCTTCGTAAGCGCGTCCTGGACAATGCGCTCGGTCACGGTATCGAGAGCGCTCGTCGCCTCGTCGAGGACGAGGATAGGCGGGTTTCTCAGTATCGCGCGTGCGATGCAGATTCTCTGGCGCTCGCCGCCGGAAAGCGCGAAACCCTTCTCGCCGACTACGCGCTTGTACCCCTCGGGCTGCGCCATGATGAAATCGTGGGCGTTCGCCAGCTTCGCTGCGGCCACGACCTCGTCGTACGTCGCGTTTGGCGTGCCGTAGCGGATGTTCTCCTCGATCGTGTCGTTGAAGAGAATCGACTCCTGCGCGACTGCGCCGACGAGCGTGCGGAGATCAGATATCCTGATGTCGCGCAAGTCCACACCATCCATCGTGACGCGCCCCTCGGTCGGGTCGAAGAACCGTGCAAGAAGGTTCGAGAGCGTCGACTTGCCGCTGCCAGTGCCGCCGACCACCGCGACAATCTTGCCGCGCGGGATCTCGAACGAAGCGTGCGACACGGCGTCTGCCTCGGCAGTGCCGTAGCGGAACGAAACGTTCTCAAACGCCATCTTGCCATCGAACGTCTTCTTTGAGACGGCGTCCGGCTTCTCCGGGAGTTCAAGGTGCACGTCGAGAAGCGAGTAGATTCGGTTGAGCGCCGCCATCGAGGTCTCGATCTGCATCTGGAGTTTCGAAAGCTGCTTTATCGGCTTGTAGATGATGAGAAGCGGCGCCAGCATCGGTACGACATCGGAGATCTTGATGTCAACTGCAAAGCACCAGACGAGGAAGCCGCAGATGAGAAAGATGCCGACCGTCTCGACAGTCGGTCCGACCATGAGGCTTATCCTGAGGCCGCGCATCATCGACTTGAGGAAGTAGTTGTTTGTCGACGCATAGCGCCTCGTCTCGAGGTCCTCTGTGTTGTAGCTCTTGACGATCTTGATACAGGTCATGACCTCGATGATCTTGGAGCCAACCATCGAGCTGCGTTCCATCGACCGACGAGCCCACTTCTTGACGCGCTTGCCGAGCGCCTGCACCGGAATCACAAAAAGCGGGAACCCGATGAAGATGAGACAGAGCGTCGGGAGCATGTGGTTCGTAACGGCGAACCAGATGATAAAGCCAATCGCGACGAAAATCTCGAACGGGGCCATCGCAACCTCGGAAAGCACCGTAGACAGGATTATCTGGATCTGCTGCGGGTCGGCCGCCATCCGAGTCATCACCTGACCGACGTCGACGCGACCGAAGAACTCAAGCCCCTGTCGCTCCACATGGTCGAAAAGTTCCTGCCGTATATCCGCGACGGCATGTGCCCCAGACCAGCTTAGGCAGTAGTGATTCAGATACATCAAGACGAGTCGCACGAGGGCGACTACGGGAATTACGACGAGAACGATCAGCAGAAGCGCCCCAGCCATGCCGCCTGTCTCGGTCTGGATCGTTATACCGCACTTTGCGGCGAATTTCTCGACCTTGGGATACCAGCTCGGCAACTTCGAATTCTTCTCGATCTGCTTCTCAAAGGAGTTCTTCTTGACCTTTTTGTGGGCGTTGCCGGCATCTACCTCTGGCTTGGCTGCGGCCTCGGGCGCCGCCTCCACGGCTGGCACAGCCTCTTCGCGGACGATTCCAGCGTCATGCGACTCGACATGCTGAAGCGCGGGCTGCACAATCTGGAAGAGTGGAACGAGCGTTCCAGCAGTCGCCATTCCGCATATTACGCCAACCGCAAGCCGCAGACGGTACTTCCGCGCATACTTCCAAACGCGACCATAGGCCTCCTTCAGGGTGTAGTCCCTGTCGAAGAACTCCCTTTTGTATTCGATTTTCGCGACTGCCATGCGATAAATTATACCAAAAATCAGGACTCAGGGGCCGATTTCCTAAGCAGAAGCACGTTCAGGAAGTTGAACGAATAGACGACGACAAGAAGCGTAACGACGGCGACATAGCCATGTCCGCCCTCTTCATAGCCGCCGAATGCCTTGGAAACGGCCATCGCCACCTGGTTGCCCGCAAGCCCCGCGAAGCCCCAGGCAGAAAGAACTGCACCGTGAATCTTCGAGATGTTCGTCATGCCGAAGTGGTCAGCGAGAATCGCGGGGATTACCGAGAAGCCCGCGCCGTAGCAGGCGTTGATGACGAGCAGCGCAAGGCCGATCAGTACTGGCAAGTAGCTCGCGAGCATTATGCCTGCCGAAATCGCGAGGATGATGAGAAGGATGTTGATGCGCTTTGCGAGGCGGTCGGACCACCACGCGAAGAGGAACCTGCCGCCGCCGTTCATAAGCCCAGAGAGCGCTACGATCCACGTGATGAGCTTCACGTTGTCGCCGTAGACGTCGGGCGAGCTCATCATCTGCTTCGCAAGCGGGATGAGGCAGAGGCCTGCGGAAATGTTGAGGAACATAAAGAGCCACGACTGCCAGAAGAAGCGGTTGCCGAAGAGCTGCATGTAACTGAACTCGAGCGACGGGATGCCGTGTCCAAAGCTCTGCACCTGGATCTTCGGCTTCTTGAGGAGGAAGCACGCGATGACCATCGGAACGGCATAGAAGATCGCGTAGGCGTGGAAGACGTTCGTGATGCCGTAGTCCATGAAGCCGCGGAGCTGGAACACGGCAACAGACGAGCCGGGTGTGCCCCAGTGAATGCCACTGAAAAGAATCGTCGACAAGGTGGAGCCGAGACCGAACGAGATGATCGGGAGCGCCGCAGCAATCGCCTTGTGCTCGGGGAACCAGAGCATCATCGTCTTCACGGGCGAAATATAGATGACGCCCGTGCCAAGCCCGATGAGGAAGCCGTAGCCAAGGTAGATCATCGCGAGCGACTTCATGTGGATTCCGGCCTCCGTCACGAGGAGACCCGAAAGGAAGAGCGTTGTGCCGATGATTGTCGAAAGTCGTATGTTCTTCTCGACGATCTTCCCGAAGAAGGCCGCACCCATGCCGAGGAAGAAGATGCCCAGGGAGAAGGCGAACTGGACATTTTTCTGCGTCTCGCCTATGTATTGGGCGATCTCAGTAGAAAAATTGGTGAATGCATAAATCTGACCAACCGACACAGCCAAAAGGAAGGCCGGCAAAACTGCTCTGATAAAACGTTTCATGGCGCGTATGATACCAAATGTTGTGGCTCATTGCAACGGCAAACCACTACCGATAGAGAATTTTTGTTTTCTCCAATTTAACCATGTAGATCGTGTAGAACTTCTACATGTTTCTACACGTTCTACACGGCTAATCCTTTTCAGGAAGAGATTTTTCCTACTACTTCTCTATTTCAGGCAACGCGCTATTCGCGCAAAATCACCGCATTTTAGACCAGTTCCACTCGGTAGGCATACGCCGCGCTCAAAAAGCGCCTTGGCTACCTCGCCGCCAAAGACGCGGCACTTGGCGAAGATGGGCTGGAGATGGAGCGGTTTCCAGACTGGACGCGCCTCGATGTTGGCCGCCTCAAAGCGGCGCAAGAGCTTGTCGCGCTCGCGGCACGAAGAGAGAACGGCAACCGTCAGCCAGTGGTTCGCGCCAAGCGTAGGCGCGAGCAAATCGCCCTTGAAGTTTCTTGCGTACCAGTCGTAGTTCGCCTTGCGCTTCTTGAGGATCGCCGGGAGCCGATCGAGCTGCGCAAGACCGATAGCGGCGAGGATGTTGCTAAGACGATAGTTGTACCCGACTTCCTTATGTTCGTACCAGGCGCACTTCTCGCGCGACTGCTGGGAACGCTTCTTCGCTCGCTCGGCGAGGCCGCAGTCGTCGGTCACGATTGCGCCGCCGCCAGATGTCGTCACGATCTTGTTGCCGTTGAAGGAGTAGACGCCGGCGAGACCGGCGGAGCCGGCAGGACGGCCGTCGCGCGTTGCGCCGACGGCTTCGGCCGCGTCGGTCACGAAGACGGCGCCGAACTTGCGGCAGAGTTTTGCTATCGCGCCGTAATCACAGCAGTCGCCATAGAGGTCAACGCCGACGACGAGTATCTTAGAGTCTTTTAGTGCCGATTTAGAGTCGCTTAGAGTCGCTCTACCCCTAGATGACCTTAATTTGACCCTAAGCGACTCTAACGCCTCTTCGAGAAGCGAGACGTCAATGTTGCCGGTCGCATCAGAATCGACGAAGACAAGTTTCGCGCCGCGATGGAACGCGGGGCCTACCGTCGCGACGAACGTCAGCGTCGGCGCGACTACAGTCCACGTCTCGTCAACGCCAAGTTCCGCCATCAAAAGATCAATCGCCGCCGTCCCGCTCGACACCGCAACGGCGTATTTCCGCCCCGCAAGCTTCGCGAGACGGTGCTCAAACTCGTCTACCTGCGGGCCACACGGCGCGACATACCCGGAATCAAACGCGCCCCTGACAGCCGCGCGTTCCGCCGCGCCTACGAACGGCGGCGAAAGGAATATCCTCTTATTCGTATTCGACATGCGTGCCTCCCGTCTCCGCCTTCTTGTACGTCTTCGACTTTATGTCGTAGTACACGACAGACAGCCGCGGCGTTTCCGCCGCACCGTCCGCGACGAAGTAGCGCATCCACTCGATTGCCACAATACCGTTGCGCTCGCCGCGCCCAATCTCAAACGCGACTCCATTGGGGCGCCATCCTTTCGGCAAGTAGCCGCGGCACTCGAGGTGGTACGTTATCCTGATGACGTCGTTCGTCCCCACTTTCCTGGTGTCAAGGCGCTCGGATATCCTAAGCCCCTCGGAGATTATTCCGCTGAAGTCGTCGGGTTGACCTGCAGACGGCAGAGGCCTTATGTCGACGTCTATCGGCGCCGCGTCGACGCTGAAGCTGTTGGAGAACGAGAACGACATGTTGCCCGCCCTCTGCCGCCCGGAGACCATGCCAGAGACCCTGAACGAGAGCTTCCCCTTGAATGGCACGTCGTAGCGCACCGGTATCGAAAGACGCTTTACCACATTTGACGGATTCGACGACACGCCGTCCGTCAGGTTCTCGGTCCTTCCCGTGACGGTAAGCCCGAACATCTCGCTCGGGGCAATCTGTATCTGCCCTATCGAGGCGGACTTTGGCGTTTCAAGCGCGAGAATGAACGCGAACGGTTCGCCCACCTGGAGTTCCGCAGGTTCCGTGCGGACCGACGCCTTTATCTCGATTGGCTTCTGCCGCTCTCCGCCGACGGAGAAGCTCATCGTCTGCATCTGCTGCATGTGCTGCTGCATCCGCTGGTGCGACTCCTCCATCATGCGCTCCATCTCCTCGAAGATACCCTGCCCATTCGCGGCCGGCACAAGGAAAAGCACAATGGCAACACACGCGAGCGCACGGATTGCACGGCCAAGAAGCCAGAAGAGAAGCGATACGCCGAGGGCAAGGCCGAGGAGAATCCCGACACGGCCCTTCCAGGCATACTTGAGAAGCGGCCTGCCTACGACGCGCCACACTGGAAGCTCTGCCGCCGCATTGTCGAACTTGATTGCGCGCGCGGCAAGTATGCCGCGCTCGATCTCGGGCGTCTGCCCGACCGACCACTCGAGCCACGAATAGATCTTGAGCGCGCGGCGCCACTGCCCTTCGCGTATCGCGCATGTTGCCTCGTTCATGCGCCCCGCGGGGAACGGAAATTCCACAAACGCGTCGGCCGACGGCGCAGCACATGCCTTTCTCCACGCAAAGAGCTCGTCGTCGCCAAGCGCGACCCCCGGCTCCATCGCAAGCTCCGGTGGCTCCGGCATCTTGTCGGCGTCAACGGAAAGCTCCTTCACGACGACCTGCTCGCCCTTCTTCGCGTGAACGGGAATCTCGTTTGCGACGACAGTCCGGGCTTCGCCATCCTGCCCCTCGTACTCGAATTCGAGCGCGGGAAACCAGAGGACACCCTCTCGCATGGGTCTCACGCGATACGTTAGCGTGCGGGCGACGGCGACTTCACGCGAGCTGAAGAACCCGCCGATGCGCTTCGTGTCCGTCTCGGTCTTCGCGCTGAGGTCGTCGACCTTCCAGTCTTCTTTCGAAACATGCTTCGAAAGCGCCGGTGGATGGAGCGCCGTGAAGTCGGCCTCGCCGATGAAGTCGATCGTGAGAACGAGTGGATCGCCGACCTTTGCGTTGTTCACGTCAAAGTAGGCGCGCGTCGCAAGCTCTCCGCCGGTGACGCCGGCAAGCTTGATCGCCGCTATGAGAAGGAGAGGACTCATCTCGCCTGCACCTTGTAGCGGATTATGAGGTCCTGCTTGCCGAACTCACGCAGGAACTCCTTGTCAAGACCCGCAATCGGAGCTACCGAGCGCACGACGGTGAGCGCGGCGGAATCGGAAGTCTTGTCGCCGCACGATTCGCTAAGGCGACAGTTGACCATCTGTCCCGACGCGTTGAATCGAACGGCGATGAGAACATATCCCTCGGCGCCGATGCGCGGATTCACCTGGGCCCACCGCGCGTTGATCGCCATCTGGATGCGCGAGAGGCACAGCTGCATCGTGCTCGTCGCGAGCTGCGTCGTCTTGCCAGGCGTGTAGCCCTGCGAAAGAAGCTTGCGTATCTGATCCTCTGTCATCGTCTGCTTAGCGGTTTTGCCGTTCCCGCTCGGCTTGTCTGGAACCTTGATCTTGACGGTCTTAGCGCTGTTTCGCATCTGCTCCATGCGCTCCTTGAGAAGCTCTTCCTTCGTCTTCTCCGGCTTCTTCGGTTCCTCTTTCTTGGGCTTCTCCGGCTCCTTTGGCTTCACCGACTCACGCATGCGCTTCATGCGTTCCTCAAGAGTTTCCTTCGGTTTTTCCGGCGGCTTCGGCTTCTCCGGCTCCTTGACGACGGCATCGACCTTCGTGTCGACTTTCGGCGGAGGCGGCGGGGGCGTCACGACCTTTGGCGGCTCCGGCGGCTCCGGCGGCTTCGGTGGCGGATCGTCGAGCGGAGGCGGCTCGTTCTCGTTGCCGTCGAGATTCTCGTTGACGACGACCGTCAAGTCGATTGGAATGACCGTCTCCTTCTGCTTGAAATGGAGACGAGCGAAGAGGAAGAAGCCAAGGAAGCACGCGACGTGAATGACGAGAGCGAGCACGACATTCGCCGTGCTCATCACGTCAGGCCGTTTCTCGTCTATCCAGACTTCCATTCTTATCTACCCTCTAACAACTAGCCACTAGTCACTATCCACTATTTCTCCACAGTCACAAGCGCCATCCTGTGTATCTTGCACTTGTAGACCACCTTGACGACCTTCATCACGTCACCGTAGGAGTTGCGCTCGTCGCCCCTCACGAGGACAGGCACTTCGGGATCCTCCGCAGCCATTGCCATGAGCTCGCGCTCAAGCTCCTCGAGCGTAAGCGGCTTGTCGTTGAGGAAGATCACGTTGTCCTTGTCTACAGTGACCGTGTTCGCCTTCTTGTTCTTCGTCGGCAGCTCGTCGGTCTTCGCCTGCGGGAGCATTATCGAGATCCCCTGCTCGAGCGCGGGGAGCGTAACGATGAAAGTGACGAGGAGAAGGAAGGTCAGGTCGATCAACGAGTTCATGTCGATCGACGCCTTCGGCTTCTCGCCGCGCAGCCGTCTGCGTCTCCTAAGCATTTTAGACGCCCCTTCCCTGGAACTCGCAGGCAATGCGGCCCATAAGTTCGTCGGCAAAACCTTCCATCTCCGACCTTATCTGCGTAATCGTCGCGTTCATACGCGTGTAGGCCAAGACGCCTGGAATCGCAATGAGAAGGCCGACGACCGTCGTGACGAGAGCGGCCGAGATCGACGGCGCAATTGTCGCGAGGTTCGCGCTTCCCGCGGTGCCCATTTCGGCAAAGGCGTCGAGCACGCCCCAGACGGTGCCGAGAAGCCCGAGCATCGGCGAGAGCGAGACGACGGACGCGATCACGCCCATGCCGTGGTCGAGCCGGATTTCCTCCTCGTCGAGCGCATGCTCGCACGTGCCGCGCACGAGCTCTATCTCGCGGGCCGTGAGCGCGGCCGAGCCGTTGCCGTCAGTCTGGCGGCCAACGAGAAGAGAACGGACATCTGGCGTGAGAAGCTTCAGAAGCCGGTCACATGTCTCCTTGTAGATGCCCTCTACGCCAGTCGCAATCGAGGGACGGCGCTCGAGATAGTATTCAAGGGCATCGTGCCCGCTCGTGAAATCCCGCACGAACCGGCGCGTCGCCATTCGCACGTAGCTTAGCTCCTTCCACTTGCCGAGAACGACGGCAAGCATTACGACGGAGCCGAGGAGCTGGACTGCGACTATCCCCTGGCCCATCAAGTTGGAACCGAGGAATCCATCGACTAACGAGTTTGCGAGTATCATGTCTATGTCTCTTTTCTTGTCTGTTTTAGTTTGTAGTCTGAAATCACCTGTCCCTCGGGCGGGAGGTCGGCACGCGACTTGCCGCACGCGGAAAGAACCTTGTCCGTCGTCTGGAAATGGGCCTTGACGTGGTTCATGAGCCAAACGGGACCTTCCTTGCGAACCATCTCCTCGGCGAGCGCGCGGACACGCGGATCGGAGGAGCCCGCGGGAACGTTTTCGCGATCCTCGGCGGGCGGGCCAAAAATCTCCTCTCCCATCTTCATGATGTCACGAAGGAAAATCTCGCGCGCGATTACCGAGGCGGCAGCGACCGCAATGTCGCTCTCGGCCTTGTGGCGCTGCTCAACCTTAATCGCCTTGCCGCGCGTCTTAAGGGCACGGAGAATCGTCGATTCCGTAGGCGCGAACTGGTCGACGACGACGCGCGGGCAGGCGGTGCGCTTCTCAAGCAATTCTTCGATGGCGGTGCCGTGGGCCCATGCGAGCATGCGGTTGATGTTCTTGATCTTCGAATAGAGCCGGTTGTACGCCGCAGGGCCGAGCTTCACGACGGCATAGCCCGTAGGGCCGAGAAGCGCACGGAGCTTCGCACCAGTCATGAGAACCGACTTGTCGGACATCTGCTTGCAGTCCTTGACGCCCATCTCCTGCATCTTCTCGGAAAGTGCCTCGTCTGTATAGGCGCAGCAGACGACGAGCGGCCCGAAGTAGTCGCCCTTCCCAGATTCGTCGCTTCCGGCGTGAGGTGCGACAAGGTCGGGATTCAAGATCGTCTCGTAGCCGAGCGTCGCCGCGCCGAGAACATGCGGCTCGAGAACGAAGAGAACGAAGTCCTCGGCCTTCGAACCCTGCACACAGAGCTTGCGCTTGCCATGCTTCTCCTTCTCGTATAGCGTCGCGTTGAAATGGTCGCCCTCGATCGACCAGAGGGAATAGGGAACTTCGCGCTTGCGGTAGTTGCCGTTCAGCATCACGCCCAGCAAAAGTTCCTGCTGGTCGTTCGTAAGCTCGTAGGTGAAGCTAGTCTTCTTTGTGCCCTCTGCGTTCATTGGGGAATATTATAGCAAATCTGAATCCTATGCAAACGCCGCCTCGATCGCAGCGGAGAATTCCGCAAGGTCGGGGAAGCACCCAGCAACGTACTTGTCGAGCGAAGTCGGCTGCGCGTTCACGATAAAGACCTTCCCGCCCTTCTGGAGCGTGAGCCGTGGGATTCCAGCAGCCGGAAACACGGTAAGCGACGTGCCGAGGACGAGCATCACGTCCGCCCTCATCGCAAGCTCCTGCGACTTCATGAACGCCATCTCCGGCAGTTGCTCGCCAAAGAACGTGATGTCCGGCTTGTAGGCACCACCGCACTTGCAGCGCGGCACATACGGCGCGCCAAGCTTCTCGGAACCGCCGTTCGAATTGACCTTCGCCATGATTTCGTCGAAGCTCTTCTCGTCTCCGCAGAGACGGCAATGATGAACTATCGGCGAGCCATGCACTTCGTAGACGTTCGACGAGCCCGCCTTCTGGTGAAGCATGTCGATGTTCTGCGTGATGATTCCATCAAGGCGCCCAGCGTCCTCAAGGCGCTTAAGAGCACGATGGACTGGCCCTGGCTCGAACGCGCCAAGCCCGTAGACGAGCTCGCTGCATCCGCGGTAGTAAACCGCCGGATCGCGGTCAAACCAGTCGATGTCGAAGATACGTTCCGCGTCCGGGTTCTTGTATAGCCCCTTAGGACCGCGAAAGTCCGGTATTCCGCAAAGCGTGCTAACTCCTGCACCGGTCATAGCCGCGACACACTTCGCGCCGCGCACCGCCTTTATCATGTCGTCAAGCATTCGCGCCTCCTTTGAGTAGTCCTATTGCCCGACAGTCACCTTGAAAAACTTAAACTGGCTCGTGCCAATGTCGTCGACATCGACCTGCTCCCACGAATCCGCCGCATCGAGAGTCTCGCGTCCCCACACGGTATAGGTGCGAGCAGCGCCAAGATCGGGACTCCAGGTCAAGTTCGGCACTCCGCCGGAAACGTCAATCGAAACGGTGAACTCCGCACTTCCCCCGGCAGACGGATCGAGCCCTGCAAGCCAGCTCGTCCACAGCGAACGTCCGTTTGCGCCTACAAGCCCGACTGACGCGCCAAAGGTCCCGGCGGTCTCTGCAAAAAGCGTTGTGTTCGTATGCTCAAGATCGGAAAGGTACGTTGTGCCGTCGTCCGTCTCAAAAGGTGCGTCGCCAGTCCGCGCGGAAACCGTCGAGCGCGTATATGCCTTGATGCAAGCGGCACATCCACCGTCAATGTCAGCGCAATCACTCCAACTGACAGAGCCAGACCGCGAAACCCGGCCGAAATACGTATTGCCTTTTGAAATATCCGGATCACAGAAAACTACATACTCTCCGTCTATATACTCTCCGTACTTTTTGTCTACGTAAAATACATTACATCCCACTTGGCGATAGACTACGGCAAACGATGTTCCGTCGGCAAGCGCAACAGGCGTTTCGAGATGAACCGTGGTGAAACCGGCATTGATAAGCGTTCCAGACTGCGAAATGGCCAAACAACCTCCGTCAATGGGCGAATCCCCCCCACGCATCACATTCGTATAAACGGAGATTTCATACGAAATCGAAGCGTATGGCGCCCAAACGCCGACCGCATCGAGCCATTCGTTCCATGTTGCCGTAAAGACCGCGGCCTGTCGATCATGGGGATCGTCACTTATCCATACTGGCCCAAACCTATCATATCCTCGGACTGCATCGTAGTCCTCGTCATACTTTGCCGGAACGAACACTGCGCCATTATACAACCGCGCAAACCGCGAATCGTGGTACGACACATAGTAGAAGCCGTTGCTGCCGACTGATTTCCCCCAGCTGTTCTTCATGATCCATGCGCCAGGACCTGGCGGGAAATTTTTGAAGTTGTTCGTCGGATACTCGTCATCCCATCCGACAATAGCAACGGCATGGTTGGGATCCTTCTCTCCGAAGTAATAATGCGACTCGTTACGGACAAAGTTATCGTTAAAATACATCGACGTTGCAACGGCGCCATATCCCACGATCGCCTCCTTAAGCGCATCTGAGCTTTCCTGCGAACCGTCAATCGGATCTGTCCAGACGACATGCTGGACACGGACGGCAGGCGACAGCAAGGGACTACTCGTCCATGCCGACATCGACGATTTATATACATCATTTGTCTCCGCGACAGCACCGCCCCATCGCAACAGATAAGATGCCGCAACATCGTTGTTCCCGCCTTTGTTAGGGCTCAGATTCCAACCATGCAAGTTCACCATGTTCTTCTCGGAGAAGTCCCATTCGCCCTTCCCCGCCTTAAGGAGCTGCGTCTCAAGAGTCGCGTATGCGGCAAAAGCCCAACATGCGCCGACGTTCCCCTGGTTCTTGACGGGTGAGACCCATCCTTGCTCGCACGAATTCCATTTCGAAGGAAGCGTCGTCCTGGAGGAAACGCGCAGAAGCCGCGACTTCTGCGCGGAACCAACACGCCTCATCGCAACTCCCCTCGTCGGCGGGCGATAACCAGTCGCGCGGGGGGAATCGTCGGCAGATGCGACGAGCGACAGCGCACAAAGCAACGCCGCCATCATCGTCGCGATAGTCCGTCCGTTTCTCATTTGCCGCTATTATACCAAATTCAGCTGCGAAAAATCCTATTCGCCGCGCGCAAGCGGAATTGGCGCGAGGAACTTCTTGGAGACAAGCGCAAGCGCCCCGTCAAGACGCGCACCCTTTGCGAAGAGGACGCGGCTTTCGCCAGGAAGAAGGCCCTTGAGCGAACCCGCGGCAGATTTGCCGCCGACGGCAAGGGTGATATCGTGGTACGGCGGGGCAACGCCCTTGTTTACGACGGTGACCGAGACGCCGTCGGCACTGGCCTCCACATTGGTTGCGACAAGTTCTGGTCCGCACTCGCGAGCGGCCTCCTTGAAGCGTTCAGGCGTGGCGAAAGGGCCTCGCGGCGAATCGTTTGCAATCACAAACGTCATGTGGTATTTTGCCGCGGCCTGCGCCCATGTCGTGCCATAGAGTCCATCAGGGTTCAGGAACTCGCGTTGGTCGCGGCGGCTGTAGTAGCTGATCTCGCCGCCGTGAGGGCCGCGTTTCCAGTGGTCTTCGCCAAACAACCTCCAGTTGCGCTCGTTCCAACCGCCCTTGCCGTCGACTACGTCATGCTTCTTGCACATGAAGCTGTCGTCGAAGAGCCCGAAGGCAAGCCCCTCAGCGGCAAACGCCGTCGCCGGCGAGCGCTCCCCGTCCTGCCCCGCCGCGTCGATGGAGACCATCCACGGAGTCTCGACGAACGACTTCGCGAGATGACGGAAGAACCTGCGCTGGAAATCCATCGAGGGGAAGTTGCGCCCAAGCTCGGTCTTCGTGCCGCTCGTATGGTATTCAGCCCAATGGCCAAACCCTGCCTGCACGAAGGCGAGGCGCGGATCGGCGTCGTAGCGGGCGGCAAACGCGGAATAGAACAAGAGCGTGAAATCCTCAAGCAGAGGGCACGACCAGTCGGGGTAGTAGGTAGGGCCGTCTCCGCCGGGATTGGCAGAAAACGTCTCCTTGTAGCCGGGAGAGTTCTTTATAAACGCCGGAACCGCCGTCGCGCCTTTCGTTCCGTCGAGCTTCTCGCCGGGGTACGCGTAGCGAAAGCGAATTATCGCCTGATGCCCGCGCGATGCGATGTCGTCCAGAAGCGAGTCGATCTTGCTCCAGTCGCAGACGAGCGCGCCGGTTGAATTCGTGCCCGAGACCACGTCGCACGGCAACGCATAGGAATACTCAAGCGATATGGCAGCCGAGAGGTCGGGGTACTTGCGCGCCTGATGCGGCCAAAGGACTATGCCCTTTAACGCCGCCTCCGTGGGGAGAATCACGGCGGCCACAAGGGCAAGAACTAAATGCGATTTTGCCATGGCAACATTATACCACACGCAGCCTGACATGATTATCACACCACTTGAAAAAATTTTTGTCAGAAATACACTTTTTGTTTTCCTTACTTGGCACAAGCACAAAAATACACATGCGACAACGCAGAAAGGCAAGGTGTGACATGAACAAGACTACGAAAATTCTCGCAACGGCAATCGCGTGCCTCGCGCTCGCGGGAACATGCCTTGCCGACACCAAGACGACCTATCGTGACGCGCAGGGGCGGCTTCAGGGCACGAAGACGACTACCACGAGCGGGAAAACCACCTACCGCGACTCAATGGGCCGACTTCAGGGAACCACGACAACCGACAGCAGCGGCAAGACCACCTGGCGCGACTCGATGGGGCGACTCCAGGGCACCGCAACTACCGACAAGAACGGAAAGACAACCTACCGCGACTCTATGGGACGGCTTCAGGGAACGGTCACGACCGACAAGAACGGAAAGACTACATGGCGCGACTCGATGGGCCGACTTCAAGGCACCGCGACGACCGACAAAAACGGCAAGACAACCTACCGCGATGCACAGGGCCGGCTTCAGGGAACAAAGACGACAAAATAGACGCTGGCGCCTCAGCCAAGGGTCAGCTCAAGCCCATCATAGGCGGCTGCAAGGGGCTCGGGAAGTTCGGCGTTGATCTTCTCCGCAGGCCAGTCGCGGTACTTGATCGCAAGGTGGGTTAGATACACCTTCTGACCGGCCGGCGGCTTGTAGCGGCCGGTCTTCTTCAGCATGTTGACGGTACGGGCGACAAGCTGGACGCCCGAATGAACGAACATGCGGAAGTCCTCGTCGAGATCGCCGTTCGTCGCTTCCATGATAATCGCCGTAAGCGGCGCGGGCTCGTGCACGAACGCCGCCGATGTTTCGCGGTAGTACTTGTAGTTGTCAGGGTAGATATGTGGATCTATGCCGATCATCCTTGCCGCGTCGCCCGGAATCCCGGCGGTGTCGGTGGCGTAAAGAAGCCGTGCAGAGCCCTTCTCGACGAGATAGAGCGACGTGCGCTCAAGCACGCCATCGGTCACGCGCGAGGTGCTGTGGTTCGCAGGAACGCCGGTAATCTTGAGCCCACACTCCTCGACCGCCTTGCCGAACGGCAGCGCGATGACTTCGGGTGCCGGCAGAGAAAGCGCCTCAGCCGCCTTTTCGACTCCGCGCTTCGCGGACGCCGCCCACGTCTCGTTGACATACATGCGCTTCACGCCAGACTTGACGGCCGCCCTCGGGCTGTAGTGGTCGCCGTGCGAGTGAGTCTGGAAAAGAACCTCGGGATGGCATTCCTTTGGAAGCTTGTCGAACGAGCACTGCGTGAAGTCGATAAGCACCTTCCCATCGAGAAGCACACTCGACTGGCGGCGCGCGTTCGCATTTCCCTCGGCCCACTTCGGATCCCACCCAGAGGCGCCCGTGCCGAGGAAGAGGACTCGGATTCCCCCTTCTGGCGCCACCGGCGCGTCTTCCGCCGATACCGACCTCTCCGCAAGCGCCGCGAACGCGGCAGAAGCTCCCAGGAAACCCCTGCGAGTGATTACGCTTCCCTTCATTCCTCCCCTTTCAGCGCGTCAGCGCGAAAATGCGCTTGAGCCCCTTCCTCGCGAGTGCGCGGAGGGCGTCAAGCGATTCTTCCGTAAATGGCTTGTGCTCAGCCGTTCCCTGAAGCTCGACATAGCGACCGTCGTCGGTCATCACGACGTTTAGGTCGACCTCTGCGGTCGAGTCGTGGGCATAGTCGAGATCGAGCGTCGGCTTTCCGTCGCAGACGCCGACCGACACCGCCGCGATGCGGTGGACGATGGGATTCTCGGTAATAACGCCTGCAGCGAGAAGCTTGCGCACGGCGTCTTCGAGCGCGACCATGCCACCCGTGATCGACGCGCACCTCGTGCCGCCGTCTGCCTGCAGGACGTCGCAGTCTATCGTTATCTGGCGCTCGCCGAGCTTCGACATGTCGACAGCCGCGCGGAGAGAGCGCCCGACAAGACGCTGGATCTCGGTGGAGCGGGCGTCTTGTTTCAGCTTCTTTATGTCGCGGTCCTTGCGTCCGCCACCGGTAGACGAGGGAAGCATAGAATACTCGGCCGTGACCCATCCCTTGCCTGTGCCCTTTAGGAACGGCGGCACCTTTTCCTCGACACTCGCGGTGCAAAGTACCCACGTGTCGCCCCACTTGATGAGGACGCTCCCCGCGGCATGCTTCGTGAAATTCCTGATGAGCTTGATTGGCCTAAGCTGATCTCTCTTCTTGGACATTTTAAGCTTTCTTTCTTTTGAGCCGTGTAGAACGTGTAGATCGTGTAGAACTTCTGCATGTTCTACATGTTCTGCATGGTTAATTCTTACCCCAATCCCATTCGCTTAAGGATGTCGGCGAGCTGGGCAGTCACGACCTTCATCGAGAGCTCGCGGTCGAAGAACGCACGCGCCTCGCGGAAATACATCTCCTTGTTCGCCCAGTCGGCGCGATACTCCTCGACGGCCTTGACGAGCGCGGCAGGATCGCCCGGCGGAATGAACTTTATCGCTTTGCATTCCTTCGCGCTCGGCGGATAGCCGGTGCAGAACTCGTTGATCGTGGGTCTTGCACACGCCATGCACTCGTAGACCTTGTTGCCGATGACGCGCGCCGCCTTCGCAGTCGTGCCGAACACGCCGAGAACTATGTCGTGGGCGCAAATCACCTCGGGCACCTTGACATACGGAACCTTCTCGAGGAACCTGACGTTCTTGAGGCCCTTCGCCTTCGCCTCGGTGGATGCCTTGTACGCGCCCCAGCCAAGGAAATCCCACTGTATCGGCAGATCCTGCGTCATGCGAGCCGCTTCTACAATGACCTCGGTTCCATGAAGCGGAAGGTAGGCACCATGATAGAGCACCTTGAAGACTCCATCTGCACGATCTACACGTTCTACACGGCCAACATCTTCAACAACCGGCTTGAAGACCTCTTCGTCCGTGCCAGTGAAAAGCGGCGTCATCTTCTCGCGCGGCACGTCGAGATATTCCGCGGCAAAATCGACATGGCAGGAAGTGTCCCACGTGATGAAGTCGGGCATCGCCATGAGCTTCTTCTCCCACGCGAGAAGCCGCTTCGCGCGACGCTCTTCGGCTTTCCACTTCTTCTGCTCGAGGACTTTCTTGTCCCATGCAGAGATCATCGGGTCGAAGAGAACCTTGATGCCGCGCTTGTGCGCCCACCGGCAAGCCGCCGCGATGTCACGCTGACGGCAGACGGGAACGAGCACGAGGTCAGGCCTCGGCCGGCGGTCAAGCCCGCGGAAAAACGCTTCGACATCGCCAAGCCGGCAACACCACTTCACGTCGAAGTAGTCGACCTCCCAGCCAAGCGCGCGAAACGCCGCGGCATTTACGCGCGTCTTTGAGTAACCGTGGTCGAACCGACCCCAGAAAAGGACTCTCTTACCCATTGTCTTTGTTGTGGATGAGCCAGGACTGGTAGATTGCAAGAAGCGCGAAGATGGCGATCATCATTTCGCCGCCCTCTTCGAGCGCGGTACACAGTGACTGCGCGGCAGTCACCGCGCCTTCTGACTTCTCAAGTCCGTGAGCGTGGCCGAGCCACGAAGGAAGCCGGTCTGCAACCTGGACGAGAACGCCAGAACCGCCAAAGCAGCCAAACGACCACGCAACAGGATTGAGTGAGAACACTCCCTTTACGAACGGCACCGCAAAATAGAGCATCCCCGCCGCGAACACGCCGAAAAACGCCGTGAAGTAGAGGACGACGAACGCCTTTGCGCCAAACGGCACAGCGCCGTTTGTGAGAAACCGCGCCTTGAACGGCGTTCCGGTAAGCGGCTGGCCGTTCGGCTTGAAAAGGACGCCAGGTATGATCTTCCCGTCCTCGCCCACATAGTCGGGGCAGAGCGCGTGGAGCGCCATGTTGTGGAGATCCATCTCCTTCACAATCGCCATCAGCGCGACGAGCGAAACAGCGAAGCAGAGAATTGCGCGGCGGCGCTTCGAGCCGGTAAACGGGCACTTCCACCACACGAGCGGGACGATTGCCGCGAAGAACGGCAGCGTCGCGAGCTCGAACGGAGAGTAGCCGTCCTGGTCAAAGGCGTGTACGAGCGCCGCGGGCTCCATGACGACCCAAGTGACAAGAAGCGTCGCGACTCCGGCGAACCAGAGCGCGGGGCCCGAAAACCAGCTCTTGAGGAACTTCATGCCGATCAGTGGAGGTTGTAGGTCTTCTCGACTTCTTCCCACGTGCGCGTAGTGAAGAACTTGGAAATCGCCGTGTCGTACTCGGCGGTGTGCGTGAACGCCTTCTTCATGAGCTTGAAGCGCGTGTCGAGGCCAAGCGAACCACCGTGTGACTCGAGTTCCTGAACGATGTTCGGGTAGTCGAGCGGATCCGTCACGGACGCGACGCGCAGGTAGTTCTTTGCAGACGCACGAACCATGCAGGGGCCACCGATGTCGATGTTTGTCCTCGCCATTTCGGGAGTGACACCCGCCTTGGCGACAGTCTGCTGGAAAGGATAGAGATTGACGACGACCATGTCGATCGGGAGCGCGGAGAGGCGCTTGAGGTCGGCCTGGTGGGCATCGTTGTAGGTCTCGGAGAGGAGGCCGAGGTAGATCTTGAAGTCGAGCGTCTTCACGAGACCGCCCTGCATCTCCGGCTGGCCAGTGTAGTCGGAAACGGCGACGAGCGTGTCGCCCGCCTTGTCGCCGAGGATTTCCTTGACCTTGGTGTAGGTGCCGCCGGTGGAGTAGATCTTTACGCCGGGGCATGCCTTGACGAGTGCGGGGACGAAAGTCTCGAGACCCGTCTTGTCGCTCACGCTCATGAGGACGTTCTTTACCTGCACCCTGCCGTCGATTTCAGTTACGATGTTTAAAGCCATATTACCTCCTTGAAATTTTAGGTATTATACCAAAAAACGGCCGCGCGCGGCGTTCTACAAGCAGGTTAAAGTTCTGACGCAGGAACTTATAGAAAAAGGGCGCGGCAAATCTGCCGCGCCCTTTTTCACGGGATTTCTCCCAGTTGTCAGCCGAGGAGGTCGTCTCCGCCGGTCGAGCCCATCGACTCGTCGGAGTTGACGAGGTCCCCGCCGTCTGCAGACGTGTCGCCCGTGTCGTTGATGAGCTCGGGCTGGAGCTGCATGTCGGACTCGTCGTCGTCCTCCTCTTCGCCGGCGATCGTGCCAGCCGGGATGCCGTAGAGCTCCTCGTGGCGCTTGCGCTGCTCCTCGCGGAGCTTCTCCATCTCCTCGTCGCTGATCGCCTCGCACAAAGGCACGAGCTTGAGGTAGCGGTGGAGCGGGAAGCCGGTGCCGCCGGGGATGAGGTGGCCGAGGATGACGTTCTCCTTGAAGCCACGGAGTTCGTCGACGCGGCCCATCGTCGCGGCCTCGGTGAGGACGCGCGTCGTGTCCTGGAAGGACGCGGCGGAGATGAACGAGTCGGTCTCGAGCGCGGCCTTGGTGATGCCGAGGAGCGCGGGCTGGGCCTCCGCAGGACGGCGGCCTTCCTCCATCATCTGCTCGTTCACCTTGAGGAACGTCTGGCGCGTGACCTGCTCGCCCCAAAGGAAGTCGGTGTCGCCCGGGTTCGTGATGCGGACCTTGCGGAGCATTTGGCGGACGATGATCTCGATGTGCTTGTCGTTGATCTCGACGCCCTGGAGACGGTAGACCTGCTGCACTTCGTTGACGAGGTACTTCTCGAGTTCCTGGGGACCCGAGACCTCGAGGATCTCCTGCGGGATGACCGGACCTTCAGTGAGCTGCTGGCCCTTCTTCACGCGATCGCCCTTGAAGACGACGATCTGCTTGCCCATCGGGATCAAGTGCTCTTCGACGAGCCCCGTCACCTTGTCGACGACCTTCACGCAGCGCTTGCCGCGCACATTGTCGTCGAACTCGATCTCGCCCTCGATCTTCGCGATTTCCGCCGCGTCCTTTGGCTGGCGGGCCTCGAAGAGCTCGGCGACGCGAGGAAGACCGCCCGTGATGTCGCGCGTCTTCGCGGCTTCACGCGGCGTCTTCGCGAGAAGCATGCCAGGGGTCGCCTTCATGCCGTCGCGCACCATGACGATGGCGCCCGTCGGGACGTCGTGCGAGTCGAGCATCTTGCCGGCCGCATCGCGGATCTCGATGCGCGGGTGGAGGTTGGACTCGGAAGTCGGGAGGACGACGAGCGTCTTGGCGCCGGTCGCACGGTCGGTCTCGGTCTTGACGGAGACGTCTTCCTCGAAGTCGGCGAAGACGATGTCGCCGGCCGCCTCGGAAAGGACAGGCACCGAGTGCGGATCCCACACGGCGACCTTCTGGCCCTTCTTGACCGCGGCGCCGTCTTCGACGAGAAGCGTCGTGCCCATCTGGAGCTGGTAGGTGTCGAGCTTGGAACCGCTCTTGGAGTAGATCTCGAGAGTGCCGTTCTTGTTGAGGACGACCTCACGGCCCTCGTCGTTGCGCACCTTGCGGACGTCGACGAACTTCGCGACGCCGTCGTTCTTGAGGACGATCTCAGGAACCTTCGCGGTCGCAGACGCCGTGCCGCCGATGTGGAACGTACGCATCGTGAGCTGCGTGCCGGGCTCGCCGATGGACTGCGCGGCGATGATGCCGACCGCCGTGCCGATCTCGACTTCCTTGCCGGTCGAGAGGTCGCGGCCGTAGCACTTCGCGCACATGCCGTGCTCGGCGTCGCAGGTGAGGCCGGAACGGATCCAGACCTTCTCGATGCCGGCCTTGTCGATGCGGGCGCAAGCGTCCTCGTCGATAATCTCGTTCGCCTGGACGATCGTCTCGCCGGTCTTCGGGTCGCGGATCTCGTAGAGGGCCGTCCTGCCAAGCGCACGGTCGCCGAGCGAGACCTTGACTTCGCTTACGCGTGAGGTAGCCGGCGTCGGCCGTCTTGAGGGCCGTGTCGGCGAGACCCTTGCGGGCGCCGTGGGACGAAATGAAGTACTCGAGAACCGAGAGACCCTCGCGGAACGAAGCCGTGATCGGGCGCTCGATGATGTCGCCGTTCGGGGCGGCCATGAGGCCGCGCATGCCGGCGAGCTGGCGGATCTGGAGCTTCGAGCCACGGGCCTTCGAGTCGACAAACATGTAGACCGGGTTCAGTTCGGTCGGGTTCTTGTTCTCGGGCGAGATGTTCTTGTCAATCGTCTTGTAGAGCTCATCGCCGACCTTCTCGGTCGTCGCGGACCAGATGTCGACGATCTTGTTGTGGCGTTCGCCGTCGGTGATGACGCCCTGCTGGAACTGCTTCTGGACCTCGTCGGCGGCCTTGCGGGCCTTCGCGACCTCGGCGTCCTTCTCGGCCGGGCGGATCATGTCCTTGAGGCCCATGGACGCGCCGGAAATTGTCGCGAAGCTGTAGCCGAGCGTCTTCAGGCGGTCAATCGCGAGAACGGTCTCGTCGTGGCCTGCGACCTTGTGGCAGTCGAGGATGAGGTTGCCGATCGTGGACTTGGAGCACTTGTCGTTCCAGAAGCCCATCTCCTTAGGCCACACGTTGTTGAAGATGACGCGGCCAGCCGTCGTTTCGATCGTGCGCTTGTCGGTGACGCCGTGGGGACGGCCGACAGTGCCGAAGTCGGGATTGCGGAAGCGGATGCGCGAGTGGTAGGTGATCACTCCCTCGGCGATGCCGAATTCGACTTCGGCGATGTCGTTGAAGAGCGGCAGATGCTCCTCGCCCGCGGGAACCTTGCCGGCGAGCTTGCCGGCGAGCTTGTCCTGCTGGGACGGAACGGTAAGGAAGTAGAGCCCAAGGCAGACGTCCTGGGTCGGCGTCATGACCGACTTGCCGGAGGCCGGCGAGAAGATCGACGTCGACGCGAGCATCATGAGCTTCGACTCCATCTGCGCCTCGATCGAGAGCGGCACGTGCACGGCCATCTGGTCGCCGTCGAAGTCGGCGTTGAACGGGGTGCAGACCATCGGGTGGAGGCGGATCGCCTTGCCCTCGACGAGCACCGGCTCGAACGCCTGGATCGAAAGGCGGTGCAGCGTCGGCGCGCGGTTGAGGAACACGGTCTTGTCCTTGGTGACTTCCTCGAGGATATCCCAGACCTGCTCGTCGTGGCGCTCGATCATTTTGCGGGCGGTGCGAACCGTGTGGCAGATGCCGAGCTCCTTGAGGCGGCGGATGATGAACGGCTCGAAGAGGCGGAGCGCCATTTCCTTCGGGATGCCGCACTGCGGGAACTTGAGGTCCGGGCCAACGCAGATCACGGAACGGCCGGAGTAGTCGACGCGCTTGCCGAGGAGGTTCTGGCGGAAGCGGCCCGTCTTGCCCTTCAGGATCTCGGAGAGAGACTTGAGCGGACGGTTGCCGGGGCCAGTCACGGCGCGGCCATGGCGGCCGTTGTCGAACACCGCGTCAACGGCCTCCTGAAGCATGCGCTTCTCGTTGCGGATGATGACGTCGGGCGTCTTGAGCGCGAGAAGGTTGCGAAGGCGGTTGTTGCGGTTGATGACGCGGCGGTAGAGGTCGTTGAGGTCGCTCGTCGCGAACCTGCCGCCCTCGAGCGGGACGAGAGGACGGAGTTCCGGCGGAATGACGGGAAGGACGTCCAGCACCATCCACTCGGGCTTCGAGTTGGAGACGCGGAATCCCTCGACCACCTTCATGCGCTTGGCGATCTTCTTGCGGTTCTGCTTGGAGCGAGTGTTCTCCATCTGCTCCTCGAGATCCTTCATGAGAGCGTCAAGGTCGAGCTTCTTGAGAAGCTTGCGGATCGCCTCGGCGCCCATCTCGGCCCTGAAGCCGTCGACGTACTTCTCCTGCGCGTCGATGTACTCCTGGTCGCTGAGGATCTGCCCTTCCTTAAGCCCTGTGTCGCCGGGTTCGGTGACCATCCAGTCCTGATAGTAGAGGACGCGCTCGAGCTCGCTCGTCGTCTTGTCGAGGAGGAGGCCCATCCTGGAGGGCGAGCACTTGAAGAACCAGATGTGGCTCACGGGGACCGCGAGCTCGATGTGGCCCATGCGCTGGCGGCGAACCGACGCGAGCGTCACCTCGACGCCGCAGCGGTCGCAGACCATGCCCTTGTTCTTGATGCGCTTGTACTTGCCGCAGGCGCACTCCCAGTCCTTGGTCGGGCCGAAGATCTTCTCGCAGAAGAGGCCGTCCTTCTCGGGGCGGTAGGTGCGG
>CADCGZ010000016.1 GCA_902801025.1 uncultured bacterium | reverse complement strand
AATCGCGTGCGCGAGGAAGCGGCCGATCTGCACGTAGACCTTGAGCGCCTTGGAGTCGCCCTTCTCCATCGCGGCCTGCACGACCTTGAGGCGCTCGGGGAGCTTCATCGTCTTCGGGAACTTGAAGCCGTACTTCTCGGCGAGCCAGTTGACGGCCTGCTGCGAGAACGCCATCGAGCCGACGCCGGCGTCACCGGACCACTCGTCCGCGGGAGCCTTGGGGTTGAAGTCGACAGGGGCGAACGCGAGCTCGGTGATGCGGCCCGTGAGCGCGCCAGACTTGTCGATGAAGCCGACGGCCTCGGAGGATCCCATCGCGACGCCGAGGATGCCCTTCTTGCCCATCGTGATCATACCGGCGAGGGCCGAGACGTCGCCGTCGTTGTAGATCTCAAAGGGAACGCCCCAGTCCTTCTCGACGCGGAAGAACATGTCCTGCGCAATCGGGTACTTGGACGGATTCTTCTCCTTGATGGCGCGGAAGAGCGAAGCGACGCCCATCTTCTTGCCGACGAGCGTGCCGGCCGTGGAGCCGCCGATCGCGTCGACGCGCGGCAGAGTCGCCGCGGCGGCCTTGAGCCCTTCGGTGAGCTTCGAGTAGTGGTACTCTGGGTCGGCGTTGTTCCGCGGATCCCACGGGAACTCCTTGGAGAACACGACCTTGCCCTTGTTGAGCGCGGAGATCTTGAAGTCGCTCGCTCCGAGGTCGAAGCCGATGCGGCAGCCGTCGGCGACGGTCTTCACCTTCGTGAGCGTCTCCTTCTGCGCGGGCATCTTCTTGAGGGGGAGAACGACCGTCTCGACGGGACGCCCGTAGAGGTCGGAGAAGAACTCGTAGTCGAACTTGCGCGACCCCTTCTTCGTGTACGCCTTCGCGACGGGCTGGACGACTGCGTCGGGACCGGCGAGATAGAGCTTCCAGCCGCCCGCGGCCCACACGATGAACTTCGCGATGCGGTCGACGACATGCGAGACGAACTTGGTCGCCTCGGGGCTGAGACGCTTCGGAATCTCAAGGTCGTAGCGGTAGACCTTCCCGTCCTCGCGCTCCCACGCGACTGCAACAACGTCGTTCTTCGCGCCGAGTCCGCTTTCGATTTCGGCGAGCGCCATTATCGGAGCCCAAAACTCCGATCCGCACTTGCATTTTGCCTTGCCGCATGAACATGCCATGGTTTTTCTCCTTTGCTTTTTTGGTTTTGGTTTTATGTGTCGAAAGCGGAAAGTATCGCCGGCGTCACGTCGACGAGCGACGAGACGCGCTCCCGCAGAAATTCCTCCTTCGGGCCGAGGGCGACGAAAGGAACGGGATTCAGCGTGTGCCCACGCTCCGAAATGTTCTCGATATTGCCGTGGTCCGAAGTCAGGACGAGCGTCACGCCCATCGCCTCCGCGAAACGGACAAGCGACGCGAGAAACCTGTCGTACGTCCTAAGTGCCGCGCACGCGCGCGCGTAGTCCATAGAGTGACCGGCGACATCAGACTGGAAAAACTCGAAAAGCGTAAAGTCGTACCTGCGCGCGATCGCAGCGAGATGCTCGGCTGCGCGCTGCGGCGGGATGACCGCGATGTCGGGCCAGCGGTCCTGTATCGTCTCGCGCGTCAAGTCCTGCATGACGGCCTGGCCGTTCTGGAGATCGTCGACGGTCCTTATCGTCTCAGGAGTAGTAAGCGCCATGACGGTAGTCACCGACTTGAAGCGGCGCGCGGCGAGTTCGTCGGCGGAGTCTACGAGATACGCGTCTGAAAAGCAGACTTGCTTTCCCCTGTCGCGCAGCTGGATGAAGAGATTGTCCGCCTCGACGATCTTCCGCAAATTGGGACCTGGAAATCCCTCGCAGTGCTTTCCCATCGCGGCAGCGCAGTTTACGCCGGTGAACATCGTCGCCTGGCCGGTGGCGCTTTGCGGCGGACCGTCTATGCCAAGCCGCGCGTCAATGGGCTTTCCGTGCTTCGAGACAAGACGGCACAGCACCGGACAGACCTCTGGATTGACAGGGTTGTCCGTTGCCGCGGCGCGTAGGCCCACGCCGTCGATGAACAGGAAGAGCACTTTCATTTGAATGTGTGTATTTTATCAAATTTTAACCGATTAATGCAACCTCGCTAAAGCTCTGGAGTTTACCCATTTTGATCACTCTCCCCAAGTACCATGCCTAACGCATAAAACAACTCCGATAGTTGGCAAAAGTGGCTCCGCTACCGCTTCGCCTTTGCTTCGCGCATTTCAACTCATTACCATGTAGAGATTTATTAGTTTTTGACTGGAAGATGTGTCCTCCAGACATACTCAGCCGAAGGCAGCACCTACAATGAAAAATGTAGAGAACCCTGAGCGTGGCTGCATGATGCGGAGCGCAAACCGAACCGTTAGCGAAGGTATTTTGTCTGTCATCGGAGTTTTGGCTTTCTACACTAAGATAACTGCGCCTAATTTTTTCACATTTTGTGTTAATAACTCTTTGATAACTGTTAATATATTTTCCTTGACATCAAAGTTATAAACATCTTATTTTGCTTTTTATAGATTTATCAGCAAAAAATGGGAATTTATCACACTTCTTACTGTCGCATAATTTAATCAAAAAAACTGTTCACAATGTAGTTGATAATTGATATAATCTCCACCGTCTATGAGTATGCTGTTTGATAGCGAAGTTATTGTTGTTGGCGGCGGGCATGCTGGCGTCGAAGCGGCGCTTGCATCAGCACGAATGGGGCTCAAGACCCTTCTCGTCACCACTATGATAGACAGCATCGCGAAGATGCCATGCAATCCCTCGATCGGAGGTCTCGCCAAAAGTCACCTCGTCTACGAGCTTGATGCACTTGGCGGCGAAATGGGAAAAAACGCCGATGCCACAGCCCTTCAAGCCAAGACTCTTAATTCCAGCCGCGGTCCGGCAGTCCAGGCAACACGAATACAATGTGCTAAGCAAGAGTACGCCGAGCGAATGCAGAAAGTTATCGCTGCGCAACCAAACTTGACTGTCCTCGAAGATGCCGTTATTGGGCTTATTACCGAGCCATCAGCCAGCAGTAACCCTTTTGGAGGCGATGATAATAGTTCCTATAAGCTCTCTGGAGTAGTTACTGAGCACAATGGTTCAATCGCCTCAAAGGCAGTAGTTTTAACCGCCGGGACCACCTTAAGAGGCAGGATCTGGATAGGAAAAGAATGCCAAGAATCGGGTGGAGATGGCCGTCCAGCCGTAAATTTGCTATCAGAATGCCTTTCAAAACTCGGCTTTTCTCTTATTCGGCTTAAAACGGGCACGCCACCACGCCTAAAGGCATCAAGCTGCAACTTTGCCGCCTGCCAACGGCAGGATGGCGAGAATCCACGGCCAATGTTCCACGTGGAACATTCTGAAGAATCTTTATTAACGCAGAGGCGCGTAGCCGCACCCCTGTTAGGACATCCGCTTTGCGGACGACCTGCGGTCGGGGGATATCCTTGTGGGTGGTCGCAACCCGTAGAGACGCGACCAAGCCGAGCGAAGCGAGAGCCGAGAGGCGCAGAGTACGCAGAGAATAATATTGGGGATGTTTGGGAAAGAAAATTGTTCCATGTGGAACACTCTGAAATACAATCTTTAACGCAGAGACGCGAAGACGCAGAGGACGCAGAAGCAGTTGGGGAAGTTGGAGAAGATAAATTGTTCCACGTGGAACAATCGTTAGGTGAGTTGCCGTGCTGGCTAACACATACAACGGAAGAAACGCATAGGATTATACGGGAGAATCTAAGCGCATCTGCGCTCTATGGAGGGGCAATTGAGGGTACTGGTGTGCGTTATTGTCCGTCAATTGAGGACAAAATAGTCAGATTTACAGAGGCAAAACAACACCATGTGATGCTTGAACCCGAAGATTCGTCGGGTGAAGTCATTTATCCCAATGGGCTATCCTGTAGTTTGCCGTGTAATGTCCAGGAAAAGATGGTCAGATCTGTGCCTGGGCTTGAGAAAGCCGAATTCCTTGCCTATGCGTATGCAATCGAGTATGACGGCATTGATTCCCGAGAACTAAAACATTCTCTTGAGGCGAAACGAATCGAGGGACTGTTCTTTGCCGGACAAATAAACGGGACTACTGGTTACGAAGAAGCTGCTGCACAGGGTATTATGGCTGGAATAAATGCCGCCCTAAAAGTCAAAGGCGAGTCACCACTTGTTCTTAGCCGCCAGGATGCCTACATTGGAGTGCTGATAGACGATCTTGTCACGAAGGGGACAGACGAGCCATATAGGATGTTCACAAGCAGGGCTGAGCGTCGGTTGATTTTGCGACAAGATAATGCCAGGTTTAGACTGCTTGATGCGGCAAGGAAGATCGGCATACAGCCACAGGATTACTTGGACGCTGTCTCTAAAGTAAAAGACTATCTCAACAATGCCGTAGACACGAAGAAAGCACCACCAACGACTTTCAATGAAGGCGCGAAAAACGTACCAATCTCCCGCTGGTTCACTGAAGAGGAGATTGAGAATGAATTAAAAATTATGCGACATTATGCGCCTTACATAGAACAGGAGATAAAAGCTGCGGAAAAGGCGAAGATTGATGAAGCTATTGTAATTCCTAAGTGGCTGGATTATGACAAGTGCACAGCGGTTAGGTATGAGAGCCGGGAGAAGTTAAAGAAGTGGCGCCCAGAAACACTTGCTCAGGCATCTCGCATCTCAGGCGTAAATCCCGCAGACATCGCAATCCTTGCAGTCATCATCAAACGCGGAAAACATTAAACCACCACTGCTTAAAAACAATAACTAAATAAAAGTTATCAACATCTGTTGTTGATAAGTGGTAGACATAAGAAGATTTCTTTCGAATGACGGTTCTGCGAGATTTTTGCTATATTGCTCACGTCACTTTGGAAAATCAGGTTTAAGATGAGCAACGAAACAATAGACATGGTCTCGAAGGGACTATGGGACCGGGCGCGGACGATATGCATCACGATGATGCAGGGAGACGTGAAGCGCAGCCGGGCCGAAAGAAATTTTTCGATGATCCAATCTGTAGTGCGCGACGGAGACACTTTCAGGATCCTCGCGCTCAACAAGATGTCCGCCGACATACTTGAACGAGAGTATGCAGAGGATCTGAAGAAGAGCTTTCTTCTCGCCGGCGCGGAGCCAAACGTCAATATCGAATTCTCGTTCGACGAGAACGCAAAGCCCGCGATAATAGTGCCTAAACCCAACACCGTCGTCGAGAAGACGAAGACGGGCCGCATACAGACGTTCATCTCGACAATGCCCCTCAAGGAATACTATACCTTCGAGGAGTTCGTAGAGGGTCCGTCAAACAGCTACGTCCTCGCGGCCGCAAAGGGAGTTGCAAGCAACCCTGGGCAGAAAGGACTCAATCCACTGTTCATACACGGCGGTACCGGTCTCGGCAAAACGCATATCATGCAGGCGATCGGCAACGACGTCAAGCGGAAGAATCCGACGGCCGCTGTCTGCTATCTCACGGCAGAAGTGTTCCTCAACGAATACGTCAACGCGATGACGCAGAACAGCCTTCAGACTTTCCGCGACCGCTACAGGAAGATCGACGTCCTCTTGATCGACGATATCCAGTTTATCACGACGAACATGCGAAACTTCCAGGAGGAGTTCTTCAACACGTTCAACGCTCTGACAAACGCAGACAAGCAGATCGTCATCACCTCGGATGTCGCTCCAAAGGACCTTCCGGGAATTGAGGATCGACTTATCTCCCGTTTTGAAGGAGGAATGCTCCAGGAAATCGAGTCACCCGCCTACGAGACTCGGCTTGCCATTCTAAAGAAGAAATCGGAGGGAATGGTCCCGGAAGTAAGCGACTCCACACTCAAGTTCATCGCCGCAAACATAAAGAGCCACGTGCGTGCAATGGAAGGCGCACTCGGTAAGGTCAACATCTTCGCCAACCGCGATCCTTCAATGCTTCTAACCGATGATGTTCTTTCATACATCCTGAAAGACTTCATCGAAAAGGAGAAAAGCAGGAAGAAGCTCACGGTAGAAGAAGTGCAGAACTGCGTTTGCAAGAAGTATGCAGTTACAATATCGCAGATACTTTCTCCGGAGCGCACGCAGTCAATAGTCACTCCTCGGCAACTTGCAATGTACATCTCACGCAAGTTCACGACGAGAAGTCTTCCAGAAATAGCGAAGAACTTCGAAAAGAGCCACGCCACTATAATCCACGGAGTGAAGAACATCTCAAAACGTCTTGACGTAGAGCCAGAACTAAGGGCAACTCTCGAAGAGATACTGTCGGATCTTGGCTGTTCAATGAAGGACATGGTAGGTTGAAATCAAGTAGGCAGACTGTATACAACTTAGAATTATATCAACAATAAAAAGAGATGTTCAAGGAAATGAAATCTTATTCAATAGGATGTCAACATCGAGGAAGAGATTAAACCTCATGTTTTACAGGGATCTTTCAGAGTTGTCTACGTTGTCTACAAATCTAATAAGTATAAATTGGTCTATTCTAAAAAACAAAATATTATGATAAAATCTCCGGTGTGAAGGCAACAGGTCCCTATCACGGAAAGGAAACAAAATGAAATTCAAGGTCATAAGGTCGAAGTTCATAGAAGGGCTCAAGAGCGTACAGAACATAGTGGCGGGAAAGGGATCTCTTCCAATCCTGCAGAACGTGATGATCGAAGGAAAGGGAAATTCGATCAAGCTCACTACAACCGATCTTGACATATCGATCAAGGCCGAGGTGGAGTGCGAAATAATCGAAGAGGGAATGACGACTCTTCCAGTGAAGCTTCTCTTCGTTTCCGTGATGAAGGCGGCCGAGGGAGAGGTGACTGTCGAATGCGATGGCCAGGAGAGGGCTACGATAAAGGCGGGAAGCGCACGTTTCAAGCTGCAGGGAATGCCGGCTGCGGAATTTCCGTCCATTCCCGAAGACGGCGAAGCGTATATTTACACGATTCCCCAGGCGACGATAAGGGAGATGCTGAGGAAGACAGCATATGCCGCGTCGCAGGACGATACCCGTCGTACGCTCAAGGGAGTGCTCATGAGCTTCAAGGACGAAAAGCTCACGATGGTAGCGACCGACGGTCGCCGCCTCGCGCTCGTTGAGAACGAAATAGAGTTTCCAAAGGCGGCAGAGAAGGACATAGTGCTGCCTTCGAAGGCGGTTGCGGAACTCCAGAGGTCGCTTGCGGCCGAAGGAGAGATGTCCATCATGGTCAAGAAGAGCCAGATATGCTTCTCGATCGAAAAGGTCCAGATATACTCGAAGCTGATGGACGACACATATCCGAACTATCGTCAGGTGATACCAAAGGAATGCGCGGAACAGATTTCAATCGACCGCCAGCTTCTCCTTGACGCCCTCGACCGCGCGAGCGTGATGACAATGGACGAAGCCCACTCGACGAAGCTCATATTCGACGGGAACCGGCTTACCGTCACTTCCGCCGCGTCCGACATCGGAGAGGCGAAGGACGAAGTTCCGATAAAGTACGCTGGAGAGAAAATAGAGATAATGTTCAACCCGACCTATGTCATGGACCCCCTCAAGGCAATCGATGACGACGAAGTCACGATAGGTCTCAACAACGGACACAGCCCTGCGGTCATCAAGTGCAGCATTCCGTTCCTCTATGTCCTCATGCCTCTAAGGATAAACTGAGTTTAAAAGTTCAAAGCTACGATTTCAAAGTTCAGAAGCCAGGGAAGTTGAAAGTCTTAAGGGTGGACTATGAAGCTGTGGACTGACAGGGGCTATCCTATAATCATATCGTGCGCGAAGGAGCTTTCGCGCTGGACGGAGATAGAGGTGCTCAACATGGGGTACCGTCCGATCGAAGTCACCGAGAATACCGTCGTCGTCCGCGGGGCAATGAGGGACGTGATGAAGCTCAATCTCCATCTCCGCACCGCTCACCGCGTTCTCGTGCCTCTCCTCAGGACGACGTGCCGCAACATAAAGGACCTCTACGAGGCAACGCGTTCGATCGACTGGGAGAACCTGATCGAAGCCGACGGGTACTTTTCCGTTTCGTCAATCGTCCACAACTACACGATACGCGACACGCGCATACCATCGCTTTACACAAAGGACGCGATAGCCGACCGCATGCGCGAGATGTGCCAGCGCCGTCCCGATTCAGGCGGCGAAAACAGGGGAGCCGCCGTCTTCGTGTACTGGGAGAGGGACGAAGCGATAATCTATCTCGACACTTCGGGCGAGCCGCTTTCAAAGCGCGGATACAGGATGATACCTGGCTCTGCGCCGATGCAGGAGACTCTTGCCGCCGCCTGCATAATGGCCCTCCGGTGGGACGGCAAGACGCCGTTCGTCTCTCCAATGTGCGGATCCGGCACGCCCGCAATAGAGGCGGCGATGGTTGCGATGAACAAGGCGCCCGGCCTTCTCAAGGGGCACTTCGCGTTCCAGTCTATAAAGGGATACAGCAGCATAATTCCCGGCGAGAGCGCACCTCGCGTCGCTCCGCGCCAGTATGTTGGCGCGAGCCCCGAGCAGATATGGAAGGAACTTGTGATGGACGCCGCTGCCGCGGAGAAAAAAGAGGGGATTCCGCCGATAATTGCGACGGACATTTCTCCCGAGGCCGTCGACAACGCCCATTCAAACGCGATAGCCGCGGGAGTTGCACAGTTCATCACTTTCAAGGCGTGCGACTTTGCCGACACACCCGTTCCCGAATCAGACGCTTCTCCCCGCGGTGTCGTGTTCTTCAACCCAGAGTACGGCATTCGCCTCGGTACGTTCGAGGAGCTTGCGCCGGTCTACGAGCGCATAGGAACTTTCATGAACGAGAAGTGCAGCGGCTACACCGGCGGCCTCATCACCGGCAACCCCGACCTTGCGCGTCTCGTAAACCTCTACTACAAGACAAGGGTTCCGTTCTTCAACGGACCTATCGACTGCCGGCTGTTCGTGTACCCCGGCTGTGAACTCAAAGGACAGAACGTCAAATGAACTTCGAAGAATTCCTTGATGACGAGCCAAAGGCGCCGCCCGCCACGCTGCCTGCTGATGAAGAAACAGCGGAATCCGCTGAGGAAGAGGTTGTCGCAGAAGACAGCATCGACGTCCAGAAGGCGGTAGTCGAAGCTCTTGCTGCCGACAAGGCCGAACAGGCGGAGACGATTGCAGCGCTCCGCGCCGAAAACGCCGAACTGAGAAAGAGCATTGTCGAACTCAAAAAAAACATCTCGGAACTTACCGATCGTGCTGAATCCGCAAAGAAGCAGATGCTCGACCAGAAAGCGGCGCTCGAGAAGGTGGGCGACGTGCTCGCGACGAATGCAGACAACGGGCTTTCGAACAAGGTAGCGCTTCTCGACCGCGACATCGACGTTCCAGATCGCTTCACCGGCGAGACGCGCGACCACGTGCTTGAAGTAGTGCGCGAAGCGCGCGACAAGGCCGAGGCAGATGGTCGCCTTAGGAGAGCTCAGCTTTTAGAGGGCGTTCTTGCCGCGAACGAACCGGAGGGAACGCTTGCTAAGAAGCGTGCAAATCTTGAAAAGCTGTTTGCCGACAACGGAAACATAGTTTCCGGACCGGTTATTGCCGAACTCGAAAAGCTGGGAATTCCCCATAAGAATGGGGAAGACTATCTGCTGCCAGCCGAAATCATCAAACGCAATTATTAACAGGTGAATTGATATTTAATCAATAATATCAACACCATTATGAACATTGTTTATATTATTGTTGATAACGTTGATATCAGCCCCCTTGATAGTTGATAAAATAAAGTTCATAATATCGCCGCCTTGAAAAACCTAAACCCAGAGTTCTGCAAAAACGTTAAGTTGGCTCGCCGCGAGGCGGGGCTGACCCAAGGGCAGCTAGCGGCGGAGGTCGGCTGCAAGCAGTCGGCGCTTTCAATGTTTGAGCAGGGCGATGGAACGAAGCTCAATGACGAGGTAATCGAGAAGCTGGCGAAGAAGTTCAATCTTTCGCTCTCACCATCAGCTTCTCCCGCCCAAGTTAACACTCCCCCACTCCCTCACTCCCCCACTCCCCCACTCCTCCGCGGTTTTTGCCCGAATCCCCACTGCCCGACGAACAAGGAGTATTTCGTCGAGGAGATTCGGCTTTTCCTTCCTGACCGCGAAGCGGCCGATCCCGTCGGCGGGAAGTATTGCGCGATGTGTGGTGAGCTTTTAGAGAGAAAATGCCCGAATTGCGGAGCCGCCGTCCATGCCGGAGCGATCTGCTCTCTTTGCGGCCAGCCGTACGTTGTCATAGCCGAGTAAGGCGATGATTTGGTAAAATATCCGTAGTGCTTTCCTAAAACCAAGCGAAAACGGAGACCGAATGAAAAACTTTAACTGCGCTTTGCTGTTGAGTGTCCTTTCCCTGTACGCGACAGCTGCTCTTGCCGCGACAAATGCCGACTCCTTGAGTGACGTTCCCGACCTCAAGCCGGAAGTGATGCGTGTCTACGGCTTGAGAAGCGCGATGTCGCTTGACGACGTGACTATCAAGGTCGTGCTCGGCACGGCGACTGGCCCAGGTCGCGACAAGGCCGATGCCTACCGCATCATAAGCGACGACGACACGGAATACGCCTACGAGAAGTTCGTGAGACCTACGAAGATCGTTGTCGCGAAACCGCCGAAAAAGGAATTCGACATTCCACCCGGTGGCAGGCCGAAGGGTGCGGTGTCCTCTCTTACTCGCGCGGAAGTCGTCTTCGAAGTTCCGTTCCCGCTCAAAAAAGGCGTGCGCTATTCCGTCGTCGCGCAGGGCGAGAAGGGCGGCGGCATGGTGACGGCAGGTCTTTGCGGTGCCTCGTTTGTCCACGGTGGTGCGCCGGAAATCGACGGCGACAAGATCGCCGCGCGGATGACTGGCTTCCGCCGCGTCACGCCTGTCGGTGACGGAAAGATCCTCTGCGAGTTCGGCCACGGCTATTCGCCGGATGGCGGGCTGAAGCTTGCGAACTGGAAGGTCATGGTGAACGGCAAGCCAGTCAAAGTCGTTGCGCTCGGTCGTCGTTCGCGGCTTGAATGTTATCTGCCTTCCGGCTGGCCGTTCCAGGGATTTCTCGAGCATTGCATCTTCCTCGATCTCGCGCGTCCGCTTTCTGACGGCGATGCGATTTCTGTAGAAGTCGCGCCGACCGTTTGCGCAGGCGAGCGCACGGCATCGTTCGTCTTCAATTCTGCGAAGTCGCTTTCGCAGTCAATTAAAGTAAACCAAGTTGGCTATCTTCCCGATGCGCCGAAGATCGCATACGTTGGTCGCTGGCTCGGCTCGTTCCCAGATGGTGGTGCAGTTTCAGCCGATGTGAAGGCCGGCACGGTCGAAAACTACACGAAGGAAGCGTTCTACGCCGAGGCGGGGAAGGGCACGCAGGAAGACCGCGAGAACGCGCGTCTTGCCGCGGAAGCGGAAGCCGAGAAAGCTGCGGAGCAGGCGCGCGAAAACGCGGCAGATGCGCCGCGTGGCGAATACGATTCGCTCGCGCCGTACGCGCTTAGGTTCCGCGAAATCCCAAGCTTCGCGCTTCTCGACGCGGCAACGGGAAAGAAAGCGTTCGAGGGTCGTCTCACGTTCGTCCACAACGGGCTCGAGATGGACGGCAAGAACAACTACTCGGGCGAGAACGTCTATGTCGCAGACTTCACCGCGTTCAAGACGCCTGGACGGTATGTCCTCTCCATCGTGGGAGTCGGGCGTTCGCTTCCTTTCGAGATTTCGCCGAGCGTCTATGAAAAGGCGTTCAAGGCGCAGGCGCAGGGCGTGTATATCCAGCGGTGCGGCATTGCGCTTGACCCTAAGCTCTCCGGCGGCTGGAAGCGCATCGCCTGCCACACGAACGGCGTCGTCACGACGACTTGCGGTCATTGGGAGAGCAACGAGTGGGGCAAGTTCACCGAGAACATCGAAACGGTTCCGAACCCTGCGTGGCCAGCGGTTAAGGCGAAGCGCACGAAGATCATGGGCGACGCCTCGCGCGCGAACCTCAAGATCGAGACTGTCGGCGCGACAAAGAAGCAAGGCGAAGAGTTTGTGATGGGTGACGGCGAGAAGAACGGCCTTGTCGCGCCGATTGCGTTCGACGCGGCGAAGGGCGCGACAGTCGCGTTCTCCGTGAGGCGCGACGACTCGATCGCGGGCGGCAAGTGGGATGGGGAGCTCTTCTCGCTCGGTCGAAATATCGGCCTTAACGTTGGCTGGGGTGTCGTAAAGTTCGGGAGCGCCTACGGCTCTCGCATCAACGACAAGAAGTGGCATCGCTTCCTCGTCCGCGTGAATCCGGTGGACGAAAAGGACAGTTGCGAGATCGAGCTGCGCGTTGACGGAACCTGGCGCACTGGCGAGAAGAAGTACAAGGTCGACCGATTCCTCTCGAAGGCGCCTGTAGACGCGATTCGCCTCGCCCACGTTGTTGGCGCGGCAGAGGGGCTTTCGGTGCGCGACGTCGTCGCGTTTATGCGCCCGCTTGAGGACGGAGAGATAGACATCCTCGACTCGTCCGTTCCCGAGACGTTGCCGCGCACGCTCGCGGCGCTTGGCGGGCATCACGATGCGGGCGACTACAATCCGCGTTCGCACATCGACGTCGCGCAGTCGCTTTTCGACGCCTACGAACTGAAGCCAGGCAACTTCTACGACGGGCAGCTTTCCGTTCCCGAGCGCGGCAACTCGATCCCCGACATAGTCGACGAGGCGATGTGGGCGGTGCGTGTCTGGGCGGGACTCCAGGAAGAGGACGGCAGCGTCAGGAACGGCACGGAGTCGCAGGGCGACCCGAACTTCATCCAGACCGTTGAACTCGACGACAAGGGCGACTATGCCTGGGCGAAGGACACGAAGGGCTCGTATCTCGCCGCAGGCGTCTTTGCGCAGGCCGCGCGTGTTCTCGGCGGGCTCGGTCGCAAGGACGAGTCGCGCGAGTGGCTTGGCCGCGCGCGCCGCGCCTACGACTGGGCGGTTGCGAATCCGACGAAGGACGTGAAGGGACTTCAGAAGTGGGGCGAGTACAATCTTGCGCTTCGCGCCTACGCCGCCGCGCAGCTCTACCACACGACGTGGGAGAAGAAATACCACGCCGACTTCCTAGACTCGACGCCGTGGCGAGAGACGCCCGGCACCGAGCTTATGAATAGCGGCTTCTTCGACCTGCGGCTCGCCGCCTATGCGTACATTCTCATTCCTCGCGAGAAGGCCGACGGTGCCGTGTGGGACGCGGTGCTCGGCTCGATTCGCAAGGAGGCGGAGATGTATGAGCGCGGCTCGGCGACGATGGCGTACAAGTTCCTGAAGCATCCTTTCGCGCCGATCACATGGGGCACTGGCGCCTACGAGAACTACGCCGTTCCCGCGGCGTTCCTCTGGGCGCTGACTGGCGAGGGGAAGTGGCGCGACTGGATGATTCGCACATGCGACAACACGCTTGGCGCGAACCCGATGGGGCTTAGCTGGATCACGGGTCTTGGCGAGAGGACGATACGCTGCCCCTTGCACAACAGTCGCTACCGTCCGGAGGGGTTGCCTGTTGACGGGCTGCAGGCCGAGGGTCCGAACGCGCGCTTCGCCGGCTACTCGTACAGGGATACGGCGTATCCGCGCTGCACCGAGCGCTTCGCGATACTCAATGAGTTCGCCGACGTCCACTTTGCGATCGCGATGGACGAACCAGTCGTGAACAACATGGCGAACACGATGATGGTCTTCGGCCTTCTCGTGAAGTGATCTTAGCCATTGACGCACCGTCCGTAAATTGATATAGTGTAGTGTACTTACTATGAACTATATGCGTTGCGACAGGGGGGGTGTTGTGTTCAAGGTTCTTTCTGCGGCGGCATTCCTTACGGTTTGCCTTTTCGCGGGAACGGCGTCTGCCGCGACGACAAAGGGCGTCTGGTGGTGGCGCGGCAGCAACGATGCGATAAACCCCGCCGAGGCCACGCGGCGACTCGATTTCCTGTCTGCGCACGGCGTGGACGAAATCTACTTCTGCGCCGATCTCAGAAAAGTCCAAAAGGAGACTCAGGACTTCGTCAGGAAGGCGCATGCCAGGGGTATGCGCGTCGCGCTTCTCGCTGGCGACGTTTCCTGGATTCACCCGGGCTCGCGTGGCTTCGCTGTGACTCTCGACGCCTATCTTGCCTATCAGCGCGCGGCAAAACCGGACGAGAAGTTCTACGCGCTCCACCTCGACGTAGAGCCGCATCAGGACGCGAAGCTCCCGGACGCGCGCAAATGGCAGCTCTACGCCGATTTCGTCCTTCGCGCCGCCGCGGATATCCACGCCGCCGGAGAGAAAGTGGAGTGGGACATCCCGTTCTGGCTCGACGGAATCCGCGTGACGTACGGCTATCTTGAGAACGCTCCGCTTCTCGAAGTCGTGATGTCAGCTGCCGACGGCGTCGCGCTTATGTCCTACCGTGACACGGCGGAGGCGACGCTCGACGTTTCGAAGGCCGAAATCGCGCTGGCGAAAAAACGCAACGTCCGCGTCATACTCGGCGCGGAGACGGGCGAGACGGGAGAAGGCAGCGTCGTGACCTATTTCGAGGAAGGGGCCGCGAAGATGGACGCCGAGCTCGCGAAGGTTTCGGCGGCGCTCGACGCGGAGAAGGTGCCCGCCGGCGCCGGCATCGCCATCCACCATCTCGGCGGATGGGAAAAGCTTGTTGAAAAGGAGAAGGGAAAATGAAAAAGTTGCTCACTCTCGCAGTATGCGTAACGACTGTCTGTCTTTTGCAGGCTACGCCAATGGATGTCTCTGGCTTCGCGAAATCGATCGTGATTACAGTCCCGACGACTTCCATTGCGCAGGGCGTTTCGCTGACCGATTTCCCGGTATTGGTGCGCCTATCGTCGGCCATAGACGGATTCACTTATTCAGATTTCAGGCAGCAGGGCGGTGCTGATCTTGCGTTTCTCGATTCTCATGGAAACGTGCTCGCTCACGAAATCGACACTTGGAACACTGACGGCGAGTCGCTCGTATGGGTAAAGGTCCCGGCGTTTTCGCAAAGCACGCGAATCTACATGGTCTATGGAAACGACAGCTATTCGAGCAGCGTCGCGGCAACCGAAACATGGAGCGGCTTCACGGGCGTATGGCACATGAAAGAGTCGAGCGGCGTGGTTGCCGACGCAACCGGCCATGGGCTCACGGCGACGCCATCTGGCTCTCGCGCGGAGTACAACATCGGAATTTTGGGCGGCGTCGTCGGCATGGCGCGACAGAATGGCGGAAACGGGAGCTTCGGCGACAGGGCCTATCTTTCCGTCCCGAACTACGATTCGTACGATCTCGGCGACACCTTCACGGCCAGCGGTTTCTTCCGCGTGACGGCGGCCGGCGGGTGGTATCGGCTCTTTTCTCGTTATACTTCATCCGCTGGCTGGGGACAGGAGACTCATTGCGAAATGGCCAATCAGGTTTACGCCTACGGTGCGCCGAACAACAAGCCATACGTTGAAGTCGACCCGAAAATCGTCGGCAGCTGGATGCATCTTGCGTTCGTCTATTCCGGGTCGAGCTGCAAGGTCTACGCTGATGGACAACTGGTGAATACGCTAGGAATCACGCCTGCGAGCGACAACGGCGCGCCGCTCTCCATCGGCTGCACGTCGGCTGGCGACGACTGGTGCCTGTACGGCGACTACGACGAAGTCCGCCTCTGCGCCGGGGAGCTTTCAGCCGACCGCATCGCCGCCGACTGCGCGACGGCGACAAATGCCGCGTTCCTCTCGTACGGCGCGGCGGAAGACTGCACTCTCGACTTCACGTCCGGCGACATCGTCAATCCGTCCGACTTCTCGAAGTTCATGCAGATTACGGCCTCCGCCTCCGCTGTTCCGGGCGGTGGCGTCGTCGAGGACTTCCCGGCGCTGGTGCGGCTTTCGGAGGGGATTAGCGGCTTCCACTATTCAGACTTCATGGCGGACGGTGCGGATTTGGTTTTTGCCGATGCTGACGGTGTTGTGCTTCCCTCCGAAATCGATACGTGGAACACCTCCGGCGAGTCGCTTGTCTGGGTGAAGGTGCCGGCCTTTGAGAACGGCATGAGCATTTACGCCTACTGGGGCGCATCGTCCGCTTCCTCCTTCGCCGCGACGGACACGTGGAGCGATTTCGCCGGCGTTTGGCACATGAACGAGAGCGGATCGACTGTTGAACCGGACGTTTCCGGCAACGGGCTTGACGCAACGCCAAATGGATCGGACACGTCTGAAATGACAACCGTTTCAAATGGCGCGGTTGGCAACGCCCGTATCAACCAGACGACCGAGGGTGCGGGGACGAGGAATTGTCTGTATGTTCCATCGTATCCGGCTCTTGGCAATACGTTTACGGCGTCTGGCTGGTTCAATGCGTCATACAAGGAGGGCTGGCACCGGCTTCTTTCTCGCAAAACGGCATACGGGACAGACGGCTGGGAAGTAGAAATGCGCAACGGTTCCGACGCAATAGATGCATATGGTTCTGGCGAGCCCAATGTTAGCACAGCTGTTTCAGATCTTCAGGGATCGTGGAATCATCTTGCGTTCGTCTATTGCGGCACCACTGTTTATGTCTATCAAAACGGAGTGCAGATAGCGTCCGGAAGCGTTAATGCCGTTGAAGACCTGAATGATCGTCGTTTGGGCATAGGCAACAACGCCGTCTGCGGCGAGCGCTCTTTTGTCGGCAAATACGACGAGGTGCGGCTGGCTTCTGGGGCATTGCCTGCGCAACGTATAGCGGCCGACTACGCGACTGTTGCCAACGCTGCGTTCTTCTCGTATGGCGCTGTCAGCGTTCCGGCGGTTGATCCGCCGACCTTTGTTGTGCCGACAATTGCGAACGATGCCGGGACATTGAAGGTTTCCGTGACAATGACATCCGGCACAGGCACTCCGTATGTGCGTTTCACGTCGGACTCAGGCTCGACCGACTTGGCACTTTCCGAGACGGCGGTTACGGGACCGCAGTCTTACGAGGTGGCCGTTCCCGGCGCGCTGGCATCCGGCAAGACCTATTCGTTTGCGGCTGTCGGTGTTAATACTGCCGGCGGCGAAATCGTCGCGTCTGGGGCAGGGAACTTCTATGTCGGTACGCTCGTTGCCGCAAAGGTATCAGACGCGGCGGAGGACGGGCCTTGCGCGGGGTCGTTTTCGATTTCACGCGCGGACACGCACGGCGACCTTGCGGTGAACTACGCGCTTTCGGGAACGGCCGTCGCGGGCGCGGACTATGAAGGTGCAACGAGCGGCACGGTTACGATACCTGATGGCGAGACGTCGGCGACTGTCGCCGTCATGCCGAAGGTAAATGCCGCGATAAATGCAGATACGACCGTCACGCTCTCGATTTCGGAAGGCCTGTATGGTGCACAGGGGTCTACGGCGGCAATGACAATCGCAAATCTTGCGCCGGTAACGAGGCAGGAATTCTTGAAGCGGATTGAATTTACCTTCCCGATGGAATTCCTTGCCGACGGGGAAACGCTTACGAACTTCCCTGCGCTGATCAAGCTGTCGACGGCGCTCCCCGGTTTTGCGTATTCCGATTTCCAGATTGCGAACGGCGGCGACATGATGTTCACCGATTCCTCCGGGCAGGTCATTCCGCATGAAGTCGACACATGGAACAGCGAAAGTACGTCGCTCGTGTGGGTGTCGGTTCCGGCGCTGGCGAAGGGAACCCGCGTCAGGATGTATTATGGCAACGGGGTGAACCCCGCCGGCATCCCGCTCGCAAAATGGCCTGACTATGCCGGTGTATGGCACATGGGCGAAGCGAGCGGCACGGCGTATGATTCCGCTGCGAACGGGTTTGATGCCGTTGCGGTGCAGAATGCACGGGCGAGGGCGGGCGACCTTGTTGCCGTGTCCGATGGTGCGATTGGCGCGGGGCGCTTCAACCAGGACGGCACAACGTTCTACGATGTCGGCACTTATGACGCCGAGATTCTGGCGACCGCAAGGCGCAACTATCTTGCTGTTCCAAGCGGATGTGACGATGGGCTTGGATCTTTCCTGTCTTTCTCGGGTTGGTTCAGGACCGTTGGCGGAACGGAATGGAGCGAGCCGATGGTCTTTAAGCGGGCGTCTGGCTACAACTACGGGTGGAGCATTGCAAGAAGGCCGTCTGCCGGCGAAACCGATGTAAAGATAGCGGTCCATGTTGCAGACGGCGGCGGCGAGTTCGCCATTCCCGACATGAGGAACACCTGGGTGCATATATTCGTTTCCTTTGACCGCGTGGCGACAGGAGAGACGGACAACCCATACAAGACGGTCGCGAGCGTCTATGCGAACGGCATGTTGCAGGGTACGGCGGCTGGATCTACCCGGATATGGGAGAACGACTATCCGCTGACGTTCGGGAACATCGACAGCACGACGCAGGACAACGCCTTTTACGGCCAGTACGACGAGCTCCGCCTGAAGCGCGGGGCATCGTCGGCGAACTGGGCTAAGGCGGAGTACCTGACGGTCGCCGACTCCTCGTTCGTTTCGGCGTCCGGGGCACAGCCCGCAGTTCCGGGATTGTTGATTTTCGTCCGCTGATGCGGCAAAAGGAGGCAGGACATGGTACAACAGATGTTTCCGGTTGCAGCTATCTGCATGGCCTTCGCGATCATGCAGGTCGGGACTGTGCGGGCGGAGAATGGCGTGCGTGTCTATCCGACGCCGAAGCGTCTTGAAATGACAGGGGGCGTGTCGAGCGCCAAACTGAATGATGCAAAGGTTCGCAAGGCGAAAGGTCTCGGCGAAGAGGGGTATCGCATTGTCGTTGGCAAGGAGACCATCACCATAGAGGCGAGTACGAAGGCTGGCGGCTTCTACGCACTCCAGACCCTGCGCCAGCTTGCATCAGGCGGAGCCGTTCCCTGCTGCACCGTGGAAGACTCTCCCGATGTCCCCTTGCGCGGTGTGGTCGAAGGGTTCTACGGCCGTCCGTGGGGCACCGACGGCAGGCTTGACTTGATGGAATTCATGGGCGAATACAAGATGAACTGCTTCATCTACGGCCCGAAGGACGATCCGTACCACCACTACAGGTGGAAGGAGGCGTACCCTGCCGAATTCGTCGCAGACTTTCACCGTCTTTTAGACGCGGCGAAGAAGAATCACGTGAAGTTCTACTGGGCCGTGCATCTCGGCGACGCCTTCACCGACCCTGCGCCGGATGCGCGCAATGCCGAATACGCCGCGCTGTGGCGCAAGCTCGACTCAATGTACGACATTGGCTTCAGGTGCTTCGCCGTCTTCTTTGACGACTTCGGAAATGCCAACGCCGAACTTCATGCCGAAATCAGCAACCGCATCAAGCGCGATTTTCTCGACCGCAAGGGCGACTGTGCGCCGCTGATCGTCTGCCCCAACGACTATGTCGGCGACGACAACAGCAAATACAGCCACATCATCGGCGAGAAGGCCGACAAGGACATCCTGATCATGTGGACGGGAATGGGTGTCTGCAGCGACATCACCGCCGATGCCACGGCTAAGCGGGCGAAGGCGCTGCGGCGCCCGCCGTTTGTCTGGTGGAATTGGCCTGTGAACGACTTCGTTCGGTGCAAGCTGGTCATGGGCCGGACATACGGGGTGGACGAATATCCGTACTCTGGATTCGTGTCCAACCCGATGGAAAACCTTGAGGCGTCGAAAATCGCGCTGTTCGGCATCGCGGACATGCTCTGGAACAGGCGCGACTTCAGTTCCTTCCACAACTGGCACGACGGGATTCAGCGGCTTTACCCATTCGCGGCGAAGGCGATGTTGCAGTTCTGCGGGCACAATACCGACCCGCACAAGGAGCCAGAGGCGATGGGCGGCTTCTATCGCGAGGAATCGGAACGTTTCATGGCGGCATGGAAGTCGGATGGCAGGGCCGCGCTCGTGCGTGAATGCGAGGCAAATGTCGCTGCCGCTGAAGAGCTCTCGAAAGTCCTGCCCGAGAAGGCACCAAAACTCTGGAGGGAAATCCGCTACTGGGTGGCCTTCTTCGGTGCGCAGGCGCGCGAAGGCATTGCGGCGGCCAAGGGGGACGCGGATGCCTACGTGAAGGCAAAGGACGAAGGCAAGGAGATACAGCGGCAACAGAAGGCCTACTTCCAGTCGCTGGCGCCGGAATGGGACCGTTGCCGTTGCATGGGGTGCGTTACTGCGACGCGCCATCTGCAGAAGGTTATTGACGACTGTGCAAAGGAGTCGTTTCGCAATCAGCCGGACGTGTATGCGCGCTATTTCCCGACCGTGGGCACATCCATCGGGACGATTTCTGCCGTCGCGGGCAAGGGCCAGCACTTCGAGCGCGGCGAGGCCTTGCTTGTCATGGACAACATCCTTGAGCAGTTGACGGCAAAGCCGGGGGACTGGTTTGGAATGAAGATGGCGAAGTTCGTGACGTTCAAGTACGTATGGCTGGACTTCGAAACTCCGGACGCCGTGGCGAACGGCCGCGTCGAAGTGTCGAAAGACGGCGGCGCCACGTGGCAGTCCGTCTCCCTCGAAGTCGACGGCAAGCTCCTCTTCGGTCATGTGGATGCGAATGCCGGCTTCAACGCCGTGCGCTGGATCAACGCATCGGATCGCCCGGTCGTCTTCAAGATCGTGCGCTTCAACGTTGATATCGTCCAATGAGGGTAACGTGGAAATGACTGCGGAAATACTTGAGTTTGCAATGCTGTTCGCTTTCGGCTTCTCGTGGCCGTTTGCGATCTGGCGCACGTACAAGGCGAAGCGCGTCGACGGGAAGTCGCCGCACTTCATGGCCATCGTGATCGTCGGCTACCTCTGCGGAATCGCCGCGCATCTTGTCGAAGGGACGAAACTATGGCTGTGTGTCGTCTATCTCGCCGACATCGCCCTTGTCTCTACCGATCTTGCGCTCTACTTCATCTATTCGCACCGAGCGAAGGCGTCTTCTTGAGCCGCCGCGACCTTGCCTTTGCCATGTTCTTATGGTATCATTGACGGCATGAGGACAAAGACTACATGCCTGCTGCTCGCCCTTGCCGCGGCGTTGGCGTTTGCAGACGAAGATCCCGCGACGCGTGAGCACCAGTTCTTCAGGACCTACGGCCCGTCGCCGCTCTTCGCGGAAAACACCTTTGTGAACGAGGAGGTCGAGGACAAGGCACTGCCGGACGCCGAGGCGTGGAAGACGCGCGTCCCTCGCGCGGTCTGGGACGGCCATCCGCGCGAGGTCGCCGCGTTCGCGGACGCATGGCGCATGGTCGGCGAGAAGCTGCACAAGCCCGAGAAGGGTACGAACTTCAAGCGCAACTACGTGTACACGCCGTTCGGGAAGAGCGTCTTCGTCTGGGGGTCGTGCTTCATCACGATGTTCGGCCAGTACGCGTCGAACGTCTTTCCATTCATCTGCCAGCTCGACAACTTCTACGCGGCGCAGGATTCCGACGGCTTCATTCCGCGGCAACTCGGCATCTACGATGGCAGGAGCCAGTTCGAGCGCAGCGACCTCTCGTCCATCGGCGGCAACATCTTCGCGTGGGCCGAGCTCGAGTGGTACCGCTACTCCGGCGACAAGTCTCGTCTTCGCCGCGTCTATCCAGTCCTTCTCGCCTACCACGAGTGGATTCGCCGCAACCGCACGTGGAAGGACGGCACCTACATGAGCTCTGGCTGGGGCTGCGGAATGGACAACATCCCGCGCTTCGACACTAAGCGCTACTCGGCCGAGTTCCACCACGGCTTCATCTCGTGGGTCGACGTCACCTTCCAGCAGGTCTTCAACGCGAAGTGCCTTCTCGCGATTGCCGCCGCGGCGGATCTGCCGCGCGACAAGGCGCTTGAGGACGAGATCGTCGCCTTGACGCGTATCGCGAACGAGCGCATGTGGAACGAGGAGACGGGGCTCTACCACGACCTCGACCGCGACGGTTCGCCCGTGAAGGCGCGTCACATCGGCGCGTTCTGGGCGCTTCTCGCCGGCATCGCGCCGCCCGACCGCGCGCGCCGCCTCGCCGCCGCGCTCGAGGATCCCGCGACCTTCGCCGCGCCGTGCGGCACACGTTCGCTCGCGAAGGACAATCCCGGCTACGAACCAGACGGCGGCAACTACTGGCGCGGGGGAGTGTGGTGCATTACCGACTGGATGGCGGTGAGGGGGCTTGATGCGTGCGGGCTTTCCGATGTCGCTCATCGTCTCGCGTGTCGCCATGTATCGGCTATAGCTCGTGTTCATGCTGATACCGGCACGATCTGGGAGAGCTATGACCCAGAGCGTCTTGCGCCGGGCAAGCTCTACGGTAAGCCCGTCCGCCGCGAATTCGTTGGCTTCTCTGGCGTGACGCCGATCGCGATGCTCATCCGCGATGTCTTCGGGATGGATTTCACGCCCGGGAAGGTGATGTGGAAGGTTCGCCTTCTTGAACGTCACGGAATCGAAAACCTGACGCTTCCAGACGGCAACGTCGTCTCGCTCATTTGCGAGCAGCGCAAGTCGGCCGCCGAAAAGCCGGTCGTCCGCGTGACGTCGACGCGCCCGATAGAAGTTGTCGTAGAATGAATTTACAAAGGAGAACAAAAATGAAAACTACATTGCTTAAATCATTGACTTGCATTTTCGCGGCGGTGGCGTTCGCGCATTTGTCGCACGGCGCAGAGCAGACCCGCGCAGAAAAGATACGCGCCAAGCTCGACAGCGCAGACCGCGACTACGTGTTCGTCACGATGCACCGCGGCGACTGGCGTAACGCGCCGGAGAACTCGATCGGCGCCATCGAGGGATCGATCGCGAAGGGTGCGGACATCGTCGAACTCGACGTCTCGGCCACAAAGGACGGCGAATACGTCCTTCTCCACGACGGCACGCTCGACCGCGTCTCCAACGGCAAGGGCAAGTCGTCAGACCTTACCCTCGAGGAGATCGGCCAGTATCGGCTCAAGAGCTCTAACGGAAAGGAGCTGACCGACTACAAGATCCTCACGCTCAAGGAAGCGCTCGCCATCACGAAGGGCAGGATACTCGTCAACCTCGACAAGTTCCCGCGCGACCCGCACGGCATTGCGGAATACGTAAAGAAGCTCGGCATGGAGAAGGAGGTCATCCTCAAGGGCTATTTCATGCCCGGCGAGCTCAAGAAGAAGATGAAAGAGCATTGGGCCGGCATTGAGGACGGCACGTTCTACTACATGCCGATTCTCAACCTCAACTTCAGCGGGAAGAAAGAGAGCAAGTCCGAAGAGGCCTCGGCGTGGTCGATAAAGGTGTTCGAGGCGTGGCAGGCGCAGAACCGCGTCCCGGGCGCGTACGAGCTCTGCATCGCGAAGGAGACGCCGGTAGTTGTGCTGGAGCGCCTCAAGGCGATGCAGAAGGACGGCGGCCCGCGCATCTGGATAAACACGCTGTGGGACAGTCTCTGCGCCGGACATACCGACGAGCGCGGCTTCAAGGGCGATCCCGACGGCAGCTGGGGCTGGGCGCTTGAAAACGGCGCAACGATGATACAGACCGACCGTCCCGACGAGCTCATAAAGTACCTGGAGTCCAAGGGCAGGAGAAACCTCTGATGAAACGGCCGACATTCTGCGTCATCGCCACCGCCTTGCTTGCCTTCTGCGCCGCGGCAGGGGAGCTCGTCATCCTCCAGCCGACGGGGAAGGATGCCGTCTGGCTCATGTCGAAGAGGAAGATGGACTATCTCTCCCTTCCGCTCGCGGAGCGCGTGAAGAAGTTTGCCGACGCCGGCGAGCGCGGCATACTTGCCGCGGAGCCGAACGCGCCGACGCCGGTTCTCGTCTCGTGGCGCTGGTGGGACGGATTCTCCGGCATGTCGACGGTTCAGCCGGTCTTCGAGGTCGCGCTTCGCCGCTGTTTTTCGGACGGTTCCTCGGCTCCCGTTGACTTCGCCTGCGCGCGAGAGACATATACCTTCTTCGACAACCTCGAGATCGGCACGACATACGAAGTCGAGGTTTCTGCAATCGCTGGCGGTCGCCGTCTCGCGACTGCGACGCGGAAGTTCACGACCGACGCGACTGCGCCGCGGCTTATCAATGTTCCAGGAATCCCCAATGTGCGCGACCTCGGCGGGCGCGTTGGTCTCGACGGCAAGCGCATGCGTCAGGGACTCATCTACCGAACAGCAGGGCTCAACGACAATCCAGAGGAGATCGACTTCCTCACCTGGGCCCAGTGCCGCGCCGAGTTCGAAGCGGGCACGCTAACGAACCGCCCTTGCTGGCAGGCTGGGCACATGGCGAACATCTACCGCGGCCTGCACCCTTCGAACGACTGGCATCGCGTACCGATCGACTGGGACCGCGGGCGCGAGCGGCTCACCGACGAGGCGCGCAAGATAATGCTCGACAAGCTCTGCATTCGCACAGACCTCGATTTGCGCGGCGCGGGCGAGGTCGCGGGGATGACGGGATCGCCGCTCGGCGACCGCGTAAAGTGGGTGAACGTCGCGATGACGGCCTACGGTGGACTCGCGAAGCCACGCGGCAAGGAGCTCGTGAAACAGTGTTTTGATGTCTTTCTCCAGCCCGAGAACTACCCGATCGCCTTTCACTGCATTGGTGGGCAGGACCGCACTGGCACGCTCGCGTTTCTCATCGAGGCGCTGATGGGCGTAGATGACGACGAGCTGAACAAGGACTGGGAGTGTTCTGGCTTCACGAACGCCGGCAACTGGTTCCGCCATGAGACGCTCTTCAACCAGATATACGACGTCGTGAACACGTATCCCGGCGCGAACACGCGCGAGAAGGTCGAGGCGTATCTGAAGGACTGCGGCCTTACCGATAGTGACATCGCAATGCTGAGGGCGATTATTCTCGAATGAAAGTGGACAGGCGATCGTTTTTTGCTGGTGCGGCCGCGCTTGGCGCGACTGCGCCGCTCGGCGGTCTTGCCGATGAAGCGCAAGGCGCTTCGTCCGCCATTCGCTCTCATGGTTTCTTCGCTCGCCGCAAGTACGACCATGTTGTCGTGGGCGGCGGCTTTGCAGGAGTTGCCGCCGCACTCGCGTCGGCGCGCGCTGGCGCGAAGACGTGCCTTCTCGAGCGCACGAATGTCCTCGGCGGACTTTCGACGCAGGGGCACATCATTGTCTTCATGCCGCTTTGCGATGGCTACGGCAGGCAAGTCACTTTCGGGATTCCCGAGGAGCTGCTGCGCCTGCCGATGAAGTATTCTGCCGCGAAGCCGAACGGCGCGTGGGTCGACAAGAAGGGCACGAAGAAGGAGCTCTCGGACAAACGCTACGAACTTGTGTTCGACCCGGGTCCCATGATGCTCGGGCTTGAGCGTGCGCTTGTTGACGCTGGCGTTGACATCTTCTACGACTGTTCGGCGGAGAATGTCGTCCGGGAGGGCACTCGCATCGCGGAGCTTATCGCCCGTTGCGGAGCACAGCGTCTCTTGCTTGCCGCGAACGCGTTTACCGACGCGACTGGCTCTGCGGCTCTCGCGCAGCTTTGCGGCGAGGCGACTGTCGGCGGTCGCACGGGAAACATACCGTGCGGCTGGTACTACGTCGTCGACGGCGAAAGGCACATACATCTTAGGTGCGGCGCGGGGAAGACTTTGAGGAAGCTCGATCCCGCCGCGGCGCGCGACTATGCGGGCGATGATCCAGACGAACGCTCGCGCCATGCGATTGCGTCGCGCCGCGCGATTCTGCTCGATATCGAGGAGGAGAACAAGCGCCGCGCCGCGCTTGGGCAGGAACCGCTTCATGTCTTTTCGATTCCGACTTATCCTACGCTCCTCAAGCTCGCGCGTGTCGCGGGCGAGGGTGCGTCCGGACCTGTCGTCGGCATCTTCTCTGACTGGCGCAGGAAGGGCCCTGTCTATCCGCTTCGCTTCGGGCAGCTTCTCGTGCCCGGCGTTTCAAATCTTCTTGCAGCCGGGCGCTGCATTGCGTGTGCCGACGAGATGTGGGATGTCGTCCGCTGTCTCCCCGCGTGCTGCGTTTCGGGGCAGGCGGCTGGAACAGCCGCGGCGCTTCTGCCGCGTGGCGGCTCCTTTGCGTCGCTCGACGAAGAGACGCTGCGAAAGCGACTCGTCGCGTCTGGTGTGCGGCTCGATGCAGAGCTCCTGAAGCCCGACCCCGAGTGGAAGGGCGGCGGCGAGATGCGCGAAGAGGGAATTTTCTGAACAGCCAACCGACAAGAAAGGAAAGACAATGAAGACGATTGCATTATTTGCGGCGCTCGTGCCGATGGGCGCGGCGTTCGGAACGTGGAACGTCACAGGCGGGGACGTGTCGCCCGCAGAGCCGATTGCGTTTGCGAAGGCGGCCGGTCACTCGCACCACTGCCGCAAGCCGGGCGTGAGCGAAGAGGTGGGAGAGAACAACCTGTTCGCGTGGGCCGCGAAGTATCATCTCGACTCTTACGGCGTCGGCAGCCCGTGGACCGTGAGCAATCGGGCGGTCTACGCGCTGAACGAACGCGCCGACCGCGACCGCTACTTCGGCGGACTCAAGAACGACCAGATGGAAGAGATGATGGACGTCGCCGGAAACGAGGCGATGCTGAGGCGCCTCAACGAGCGCGGCGGCGGCATGCTCTTCTATCTCGACAACGAGACGCCGAAGTCATGCTTCGGGCACATGTGGTACGTCGGCTTCAAGCAGACCGTCCCCGCATGGCACGACTACAGCCAGGATCGCCCGTGCTGGTACTCCGACTACGACAACGACACGGCCGAGCGCAACGCGCTTACCGGCGACTACCACAAGCGGCGCACCTACGCGACGATCGTCGCAGAGCAGCGGCGCTACGGCGCGCTCGCGATATGGGCGCATCCGACGAGCTGGTGGACGAAGGACGGCAAGAACAAGGGTCCGTTCGTCACGAACATCGCGACTGACATGATTCCGCAGCTGATGCGCGACGGATATCTCGACGGCATGACGGTGCAGGGGTATGACCCGTACCACGCCGACTACCAGAACCTCTGGTTCGCGCTTCTCGACCTCGGCTACCGCGTGCCCGGGTTCTCCGAGCTCGACCTGTCGCCGACCCACGGCATCGAGGAGAAGGGCACGATGCTCTTCAACTGGATTCCGTTCCTGCGCCGTCCGTACACGATTGAAGAACTGAAGCGCGAGTTCCGCGCCGCGCATCACACGATGTCGAGCGGTCCCGGGCTCTACATGAAAGTCGACGGCAACCTGCAGGGCGCGGAGCTCGAGAGCGGCGCCGGCAAGACTCACAAGGTCGAGGTGTTCGCGTGGCCTGCGGATGGCGAAAAGAAGCTCTCCCGCGTGCAGCTCCTCGGCCGCGGCGGAAAGGTGCTTGCCGAGAAGCGCGACTTCTCGGGCGGGTGCATCACGTGGAACGTCGCGGCGGACGCGGAGGGCGGCTATCTCGTCGCGCGCGTCTTCGGCGAGAACGACGCCGACTTCGCCGAGAAGCGCCAGCAGCTCGTGAAGCACTGCGCGCTCACGAATCCCGTCTGGCTTCGCACCGACGCCTTTCGTGCGCCGAAGCCGATCCCCGCGCCCGATCCGCTGACGATCCGCGAAGTGCGCGAGCTCGAGGACTTCCTCCTGAAGGGAGAGTTCCGTTTCGATCCACGCGTAACGAAAGAGCTCGAGCCCGGCATGGTGCCAGTCTGGGCTTTCCAGATCGACAAGGTCCGTGCCGCGCTTGAGCGCGCCGCAAAACGTCCGCTCGTCGTTGCCTGCGTCGGCGACAGCATTACCTACGGCCACGGCGCGTCCAAGCGCGAAAAGACGGCCTACCCCGCGCAGCTGCAAGCGCTCCTCGGCGACGGATGGACCGTTCTCAACTTCGGGCACAACGCCCGCACGGCGCTCGACGATGGCAAGGAGTGGAACGGACGCGGCGGCATGGGCTATCGCAAGTCTCCTCAACTGGCGAAGGCCCTCGAGAGTCGTCCGGACGTCGTCCTTTTCATGCTTGGTACGAACGACTCCAAGCCGGTCAACTGGAATGACCACGCGGACGACGTGAAGCGCGACTACGAGAAGCTCGTCGACGACTTCCTCGCGCTAACGAACGCGCCGGTCGTCGTGGTTGCCGCCTCGCCGTTTGTCAAGAAGGACTCCTTCTCGATCCGTGAAAGCGTAGTCGGCGGAGAGCTCGTTCCGTGGCAGCGGGAACTTGCGCAACGGCGCGGTCTTCCGCTCGTTGACGCCTATTCCGCCACAAAGGCCGCTGCCGCGACGTCATATATCGGCGACGGCGTCCATCCGAACGACGCGGGCTATGGCGTCCTTGCCGAGGCGTTCGCCGCCAAGCTACGCGAACTCGAGCCGAAGCTCCGTGCTGCGAAGAAAAACGCGCCATAGCCGATTGGGCTAATGGCGCGTGTTTGAGCGAGTAATGAGCGTCCGTTAGAATTCGTAGCGGATCGTGAACATGTAGCTGCGGCCGGCGCCAGGCCAGAAGGCCGTGCCGTAGGTCGAGTAGTCGCAGTAGTTCTTGTCGAACAGGTTGTCGACCGTGAACGCGAGCGTCAGCCCGTCGAGGCCGAAGCATGTCGGACTGTACTGGACGCCGACATTGAAGAGACCGAAGGACGGGATCTTCTCGTATTCGTTTGCGAAGTCTGAAGTCGAGCGGCAGTCGGTCCTGTAGCGGTAGCCGCCGAAGACGAAGCAGTCGTTCCAAAGCCACACGCGGCCGTTCGCGGAAACGATGGACTTGGCGACCATAGGAACGTCGTTGCCGTCGAAATCTCCACCGTCAAACTCGGCGTCGACGAAGCTGTAGGCGAGCGAGACGCCTGCGACCTTGTCCTTCTCCCAGCTTGCCCTCAGGTCGAAGCCCTCGCGCATGACTGGCGACGGCGAGTTCACGTTGTCGCCGAAAGCCGGCGAGCCATAGCTCATGTATGGGAAGAGCGGATTGTAGAAGATCTCGTTCTTCGTGCGCGAGACGTAGGCGTTTCCTGCGACGTTGAATTCCTCGAGGAACGACCAGTCGAAGCCAACGTCTGCACGCCAGCCGTGCTCGGGCGAGAGGAGGTCGTCGCGCGAATAGTATGCGACCTCGTCGATGAAGGGCATCCTGTAGAAGTTCGAGAACTTCGCGTATGTCTTGAGCCCGTCGACCGGCGTGAAGTTAAGCGCGGCGTCCCACGCGGCGAGGTCGTAGGCGCGACGCGGATCGGCTGCCATCGTGCACTTGTTCCAGCTGCGCTCATAGCGTCCGCCGATCTCGAGGGCGAGGTCCTCGGCGATCTTGAACGTGTCCTGCGCGTAGAAGCCCATCGTCTGGCGGTCGTACTCGTACTTCGAATGGCTGTAGCCCCAGGACGAAGTGCCCCAGTTCGCCGCGTCGTTGCGGTCGTAGCGGAATGTCGCGCCGACGATCAACTCGTTGTCGAACGCGCCGAGCTTCGTGGTGTTGATCCACTCGGGCGTGAACTCGTAGGAGTAGATGTCGTAGTCGGTGTACCAGTAGCCGTAGCCGCGGCTCTTGAGGTGGCGGCGCGAGAACGTCTGCGTGAGGCGGACGGCGTTGTCGTCGTTGATCACGCCGTAGGCGGTCGCGTTGAGTCCGTACGTCGTGCGGCGGTAGAAATCTCCGTAGCCGTCGGAATGGGTCGGGTGGTGCTTCCAGTCGTCGCGCGAGAGGTAGCCGGGAAGGTCGCTGTCGACGTCGGACCAGAACGCGGAGAGGCGAATGTAGGAACCGTTGTCGAAGTTCTGCTTTACGCCGCCGCCGGCGTAGTAGGCGTCAAAGCCGCTGTCGTGGCGGTAGCCGTCGGAATGGTCCCAGCCGCCGTTGACCCAGTACTGCGTGCCCCAGTCCTTGACGCCGCCGCGAAGCGACGCGCTTGCGCCTATGGTGTTCCAGCTTCCGCCGTGTAGCTCGATAGCCCCATGTGTCTCGTAGTCGTTCGGGTCGGTCACGATGTTGATCATTCCGGCCGAGCCGACGTCGCCGTGGAGGACATTCTGCGAGCCCTGCAGGATTTCGATGCGCTCGATTGCGCCGAGGCCGATCTGCGCGAGGTTGGGCGCGTTCATGTCGGGGCTGTTGAGTCGCTCGCCGTCGACGACGATGAGGAGGCGACCGAAGCCGTTCTCGCCGTAGCCGCGTGGGGCGAGCTGCGTGAGCGCGGGGTTGTTCCCGCCGAGGTGCGCGAAGTCGAGCGTCGTGCACTTCTTTTGGAGCAGGTCCGCGACGTCTCTCGCGCCGCTCGCGGCGATTTCGCCGCGCGTGATGACCTGCACTGCGCTTGGGATTTCATTCGGGGTCTTGCCGATGCGCGAGGCCTCGATCACGACTGGAGGCAATTCTGCCGTCGCAGTCTCGTTTGTCTCTGCGGCGTATGCGCCGAGCGACATGGCGGCAACTGCCGCCGGTATCAGTTTGTTCATTTTTCTTCTTTCCCCCTCTTGCGAAGGTACTTGAGGTTGACGGGCAGGGCCGCATTCCGACTTTGACGGCTGCGCGACAGCGCCTGGATTTCACAGGACTTTCCGGCTTCCACCCTTTGGTGTTAGAATTATACCATATTTGTTTCGCGTTGGATTGGTGATAGAGTGTGTTGTTATGTGCAGGTGTGTTGTGCTTGCAGTGTTGGTTTGCCTGACAACGTGCGGCTTGCTTCGCATTCTTGTTGATGTTCTGTGCTGGTGTGTGCGGCCTTCCAATGTGCGGTCACGGTCAGGGCAACCGTGCTCCCTGTGCAGGGCGGTCGATTTGTGCGTCCTTCGCCCCGCTCGGCGTATACATATACGCCTTCGGGGGCGAGTCCTGCACAACTCGCCACCCCCTGCTTCGGTCCGCTCGGCGTTGGCCCCGACCGTGACCGCGCATGGCACCCTCGGGAGTTCGGCGCGGTGCTCGGGGTCTCGGCCTCACTCCCGCTCCCTGCGCCGCCGCTCCCGTCGTCTTCGCGGCGATACGCGTCGCAATCCTTCGTCGCCGGGATACCGGCTTCTCGCCTTGCGACGTGTCTCACCGCGCATCCGACGAACCGCGTCGTTGCATGTCGCTCAGTTCGGCACTCGCCCCCTCGTCCCTTGCCCGACCTTCCGCTAAGGCGCGTTTTTCTTCGTAGCATTTGCGCTCGCCGGTGTCCCATCGGCTCGCTTAACCTTGCCCGCGTCGAATCTTCCGCGTGATTGCTTTCAGCTCCGCGAGTCGCTTTTCGACGCCTTCTTCGACCAGTTCAGTGATCTCTACTGGACTAAGAGGGAAGACGCCGAAAAGCGACTCGCGGAGCTGAAAGCAATCTGGGAGGAGAAAGCAAGGGAAGGTGAAAGGTACATATCCCAAACCGACCCTGAGCTTGCAAAGCGAATGGACGAGTGCAGATGTACACAGGAGGACATAAAGCTACCCCACTACAGAGAGACGAGTGAGGCCCATAAAGCTGTGAACCGCTGGAAGTGGACGAGGGAGTTCATTGTCGGAAGCTGGTCTGAAAGTAGTTCCGTGACAAGGCTAAACACCCTGCCGTCGGAAGACAACTGGGCCGGAGAGGAGATGAGGAACGAGATCGACCAGAAGATAAAGTGGTTCGGGTTCGTCACGGTGGGATGGAGCTGTACTGGTCACACACGGGCCAGATGGCAGACAGCCGCCGTCTGTGATTGGGTGAAGGAGAAGCACCCAGAGTGGAAGGTCAAGGACAACGAGTATGACTGCACCATAACGGCTAAACGGTAAAACAGTAAAACGGCGTTAAGAACCAACTGACAGAAGGACAACGGGATGTAAACTCAAACCGGGACGCCCTACGGGATTCCTACAGGTTCCGCAGGGCGTCCTTTTTCGTGACTCAATAGAAACGTTCGGACGAAACCCAAAGAGCGAACACAGGTGATTGTAGCCGAGCAGTCGTTCGCGTTAGACATCAACCAACGGTATTTGATATAATGTCCTCGGTGCTGGTTCCTCCGTGAATGTAAGAGGGTGCGCGTCGCTGGACGTTGGTACGACCCACTAATGCGAGAAGCAATACTGTCTTGCAAATGCGGAAAGGGCCAGCAAACCGTTTTTCAACCCATTCTTCTCAACGCCGTCTGGAACAACTCTGGACGGTTTTGTTTTAGCCACTCAGAAAACCATATCGGGTTCTAATGTGCAGACAACCTTCCGAACCTGTGATGAGAAGGACACAGTGAGATTCCGTTTGCTATATCCAACCTGTACTCTTTCCACAGGTGCTTTGGAAGAATGTGATGGGCGTTCAAGTGTTCCCTCTTACCACACACAACACAAACGTTCCCGTCTCGGTTCCTTACGTCCCTCGACCATTTCTACAGCAGAGAGTTCAAAGACGGTCTATAGGGCGTTTTAGTCGGCGTTGGTGAGATGCTGTTATGTTGTTGAGTTGTGGCTTCCATTACAATCCTTTGTTTTGAAATTTGTTGGAAGCAAGGATCAGCCTTATAAACTCCTCAAGTAAATCAGAGTGCGTTCGCCCCTTCGTTTGGGCTAAATTTCTTTGGGGCAGAATAATTTGGTTTGCGAAATTCAACTCCATTCCATGGATATACGTTCTTCACCCTAACAAACATATTGTGAGAATCTCCCCAACACCACAATTCAATTTCGATTCCCCCGTTCTTGTAGTTGTATTGAATGTTCGAAACCTTCTTCATTTTGATCCCGTATTTATCCTCCAGTATCTTGGCAACCGCTACATATTCTTTATTAATCTCTTCTGCCGTATACTCCTGTGGCAGGACTCCGAAAATTACAACTTGAACCAATGCCCTGCGCTTTTGACTTACGCGGTCTTGTTCATCGTATAGGTTTGCCTGATTGAGGTACCGAAATGGAGAAGTCAAATAGTAAGCTCTACGATGCCCAGGCTCGTGGTATGTCCTGAGATTAGGAGGATTATTGTGGTAATCATATCCAAATGTGAAACCAGCAAAACTCTTTAGTTTCCCTGTAAGGGTAGCCATATCAACCTCTGGTTCGACTGGTTTCTGTGTAGTGGTTGTGGTAGTTGTCTTATGGTAGGATGGTTTTGGTTCGGGTGTGGCTGTTGGTTTTGGTGGGCGAATCTCTTCGGAATTTATGATATGAAGCAAGTACCCGCCCTGCTTTCTCTTTTTAGGAACTACTTGGATGTGATATTTATACGCCGAACCCCACGAAGTTTTCTCAACATACGTAATATCCCATACATCTTTCGCAGAACTTTTTTTTACAACAATACTGTTAGGATCAAGATTATCAATAAACAAAAACTTACCCGTTGTCCGTCCTTTAAGGAATGCCTCTCTTACATCTTGAGAAGAAGGCCAACCTGAACATCCGACAAATGTCGCTAAGGGAAACACAATCAGCAAAACCGTGATTCCGAACAGAAGTTTTGCCGACAGTTTAATCAAGGTCATTTTCGATCTCCGTTCATAAGTTTTGTCTACAGTGAATTATACCATATCGTGCGGTAGAATGTGGCAGAGTATTCGTCCTTCGACCTGTAGCCGGAGTTCCTAAGCGCGGTTGAGACGCGGTCCTTATTTTGACCTGTAAACTTAGGTCAAAACCCCCAAGTAGCCGGGGACAGACCCCGCGAAACCGTTGTAAAATGCATGTTTGCGCGTTGTTGCCATATGCAGTTAAGCGAGCCAACAAGAAGGCGGCGAGCGCAGATGCTACGAAGAAAAACGCGCCACAGCGGAAGGTCGGGCTAACGGCGCATGTGTGAGGAATGAGCGCAGGGGAACGGCGCGACGACAGTTCGCGTGATGCGCCAGCGGACGCGTGCGAGACGAGGAGGCGGTATCCCGCCGACGAAGTATCGCGCTGCGGACGGTGGATGCAGCGCGCGGGAGGAGTCGAGCTTTTCCCCGAAGCGAGAGACGAACGCATGCGCCGCTAGCCCAGCTCCCGAGGGTGCACTGCGCGGCTTTGTTTTGGGCCAACGCCGGGCGGAACCCTTTTAGGCGAGGCGGATTGCACAGGACTCGACCCCGAAGCCGTATAT
>CADCGZ010000015.1 GCA_902801025.1 uncultured bacterium | reverse complement strand
CACGGTGACGATGGTGAACGGCGCGAACACGGCGACGGGGTCCATCAAGGTCGCGAAGGCCGATGGCGACGTCGAGACCGCGCTGTATTTCGCCGACGGGGCGAACTGGGCGGGCACGGTCGTCGCGGGCAATGTCGCGCTAACCAACCTGACGGACGGTGCGGCAACGGCAACGTTTGGAACGCTAGATCTTGCAGCTGATTTCAATATCCGCGTGTGGACAGAGAACGGCGTTGTCGTTACGAACGACATGGTGAATGTCGGCGAATACCAAAGCCATGGCGGAAGGCTGTCGATGGAGCCGATGACCGAGGGGCTGGAGTTTGCGGCAGGTGACAAGATTGTCGTCGGCAAGATTGCAAAGGCCTCGCCAGATCCCGCCGTAAAGGCAGGATGGTGTGTCAAGCGCCTTCCCATCGACGGCGACGATGCAAACGAACTTCTTGTGGCGAAGAAGGGCATTGGGCTGCAGCTCATTCTAAGGTAGTCGCTGCGTCGGCAGGTTGGCGGTGAGAATTTTGCAGAGCGTCGTTGCCTTGCTTGCGGCGGCGACGCTTCAGGCAGCAACGCTTGAATCGGCGATATCCTTTGTCGACGGGAGAGAACTTTTTGAGAACCCCGGGTGCGGGTATGCCAGTGGCGGATGGTCGAATCTTACGCCAGGCATGTCTACAAGTGGCAACAATCTCTGCTCCAGCTCCAGAAATTGCACCAAACTCTGGAGCATGCACAAGTTCTCGAAGGGATATGTCTACGGCGACACGTATGCGGTTCAGACGAACCACTACGCCCATATCACGAACTTTGTCGGCGGCGCGGACATCCCGTTAGACGAGAACGCACTTCTCGCAGTTTCCAACTCCTTTCTCAAGTGCCGCAGAAACGGCGGGACCTGCATCCCGCGTTTCGCCTATACCTGGGATGGATGGGGCGGGGCGGAGCCGGATGACTTTGAGATGATTATTGTCCACATCCACCAGCTTGGCGCCGTTCTCTCGCAGTTTCGCGATGTCGTGCCGGCCGTTGAATGCGGCATAATAGGCGCGTATGGCGAGATGCATACGTCAAGATACACGGCGAGGGAGTATCAAAACCGCGTAGTGGGCGCATGGCTGGAGAGTCTCCCCGACGACATGGCGCTGCTTGTTCGTTCCCCCCAAGTCTGGATGAATTACTTGGGCACGACGACATCGGCCTTCATTGGCGGAGGCATGGACTCAATGGACCAGACGCTACGTTCGCGAATGGGTTTCTACAACGACGGTTACCTTGGCACGGATTACGACTATGGCACATGGGGTGGTGGCGGCGGCACGACTACTTGGAGCCGAGACGAAGGAAGAGCGTTTCTGAAGGGTCAGGCCGTTCCGTATGGTGGCGAGTTCGCAAGCATATCGATGAGCTACTTCGATACGAACGTGCATCTCCTCGATCCGTCGCGCTTCAACATCGTGTCTGAGTGGTATGACACGCATCTTTCGTACCTCAGGACGATCCGCGCCTACGACATGACTGTCGTCCAGAAATTGACTAACACGTTCTTTTTGTCATCCGCCTGGGCTTTTGACGGGATGCCTGGGCTTTCAGAGTATGATGGTGTCGATCTTCGCAAGTTCTGCGAAGACCACATGGGCTATCGCTATGTCATCCGCGGCGTTTCTCTTGAGGGACGCACAGGCGGGGCGAGGTTGGACGTCGAGATAGAAAACACAGGTTTCGGGCAGCTCCTTTTCGATGACTTGATCGAGGTCGTGCTTTCGGGCGGCGGGGTGTCGTCAAAGGCGTCGCTTGTCGGTGATACACAGATGTCGTTGCGCAATATTCGCGGCGGGGCGACTGCGGTCGTTTCACTTAATTTTGACTATCCTGAGAATCTGCCGTCTGGTGAATACGACGTCTTTCTCCGTGTAAGCGCTCCACTCGCCGACGAAACGGGCGATGGTCTTCCGCGGCGTCCTGTGCGCTTTGCTAATGACGAATGCTGGAATGCATCGCTTAGGGCTAACAGAATATGCCGCGTTTCAATTGGCGACGGATACGACTTCGCCGAAGGAACGCTTTGGTTCTCCTGGGATCAGGACGGGCATCGCTCCATTGGCGGCAAATGGGGCGCGGTCGGAACGGAAGGCGGATTCCCAGTTAGGTCCTTCGAGCTTGACTCTGGCGTGCCGTCGGGCAAGTCGGGTGATGTTCGCGTCACGGTCACGGCAGAGGCGATGGGCGAAATACCATGTCCTTCGGGCGACATGGCAAGCTTTGTTTTTCTCGGCGATCGACAGGGCGCTCCTGTGCCGCATGGCTATTGCGCTGGTGGATGGCGGCGGCTTTATGGCGTTGAAGTAGAGGAGGGGGCACAGGTCGAGGTCAAGATTCGCGTAGTGGGAAAGTTCGTCCAGTATTCGATCAATGGAACGGCGCTTCGTGACGAGGATGGTCAAAAGTGGCTTCCGTCGGCTGTAAAGCCATCGCGAATATCCGAACTTTCCTTTGCCGGATTAGGCGAGTCTCGCGATTTCTTCGGTATTATCGGCTCAGATGGTGGAGCGGGGGCGTTCAGGATCATCTTGAGGTAATATGTCGCCGTGCAGTGTGAATTCCCCTTGTCTGGTGAAAGGTGCAAATGGTATAATGACGATAAACAAAGGCAGGTTTATATGACATATAAAATCATAATTGCGGTCGCGGCGGGCACGTTGCTCGGCGCATGGGCGAATGCGGCGGAGATCAAGACGATTGAGCCGGTCGAGGGCGCGGTCGTGCCGCTTCTTACGGATGCGCAGAAGGCGTATTTGGACATGTCGAACGATTTGCGCCGCGAGAAATTCGTGGATGCAAACTTCCGCAGAAACGTGATGGGCCATCCGGCGGAGCAAGTTCCCGGCGAAAAGAAGGCTCGAGAGGTCTACTGGCCGAAAACCGTCCGGCTCGCTTGGGAGCCGGTAGACGGTGTCGACGAGTACAAGGTGACGGTCAAGGATGCAAAGAACGGTGCAATCGTTATTGGTCAGTCCGTAAAAGACACCTCGGTCAATATTGACAATCTCGAAATTGCAGCCGAATACGCGTGGACTGTTTCCGGTGGTGGCGCGACTGGCGGCGGCAAGTTCAAGACCGAGGATCGGGCGCCGCGTCTCATCCGCTTCCCAGGCGTGCCGAACGTGCGCGACATAGGCGGATGGATTGGTCTCGACGGCAGGCGCGTTCGGCAGGGGCTTGTTTTTCGCTCGGCCGGTCTTAACTACAACGCTGCTATGGCGTACTACTCGATCGATGAGCTGCGGAAGATGGGCAAGGACAAGGAAGTGAAGGAGGCCGCCGAAGCGGCGCAGAAGCGCCTCGACCAGCTGCTCGCCTGGCAGGCCGATCCAAAGACGATGGACCTCAAGGACGAGGAATACGCCGACTGGGCCAACCGTCATCCGGGCGAACCAGTCGCGAAGTTCCTCTCGTCTCGAGTCCACAAGGCGAAGAAGGATGTAAAAGCAGGCGGCACTTCGAAAGTCGAGAAGGGATTGGAGACAGGCAAGAGCCGCGTAGAGGGAGAGAATGGCGAGTACATACGAAAGCGATTCGGAATCAAGACGGACATAGACCTCAGGTCCGACAAGGAATGCTTCGGCATGACCGGCTCGCCGCTTGGCCCTACAGTTAAGTGGTTTCATTTTTCCTCCAGCGCCTATGGCGGTATGCAGGACAGCTGGGGCAAGGAAGAGTTCGCGAAGGTATTTCGCGTGTTCCTCGATGAAAACAACTACCCGATCGACTTCCACTGCATAGCCGGCGCGGACCGGACTGGGTCGGTGGCGTACATCCTCTGTGGACTGCTCGGCGCGGATGAAGACCGTCTTGCCCGTGACTGGGAAATCACTGGGTTCTGGGCGCACGGCGTTGACTTCTGCCACGAGCAGCGCTATGACAAGCTCGTGAACGGATTCAAGAAGAACTTTCCGGCCGACACGGTGCGCGAGCGCCTGGAGAAGTATGTCCTTTCACTTGGTTTTACGGAAGAGGATATCGCGAAGTTCCGCAGAATAATGCTTGAATAGCTTGATTGTTCAAGCGCCAAAATCGCAGTTGACTCTGTATCGGGGAATGTGGTATCATGCCCTTATGTCAAAGGCACCACTTTTCTGCGTGGCTGCGCTTGCGGCCGGGATTTGTGCGGCAGGGGACTACCCGTTTCAGGCCGCTGAAATGACAAACGTGTCGATCCGCGCCGGCTTCTGGCTGCCGCGCTTCGAGACAAACCGCGTCGTGACCGTGCGCACGGACTTCAGGAAAAGCGAGGAAACGGGCCGCATCAACAATTTCGTTGCAGCGGGAAACCGCGACGGACATGGCTTCCGGGGCATCCCATTCGACGACTCCGACGTTTACAAGATCATCGAAGGTGCCGCCTATACGCTATCCACCCATCCCGACCCGGAGCTCGAGAAGTATCTTGACGACCTCATCGGCAATATCGCCAAAGCCCAGGAGTGCGACGGCTATCTATATACGGCTCGTACGCTTGGCTTCAACTACGGCACGAACGAGCAGGGCAAGGTGAACTACGGCATGATGGGGCCAACCCGCTGGAGCAACGTCGGCAGCAGTCACGAGCTCTACAACGTCGGACACATGTACGAGGCCGCCGTCGCCTATTTCCAGGTCACTGGCAAGCGTACGCTTCTCGACGTCGCGATTCGAAGCGCAGACCTCATAGACCGGACCTTCGGCTTCGGATCCACGCAGATCAAGGATCCTCCCGGGCACGAAGAGATAGAGCTCGCCTTGTGCAAGCTTTACCGCGCCACCGGCGAGGGACGCTACCTCGCGCTCGCAAAGACGCTGCTCGACCTGCGCGGGCGCAAGGATCTGCGTCGCATCTGGGGCGCGGCACTCCAGGACCACCGGCCCGTCGTGGAGCAGACCGAGGCCGTCGGGCACGCCGTCCGCGCCGGCTACCTCTACTGCGGCATGGCGGACGTCGCCGCCCTGTCGGGCGATTCGTCGTACATGAAGGCCATCGACGCGATTTGGGAGAACGTCGTCTCTCGGAAGCTCCACTTGAACGGCGGCATCGGCGCACGGCGCAACGTGCGCTACGCGAACGCCTCCCTCGGCGGCGCCTGCGAGGCGTTCGGCGACGACTACGACCTTCCGAACGAGGAGGCGTATCTCGAGACATGCGCCGCAATCGCGAACGCACTCTGGAACCAGCGCATGTTCCTCATGCATGGCGACGCGAAATACATCGACGTGATGGAGCGCACGGTCTACAACGGCTTCCTGAGCGGAATCTCGCTTGGCGGCGACGAGTTCTTCTACCCGAATCCGCTCGCGTCGGCGGGCGACTACAAGCGCTCGAAGTGGTTTGGCTGCTCTTGCTGCCCCGTGAACATCGTCCGCTTCATACCGCAGATCGCGCAGCTCGCATACGCCAAGCGCGGCGACGCGGCGTACGTGAACCTCTTCGTGGCGAGCGACGCGAAGCTCCCGCTCGCGGGCGGCGTCGTTCGGATTTCGCAGGAGACGGAATATCCCTGGAGCGGTGCTGTGCGCATCACCGTGAACCCAGAAACAGACGGCGCGCGGTTCGCGCTTAACGTGCGGGTCCCCGGATGGTGCACGGGGCGTCCCGTGCCGAGCGACCTATATGTGCAGACCGAGCCCGGTTCACTCGCCGACTTCTCCGTGAAGGTAAACGGCGAGGCGTTTTCCTTCACGCCCGAGAAGGGCTACTGCTCCATCTCCCGCGCGTGGAAGAAGGGCGACGTCGTTGACGTCTCGATGAACATGCCCGTGAAGCGAATCAAGGCGCATGACGCGGTGAAGCAGGATCGAGGCCGCCTCGCGGTGGAGCGCGGGCCGATCCTCTACTGTGCGGAAGGAGTGGACAATGACGAGCGCGTTCTTGACGCGGTCGTGGCGGCGGACGCCGCGTTTTATCAGGCGACGTGCGAGATTCTCGGAAACGTCTATCCGGCTCTCTCCGTGCCGGCGATCTCCGTGCGGCGAGGCCTCCACAAGACGTGCTTCGAGAAGACGACTCTCAAGCTCATTCCATACTTTGCGTGGTGTCATCGCGGCGCGGGCGAGATGCAGACCTGGTTCCCGACGGCGACCGAATACGCAAATGCGTCGCGCGCCTTGACGGTCAAGGCGTCACACTGCAATTTTTCAGACAGCAAGCGCGCCGCGATTGACGGCATATTGCCAAAGTCGTCGGACGACAAGACAATTCCTCGGCTCACGTTTTGGGACCATCTTGGCACTAAGGAGTGGACCGAATGCACATTCACCGAAGTAGAGGAAGTAAAGGGCGTGGAAGTCTATTGGTTCGACGATGAGCCAAGCGGCCGCTGCCGGCTGCCGGCATCATGGCGAGTTCAGTGGCGCGCGGACGGAAAGGCGCCGTGGCAGGCCGTCGCCGTTGACGGTCCAGTGGCCAAGGACAAGTTCTGCGTAATCGACTTCCCAGAGCCCGTAAAGGCCAAGGCGGTGCGAATCGACGTCTCGCTGCAAAAAGACTTCTCCGGCGGCATCCTCGAGTGCCGATTCAAGTAGCAGGTAGATTCGCGTTGAGGGGCAAAAACGGGAAATTGCGGTTTTTGCGTTTTTTTGTGATAGACTGCGCGACTGAAATTTGGTACACTTTTCACTAAACAACGGAGAAATAGCAGTTATGAACATATTTCGTCGTGCTCGTAGCAAGGGTAAAACCCTAAGTTATCTTTCGTTTGTGTTTGTGGCCATCGTTGCGATGATGGTGGCGCAGCAGTCACGGGCGGCTGGGTTCTGGAAAGGTACAGGGCTTAATTCTGGCGATTCCGGGAATTGGACTAACAACAAGCCGCTATTGGGCGCTGACAACTTTTATATCCGCGACAGTAGGATGACTGAAGGTGGCGCCTACAGGCGAGCTATGGCCCTTACTGACGATGCAAAACAAGCCAAGCATGTGTTCTTCCAGGCAGGAACTGAAAGTGATCCGTTTGTCGTGACCGGCAATAATCATGAATTGACATTTGACATTCTGTATGTTGGAGGTTCTGTAAACACAGATGGCGAGACTTACGTTGGCAGTGCCGTCCTTGATGGAGGCTCTTACAAGCCAAACTACTTTGCAGTTGGAGGTTATAATAACGCGCTTTTCACAGGATACCTCAAATTGACGAACGGTGCAAAGATCGCAACGCAGTCTGGTTCTTACAATCATCTATACAACGGCAAAATCGTTTCCGACAATTGTGATGTGACCCTGGCCAGCCGTCTGTATGTTGGCAGTGCAATCGGCGGACACGCCGAATACTACCACATCGGAAGCAACCTCGTTGTCGGGGCTTATATTTCAATAGGCAATTTTACTTCTTCAAACGGCAAGGGCTATGCGTATATGGAGGTCGATGGCGGTCTTGTCACGAACAAGACGCAGATAATTATCATTGGCGACAATGGTGAGTCGGGCGACCAGGCGATTCTGAACGTAAAAAGTGGCATTGTCGCGGCCAATCAGAATCTTTACATTGGCAATAGGGCTTCGGGAACGATCCTGATGAACGGCGGCGAGTTGGATGTTTCGCGTGGCTCCATCATAATGTGCTATGAAAATGGATGCGGTAGCGGCGAGGACTGCTCGCTTGTGTTGTCCAACGGCGTGGTCAGGACCAAAACCATTTCCTACCGTTCCGGCACTGCAAATGCGGCGATTCTTTTCGATGGCGGTACTCTTCAGGCGGCAAGCGGTGTGGCAGCGGACTTAATTCCCGCGAATAATAACCTTACGGTCAATGTCGGTCAGGGCGGTGCGACCATTGATGCCAATGGTCAGAACGTCACGATTTCCGAGCCGCTGAACGCAGTTGCAGGGACTTCTGGCGGGCTTGCCGTGACTGGCGGCGGCACGGTTACGCTTCCTGCGGCGGACTACTTGACTGGCGCGGTCTCCATCGGAGACAATACGACACTCCATTACTTCGACCAGGATGGCACAGCAAATGCCTATGAACTTGCTGGGCTTACGCTTGGCGCAGGGTCGAAGGTTTATTTGAATCAGGGCGATTCGTTCGGCAATACTCCCATGACCATAAGCGCCACTTCGGAAAACAAGGCGGAAATCGAAATCGAATTTTCTTCTAGTCCGGCCGGAATGTCATACCCACTCTTCCCTGCGGCTGCTGGTGACGAGGCGAAGCTGATCGTAACGCCTAAATTCGGCAGTCTCACAATCCCCCATGAGGTCGCCGTGGAGAACGGAATGCTTACCCTCGTCATCACCGCTGACGATTACACGTGGAACGGCTCGCAGACGAACTGGGGCGACATCGACGCATGGACGAAGGGCGGAGCCGCCGCGATGTGGGCGGATGGCAACAATGCAATCTTCGGCACCGCGAACGCGACGGCAACCCTCGCTACTGATGCCTCCGCCGCTGAGGTTCGCTTCACGGCAGATGCGACTGTCTCTGGAAATTCAACACTGAGCACCCCCAAGGTGTGTGTCTCCGATGACGTCGTGGCCACTATCTCCGCACCTATGGCGGGTGCATTCGAAAAGATAGGCACTGGAACGCTGACGCTTGGCGCAAACCGCTCCGATCAGACGACGCTTTCCGCAGGAACGCTTGTGATGTCAAACGGTGCGACGGTCGATCCCGCCAAGCTGACGCTTGGAACTGCCTCTGCTGCGCCCGTCACATTCGACTACGGCGGGCTGATGCTTTCGGGGAAATGGACGGACTATCTCACTCCGGGAATGGACATCACGCTTACAAATGGCACGTTTTCGACGACACAGAATCCGTCTTGGTTGGCGACGACTTCCCCGAAGCAACTCACGATTGCCGCGAATGCCGTAATGACGACCTCTGATCGGTCGACTTGGAATGTGTCTGATATTGCCGGCGTTGACGTGACGAATATCGTAAACATCGTCGGCGGTTCGCTCAAGTTCATGAGCGGCAACAACAACTGGCTTATGCAAGACTCACGGAGCGGTACGCTCAAGTTCAACGTCTCTGATGGGGGGCTTCTTGAGTTCGCGGGGCAAGTTAATGTTCTTCCCTGCCGCGACAACACTACTGCGAACGACACACCGTGCGTCCTTATGTCGTTTAACGACTCGACATTCCGCCTCGATAACGGCAAATCACTTTATCTTGGGTGTGACTATGAAGACAAGAAAATGAATCCGTTGAAGCCGATTCTTGAGCTTGCGATGACAAACTCGACGCTCGACGTCGGAACGGGATCCATCTACCTCGGGCACAACGTACGCCAGTCCAACACAGGCGGCCACCATACAGCAGACTTCGTGAACACCGTGGTGACGGCGAAGCAGTTCTCGGTATACGCTGACAGGCCGCTTAACGCCGCGCGCTTTGACGGGGCGAGGCGCGTTGCGTCGGCGAATAGCGATAGCTTTATGTCGGTACAGGAGGGAGCGACGGGCATTATAGTCGGTGCCGGGGGGTTGACGCTTGACGTCCGGGACCACACCGTAGGTGTTGACGCTAATCTCGGTGGCGAGGGAACGGTGACGAAGGTTGGCTCAGGCAAGCTGACGATTGCGCAATCGCAGACGACGTCGGGCGCGTTCGTGTGCGAAGCGGGCGAGACATTCCTAAATGCGGGGATGACTATGAATCGCCCTGTCACGGTGAGAAGCGAAGCCACATTTACGGCTGGTGCGACCAACCAATCCACTGTTGCGAATCTGACGCTTGAGGCGGGGTCTACGCTTAATATCGAGGGCTACACTGGTGGTGTCGTTCCGCTTTCCGTCGCTACGTTGACACTGCCAGATGGTGACACGGCTTCGCTCTTGTTGCATGGCGGCGCGTTTGCCGTCGGCATATACAAGATACTTGAAAATGCCGGCATCGCTGCTGAAGCCGTTCAAGACAGGCTCGTGCCGTCCACTGGGGGTGAAGCATACAGCTACAGTGTTTCCGGAGATGCCCTTGTCTTGACCGTAGGAACGCCGGTTCATGGCCTTTGGATAGCGCCCGCTGGTGGAAACTTCTCAGAGCCCGGGAATTGGTCGGATGGTCAAGTGCCAGTCGCGGGCGATGTGCTCGACTTCAGCGCTGTTGCATCGAGCATTACAATCAACTTCGGTGACTTGAGCGAAACGGTGTTTGCAGGCGTCAACCTCGGGACTGCGAAAAGGCAGATAACGATCAACGGCACGCTTCACATAGCTTCGATGACGGTTACCGCGAAAGACGCAAACTTCTCTGTTGCGTCTGGCTCGAAGCTGATTGTCGATGGCGACGTCACGCTCAATTCGGCGAACGGTGCGGTTCTCTACATCGTCTACGATAACTATGGCGAGGTGGAGGTCGGCGGCAAGGTCGTTATTTCCGGAAATACGAAGGGCTATCCCTGCTATAGATGTTCTGCCGATGCGACTATAGCTGCGAAGGGGATTGAATGCAACAATTCAAGCGGCGATCACATGAAACTCAACGCCGACAAGAATGATGCGCCTACGGTGAAGTGGATTGTTGGGGAAGATGGTTTCGGTGGAACTGGTTCCAAGAGCTACTGGATCGACCGTGGTGACGGAAGCTCCAAGCATGGCACTGGTGCGGAGTTGAAAGCTATGGAGAGCTTCTCAATCGATAGGACCATAGGCGCAAGGCAGATACTCACTTTCGATACTGGCGACGGCAAGACAATAACTGTAAATGGCGAGATATACCATTATGCTGAGGCCGGCACTGTAAATACGCTTACAGTGAAAGGTTCCGGCACGGTGGCAATCTGCAATACTGTCGCTCGACCAGTCGGCGAAAGTGCGTTTAAAGGCGCAGTGGACGTGACGAATACAGCGACGCTGGCGATCAATGAGGGCAAGCTTGTCACGACTGGCGTAATCACCGTCAACTCCAACGCGACGCTTGCGGTCGCGGAGTCGGGCACAGTTGCTCTTGGCGGCGGCCTGGCGCTCAGGGATGGCGCCTGCCTTGGTTTCAACTTCACCGCCCGCAATGAGCAGCCCGTGCTCAACCTTACTGACAAGACAGTGACATTCGACGAGGGCACGACCACAAACATTGTCGTCAAGGTCTCGACGACGAATGGTGCTCGTCCTGCAAGCGGAACTTATGTCGTCACCTCCGGGGGACAGTTTGCGGACGCGACGCTTTCGCTGCCCGCCGACGCGCCGAAATGGGTGACGGGCGTTTCGGTGAATGGCGGCGGAAACATAGTCCTCGGCGTCAAGCCGCTTGGAACTATGTTCTTCGTCCGCTAAGCAGCGAAGTTGCAACAGTGCTCGTGGTCAATTGGGTTGCGAAGCCGCTCTTGTGGCTAATCGCGCAAGTTACTATAATGTAGATGCTATGAAAATTATTCTTTCAATGGCCGCCACGGCAGTGGCTTTCGCGGTGAATGCCGCGCCCTCGATAGTCATAGACAGTGTGCGGCAGCGCTGGCCTTGGGACAACAAGGTCGAAGTCACATACACCGTCGCGGACGACGCTGCGAGCGTCCTGCTCGGCAAGGTTCGCATCACGAGCGCAATCGGCGGCGTCACGCATGTCGTCTACGACGGCAAGCTTGGGGAAAACGCCTCCATCGGCCAGCACACCGTCACATGGGAGAATCCGCCAGCCGGCGTGAAGCGCGATGACTGCAAGATGACCGCCGAATACAGTTCCGTGCCTGTCCCGGCGGGAGACGACTACATGATCGTCCGGCTTGCCGACGGTGCAGTATCCTACGAAGGTGTCTTTGCCGACGGCAAGAAGTTTGGCTTCGGCTCGGGACAGGAGCTTTCCAACGCCCGCTACAACCAGGACATGTACAAGACCACGCATCTCGTCCTGCGCAAAGTGCCAAAGGGCACATACCCTACGCAATATGGCGAGAAGACAACCGACAGGGACTACTACATCGGGGTGTTTCCGTGGACCGGCTATCAGTATTTCCACATTTTCGACCTCTCCGCGGCGAGCAGGGGGCTCGCTCCCGCAGATTACACGAAGCCCCGCCATTTCCTCAAGTACACTGGCGATATTCGCGGCACGGCTGACCCGAAGTCCGCACCGCCGCCCAGCAAGGACCATCGCTGGCCCATCTTGGAATGGCTAAACTTCAAGACGCGCGCCTCCGGCCTCGTCTTCGACCTCCCGACCGAGCTCATGCATGAAATCGCCACCCGCGCGGGCACGTCCACGACCTATTATTGGGGCAATGACGATGCGTCGAAATACGTTGTGTTCGGAAGCTCGGCGTCGGGCTATGCCTGTGTCGGCTCGAAGCGCCCGAATGCCTGGGGGCTCTACGACATGGTCGGCAACGACTGGGAATGGTGTCTCGACGTGCAAGGGGGAACGCGTGCCGTGGATGACGTGTTTGCGCCGGCTACTGGCGATGGCGCACAACGCGTAGTCCGTGGCGGCGACTATCTCTCGAAGACCGTCGCCGAGGTTTCGTCGTCGAGGTGTGGAAAGGCCTCTGCCGTAGATGGAACGTGTAGCTTCCGCGTTGCCTGCATAATCCCGCCGTCAATGAAAGTTACTGCCGCTTCCAAGACGTCTGCCGCTCCGTCGGCGTCCGTAGTCTCTCCGTCAGTCGCGTATTCTATAGACATGACGCGTGCGCCTGTCTTCGACGGGAATATTCCGCGGACAATGCGCGGCGGGACGTGGAAGGTGATCTACTCGTCTACCGAAGGTCCAGAGGGAAGGGCGTTAGAGACTCTGACGGCGCGAGTCGGGGCGCATGTCCTTCGCGAAGGGTCTCTCGCGACTCCGTTTGTCCTGCCTCTTGAAAAGGACGGTGGCGCACGTGTCGATACTAAGCGCGACGCGATTGTCGTCGGCGTTCCCTCGAAAAATGCGACGCTCCGGGGGCTTTTGGGAGAAGACGCGGTGAAGCGCATCCCGTCTGGCGGCTACTTGATCAAGACGATGTTCAAGGAGGGACGGAATGTCGTAGTCGTCGCGGGCGACACGCCGTCTGCCGTCCTGTGGGGCGTCTTCGACCTTCTTGACGTGGTTGCTCCCGGGCTTGAAGGGCGCATGGCCGACTATCACGGTCGCTATCCGGGACTGTTTTTCAAGGGCGGGAGGATTCCTTCCTACGAATGCGTCCGCGCGCCGGAGACGCCCATCAGGAGCGTGTTCGCCTGGGGGCACGTCCTCGACGACTACAACGCTACGTTCCGCGAGATGGCGAGGGCTCGCTTCAACCGCGCCATCATCTGGAACGACCAGCAGGTCGTGAACGCGAAAGACGTGGTGGACTGCGCCCATAGCTGGGGAATAGAGGTCTATTGGGGCTTTACGTGGGGCTGGGGGCTCAACTGCGACGAGGCGGACGTGCACCAGCTCGACAAGATGTCCGACTCGATTGTGGACGAGTGGAAGCGGATATGGAAGCCGATGGGCGGCGACGGCATCTATTTCCAGAGCTTCACCGAGACGGAAAGCCAGGAGATAGCGGGGCGCTCGGTTGCCGAGGCAGTGACGGAGCTCGTGAACAAGACGGCAAAGCGGATTCACGCCGACTCGCCTAAGACTGACATCGTGTTCGGGCTTCACTCGAATTCCATGCGCAGGCCCGGTGCGATGGATTCAATCGCAAAGACCGACTCTTCGCTCGAGATCCTCTGGGAGAACTGCGGCGGGTTCCCGTTCAGCGACTATGGTTGGGAGCCCGATGCCAAGTTCTGCGAGAAGATTCTCGCGCTCACGCCGTCAGTAGGCCTTGTGTGGAAGGCGCAGCTTCGCATCGACTGGCCGCATTTCGTGAGGCCAGCAGGGCCCTTCATGCTCGGCTGCGCAAGCGAGAAGCTCATCTCTCGCGACCGCGACATAACGCTGCCGCGCCATGCCGCTCTTGACGACCAGTGGGAGAAGAACGGCAAGTGGGCGTACGACTTCCTGCGTCGCATCCGTTCCGGAAAGCATCCACCGAAGGAGTTGAACGCGGTTGCAGAATACAACCCGCCTTACAGTTTTGCGACGCACTGCCAGGCGGAGCTGTTCTGGAGCGCGAAGGACTCTTGGGAGGACATCGCGAAGAGAGCGCGTATGAGGGCGCGTCCGGAAAGGTAGGAAAAAGATGAAGTCATCGACGCTCTACTTGATCACTTGCGCCGTCTCGCTCGGCGGGTTGCTCTTTGGCTTCGATTCTGGCGTAATATCCGGCTGCGAGGAGGCGATTCAGCTGGAGTTCGGCCTTTCGCCGTTTTGGCACGGGCTTGTCGTCGCAGGGGCGCTCATCGGAACCGTTTTCGGTGCGCTCGCGGCAGGGCGCATGTGCGACAGGTTCGGGCGCAAGCCGACGCTTGTCTGGATGGGCGTGCTGTTTTTCATCTCGGCGGCGGGATGCGCGCTGACGCCCGGTGGCGGTGCAGGGCCGCACATCCTCGGATGGATGAGGTTTGTCGGAGGCATCGCAATCGGCGGCGTGTCGGTCGCCGTTCCGATGTACATCGCCGAAATAGCGCCGCCGGAGAAGCGCGGGCGGCTCGTGCTCGTCAACCAGTTTTGCATTGTCCTCGGCATCGTCGTGTCGTATGTGTCCAACTATTGCGTGGCGTTGTGGCTTCATGCTTCCTCGGAAGTCGTGTGGCGTACGATGCTTGGCGCGGAGTGCCTGCCGGTCCTCCTCTATCTCGCGGCGGTGGCGCGCATCCCCGAGAGTCCGTACCAGGAGAAGGTCGAGGCATCCGCACCGCTCTTCACGCGACGCAATTTGCGACCGATCGTTCTTTGTTTCACGGTCGCGTTCTTCAGCCAGCTGTCGGGCGTCAACGCCGTAAACTACTATGCGCCGCGTATCTTCGGGATGATCTTTGGCGAGGGGAGCGAGCTCGTCTCGCTCGCGGGGACGATTGGCGTCGGCGTCGTCAATCTCGTCTTCACGGTTGCGGCATTCTTCCTGATTGACCGCTTTGGGCGAAAACCGCTTCTCGTCTCTGGGTGCGCGGCCATGGCGGCGATGCACGGACTCGTCGCGTGGCAGATTTCGCTTGGCGAGGCCTGCACGCCTTGGCTGGCGATGCTCGGTGTGTACGGTTTCATCGCGGCGGTTGCGTTTTCCGCGAGCGCGGTGATCTGGGTGTTCATTTCCGAGATATTCCCGCCCGACGTGCGGGCGAAGGGGCAGAGTTTCGGCGGCACGGTCCATTGGGTCATGTGCATGCTCGTCTCGTGGCTTTTCCCTGTTGCCGTTGCACGGACAGGAACCTACGCCTTCGCATTCTTCGCGGCGATGATGCTGCTTGAAATGGTCTGGGCGTTGGTCTTCATGCCCGAGACTAAGGGAAGGAGCATAATAACATGAGAAAGATTGCGTTCTCCTTAGTGGTGCTGTCTTTCGCGACGGCGGCATTTGCCGAGGCTCCCGACTTGACTGGTTCGATGCAGTTTCTCTGCAACCCCAACCTGTCACGATGGCCCACAAAGAGCTCAAACGATGGCCGCGCGCGTTCAATGACGACGATTGTTCCGTACAAGGGGAAGCTCTACGTCTCCGGCGGCTGCTGGGACCCGAACATGGGCTATGCGCCCATTTTCGCCGTGGACCCAGCGACAGGTTCGTTCGAGAAGGAGTTTGCCGCTGGAACGGAGCGCATCGACTTTTTCCGTGAAGGGTCGGACGGATGTCTCTACGCCGGCGGACTCGACGTCCACGAGCGCAGCCCCGCCGACAAGCAGGGGGCATACTTCCGAAAGGATCTCGACGGAAACTGGAGCGGTCTTGCGGCAAAGGTCGGGAGCCTGATGCACGTATGGGACATCTGCTGCTGGAAAGGGTATGTCTACTCTGCAGGCTACCACATCTGCCGCGCGCCAGAGTCGTCGCCGGACAAGACGACCGACGCCTTGCCGGGTGATTACAAGAACACCGTCAAATTTTCAAAGTTATCAGGCGGCACCTACGGCGTAGACCGCAGGTTCTATGCGTTTCTGCCGTTCAAGGACGACCTCTTCTGCATCCCGTACAACTATCCGTATCTTGATGTGCGTGAAAAGAATCCGTTCGAGGAATGGCGTTTCAGCAAGTCGAAGGGTATCTTCGAGTGCACGACGCGCCCCTGGAGCGAAATCGCGCCGAACGTGGGGACAAACGACATGCTGGCCGTCCAGTCCGGCTATGTTGCGCCCGTAAGCGCCGTTCCGTTCAAGGATGTCGTCGTCTATGTCTTCGGCGTCGTCTCGGTGGATAGCACAAACCCCTGGTGTCTCTATAGCGCCAAGAACGTGAACCACCATGTCAAGGCGACGAAGGTGAATCTCGGCGAAGGAGTCTATCCGTTTTGCATTTCGACGTACACGACCAAGAAGGGCGACAAGCTCCTCAATGTGCTCGCCGCGCAGTTCGACCCGACAGACCGCAAGGTCGTCAACAGCGTCTGGGAGTCGCGAGACGGCGTTTCCTTCAAGAAGCTCTTCACGTTCAAGACAGGACAGCAGGCGAGCGCGCTTGCGCGGACGGACGCCGGCTTTTTCGTCGGAATCGGCTGGCGCTTCACGACGCGGTGGAATCTCGCCTGCAAGGACGGCTCGTCCGGCAATGCGGGCGACGACGTCTCGGGCAGCATCTACAAGATTCCCTGAACCGGCTCGTTTCGATGATTTTGAGGCGGTTGCACATTTGGGAAAATGTGGTATAATATTCGTGAATTGTTTGCAGCTTTGTCAAAGTTGCAACATATATGAAGTTTTGTGCAACTCACTGAATTGACCGGAAGGAAAATATGAAAACACTACAGCATGATCGGACGGCATTGGCCGTCGTTGTCACGTTTCTCACCTTCGCAGCATTCCAGGCCAGTGCGGTTGGCACATGGTACACTTCGTCCTGGAGTAGCGGTTTCACTCCAGCCTCGGACAACATCCTTTTAGGGAAAACGCCTGACCCGGCGAGCGGCCTGAGTAGCAACGAAGGGTCGAAGGTGTTCACTACTCTGACGGATGGTGAGGCTGGGGTGAAGGACAAAAGCATGACGACCTGTCTGGGAAATAACGCGTCGCTGACATACACGCTTGAAGAAGCCAAGGACATCGACGAGATTAGAATCTATTCGACATGGGCCGATACCGGTCGCGACACACTGTCAGTCGCATCCATCCAGGCTGAAACACAAGGCGGGGAAACAGTTACGCTGTCTCCCAATTCGATTTCGTTCTCAGGCGACAACTGCTGTGCCTGCGCGACGCTCAAGATGGCCAACTCCACTCCCCTATGTGCAGACGTTAAAAAAATTGTATTCAACTTTGGGTCGCAAGAAAACACTTATGTCGGCTATGCGGAACTTGAGGCTGTCGTCCATAGGGACCCATCCGGCGGCTATCCGTTTGTGTGGCATCCTGCAAATGTGCTTACGGTTTGGGATTCCGCGACGTATGCCTGGATGTCTGATGGCCTTTTGTCAACGCTCATCAGCGGTGGCGAAGCCGTGTTCAACGGCGAAGAACCAACCTACGTACGGGCTGGCGAAATCATGGTAGTTGGCACCCCCGAACCGAGCAGCGTGACGGTTTCCGGTTCCAGGGACTACACATTCATCGGCGACGTCGTAGATACGTCGAAGGTCGTCAAGGACGGCACTGGCACGCTCGCTGTCGATGGCGGCGGGTTTTCCACGAACGCCATTTCCCTGAACGGCGGCTCGTTCGAGATCCGCCCCTATGCAGCCGACTATGTTGCCGACGGTCTTTCGATATCCGTAGGCGAAAGCGCTGTTGCGAGCATCGCCTCTACGCCCGGAAAGGGCACACTGGCCAACAACGCGCAGTTTGCATTCTGCTACAAGTCTGGCTCGACGAACTGGGATTCGACTTTCGACTACACTACGACGCTTGGAGCGAGCATGATTTCTGGCTTCATCAGCAACGGCAGTCCCACAGCTCCTGATGGCGTGTCGCTCTCTGGGAAAAGCGTCTGGGTGACAGGCAGGTTCTATGTCTCAAGCCAGGATGCCGGCGAGTGGTCGTTTTCTGGACGGTATGACGACAGCATTCTCCTGAAGGTTGATGGGACGCAGATACTCAGGACTGCGAGCTATACTCAAACACAGACCGGTACCGCCACGCTTGCAGAGGGATGGCATAGCTTTGAAATACGCGCATACGATGGCTCTGGCGGATGGGGGTATGCCGGTTGCATAAACGCCAAGTCGCCGCAAATGTCGGATTACGCCAACTTCCACGAGCAGAATTTCAACATGGCCTGGTGCAATCCTGATATCGACAACACCATCGCCATTTCCGGCATTGACATCGACCTTGACGTCGCATCCGGCGCGACATTGACTTTTGCTTCGCCGGGGTTCAACGTCCGCAGCCTGACGCTTGCCGCCGACGCATCGCTTGCGCTCGACGTCGCCTCCATTCCTGTCGGCGCTACGTTCGTCTCTGCTTCCGACTCGGCCACGCTTGCAGCATTGAAGGCGCAGTTCCAGACTTCGATAGGCGGATACGGCACTGTGATTGAAACGGCTGACGGCCTTGCGTTGAGCCCGGCCGGAGCGTATTGTGGCGTTGGCGGATGGAACACTATGGCCAACTGGGACGGAGGCACTTTGCCGGGGGCTGCCGACACGGCTTATGTCGTCGGAAGCGGAACGGTTCTTTCCATAGACGACGGAGCGGCGACGATGCCTGCTGCAATCATCGTTGCGGAAGGCGCGACGCTTCGGGTCGAGACGGCGGTCGAGTTGCCGCCGATCACTCTTTCAGGCACCGGCTCGCTCGTCTTTGCAACCGACATGGATTGGTCGTCTGATGGATACACCCCTGTCGTAGACGGTGCAAAGGTTCCGGCTATTGCGGTCGCAGAGGGCGCGACGCTTTCTGTGCCTGGTGGCACGAAGTTCGGCGGCGTGCGCATGGACATTCGCGGAACGATCGCTGTTACAAATTCAGGTGACATAGTGTTTGGTTACGCGGAGGCAGGAGAGATGCTTCCCTTCGGGCTCTCGATCAATGGCGGAACCGTAACCAACAACTTTGGAAACATTGACTTCGCATGTCCTGCTGTGGGTGGCGTAGTCAAGGCGGCTGGTGACGCGGCGTGGACTATCACAGACGCGACGCTAATGCCTGACTACGACTACGGCGGATTCAACTTCGGCTACAACAACCTGGTGTCCGAACACATCGAGATCGACGTCAACGGAACGGATTTAACGTACATCAGGAACAACAAAATCAGATATTCGTCTGGACATGGCGTTTTCTATCTCGCTGGTGGTGTCAGCGTTGTGTTTGGCAACGGCTCGCGGCTTTACAAGCAGTTCGCTGCGGACGGCGGCGTAAACCAGCACATTCGTTTCAATGTAAACGGGCGTGGGCAGTTTGTCTTCAACGAAGGCTCGGAAATGCTTTGGGAGGCTGGCTCAGATGGGAGTTCCGTAGGATCGGGGCTTTTCTGCCTTGAGCCTGACGAAGAGGGATTCGAGTCGCTTGTGGTAAACAACGCGACGTTCTTCTATTACCGGTTGAAGAGCAATGGGAATGCCGTGTTGCGACTGAACAACGCGACGTATTCAGGCAGGAAAGTGTCCTGGAACTATGTCATGCCGTTCCAGTGCGCAAGCGGCAAGCTGAAAGGCGTTGTCCTCGAAGGCACAAACGTGTATGAAAGGGCAGACTCGTCGAGTCCTCAGGTCGTGAAGGTTCCGGTAGACGTACCTCTGTCGGGAACAGGTGGGCTGCGCATCGCGATGTCGGGCCAGAGCTATCCGATAGACTTCACGATAACAAACGGCGCGAACGCGGCGACTGGGGCGCTTACCGTTGATGAAGGCTGCGCCTTGACGCTTGCCTCAGGGGCGAACTGGTCGGGAACGGTGGATTACGCCGACAATCTTATCATAGCAGACTGGAACACCTTGTCTGCTGCGGAGATCACGGTAGGCGGACTTTACCTAAAGAAGCCGCTTGTCTACCGCGTGTGGGAAGACGGCAACGACAAGATCAACTTCACGGGTGCGGGAATCGTCCCGAATGGGCATGAGGTAATGATTGCACTCCAGAACGCATATGTGCCGACCGCCGGTACGGCATTCGACCTCGGAACAGTCCCGGCCGACTTTGATCTTTCTTCAATAATAAACAGCAACAACAAGTGGACCTACTCGCTCGCAGCGATAGAAGACGATGATGCGCACAAGACCCTTAAGGTGACAGCCACGAGCGTGGACTACACGTTCGACGGCGGTTCGGGCGAGACGACGGTTGTTGACCTCAACGACCCGGCTGGCTGGCGAGGCGGAAGCGTCCCCACTGGGCAGGACGTGGCCATTGACGGCGTGGCTGCCGTCGCCGAGGGAAGCATAGCGTCCTTTAGTTCCATCGTGCTCAAGAACGGCGCCTCGCTCACCGTCCGCAAACCGGCCGTTGAACCGGGAGAAGAAGATGCCTATGCAGGGACGACACTGCCGGCTGTCGAGCTGCGCGAGGGAACCGCGTTGACCGTGGAGGCCAATGCCGCCGCGACGATGACGGGTGCGCTTACGATATTCGTTGCCGACGGAGGGGAAACTCTCCCTTCAATCTCCGTCGCGGTTGGCGGAGTGCTGAACATCCTTGGCGGGACGAAGTTTAAGAACTGCCGACTGTTGCTTGACGGCGGCACACTGGCCACGACGACAGACGGCGGCATGACGTTCGGATACGCACTTCCCGACGAGACGGCGCACTTCTCGATGGCCGCTACAAATGCGACGATCCTGTCGCATCACGACGACGCTAACACGGCCAAAAACGCATCGCGCATCGACTTCGCCTCGCCTGAGGACGATGGAGAAGTTGTCTTGGACGCGCCGGTGGACCTATTCTCCACAACAGTGACGATCAACAACCTCGACGGCTATGCATTCGGATTCAACAACCCGACAAGCATCATATTCAAGGTGATCGCCGACAACACGCGGCTGGACTATGGTGCGGAGACGACGATTGCCGGCGGCGCAAATCTCGTCTTGACAAACAACGCTACGCTCTATCACATTCGGAACCACACAACCGACAAGCGTACCGATGAAGTGAGCTATCCGCTGATTGTCAAGGAGTTCGGGCGCATCACGCTTATCGATGGCGGTTCCATCAAGCAGCCGATCTGCCATATTGAAAACGACTACAAGGGCGCGGTAATCCTGAATCCTTCCGAGGTCGGCTGGGCGGGGATTGAAGTCCTTGACGGCGGTCTCGCCGAATGGCGGAAGATCAACGGTTCGAAGACGGCTACTGGCCAGGCGTGGTCGCCTGTCGGTTCCGTCGCCTTCGCGGACGGCACGCTCCGAATCGGAAAGGGCTTCTGGTGGGGCTGGGTGAACGGCTACGACGACCTCCTGTACCGGCTTTCCGCAGTCGAGATCCAATACGGGACGACGATGACTCTTGTCGGCGTGTCCCAGACGTATGGCGACAGTGGCGAAGCAAACTTGAAGTTCGTGCTCGATTCTCCGTTCACCGGCGCTGGTAACCTGGTCGTTGCCAATACGTGTACAGACCAGACGATGCAACCGGTAATCATGAGCGGGGCGAACTCCAACACTGGCACAGTCGAGGCGCTTTTGCCGGTGAACGGTAACAGGGAGACATACCTTTACTTCCAGGACGGTGCGAACTGGGCGGGAACGGTTGTCGGGAATAGCCGCATCCTGATAGTCGACAAGGTGACAGGTTCCACCTACACGCACAACTCACCTGTCGCAGTTTCCTTTGGCGCGCTTGACCTCCAGGCAGACTTCCCGGTTAAGGTCTGGAAGCCCGACGGCGAGCCGATGACGAACGATACGTTGAATGTTGGCACATACCTGAACAACGGTGGCAGGCTTGTGCTGGAACTTGCGACTGACGGTGTGGAGTTCTCGATCGGCGACTCGGTTGTTGTCGGCAAGATCGCGAAGGACGGCGCGTTGCCGCGAGTGCCAGCTGGGTGGGTTGCAAAGAAACAGGCCATCGACGGCGACGATGCGAACGACGACTTGATTTTGAAACGTGGAATTGGTCTCCAAGTGTTGGTGAGGTAGGATGACAATGGAGAAATGGCCAATTGTGGCGATTTCGCTGGTGCTTGCACTGGCGGCAATCGCCGATGTGCCTGATTGCACTGGCTCGATGCAGTTTCTCTGCAATCCCAACAAGTCGCGTTGGAGCACCACAAGCGCGAATGACGGTCGTTCGCGTGCAATGACTACGATTGTTCCGTACAAGGGGAAGCTATACGTTTCCGGCGGCTGCTGGGATCCGAACATGGGCTGGGCGCCGATCTTCGCAGTTGATCCGGTGGATGGCTCCTACGTGCGCGAATACCAGGCAGGCTCCGAGCGCTTCGACTATTTCCGCGAAGACTCTGCGGGGCGGCTCTATGCACCCGTCACCGACCAGCACGAGGACGGTCCCAACTGGGGTGCGCTCTTCCGCAAGGATCTCGACGGAGAATGGAAGTGTCTCAAGAACATCCCGCGAGGCAGCCACCCCTCCGGCACTTGGGGAAACCTCGACAACCAGGGATATGCCATTCATACGTGGGACCTTTGCTGCTGGAATGGCAAGGTCTTCACCGCTGGATACGGCATCGCCTACGGGCCTGAGGGCTCGAACGACATGATGAGAGACGCCACGCCTTGCACGTCCACCAATTATACGGCAAGTGGAACGACCCGTCGATTCAAGGCGTTTCTTCCTTTTGAGGACGATCTCTTCTGCCTTCCCTTCAACACGACGTCCTATCCGTTTGAGGAATGGCGGTTCAATCAGTCCACCGGCGAGTTCACGTGCGAACAGCGCGCGTGGAGCGAAATTGCGCCGGATTTTACTTACGCCGACATGGCGATCTCCTCCGGTGGCTACGCTGCCCCATGCCTGACTACGCCTTACAAGGGCCGCGTGGTCTACATTCTCGGATACGAGCACGTGGACGCGCCAAAACCCCTGTGCCTCTACAGTGCGGAAAACGTAGACCATCACGTAAAAGCGACGAAGGTAAACCTTGGCTCGGGCGTGTTCCCGTTCTGCATCTCGAAGTATGTGACGCGCCATGGCGACGAGATACTCAATGTCCTTGCCGCAGAGTTCGACTCAACCGATCGTACAATCATCAACAGCGTGTGGGAGTCGCGTGACGGCGTTTCCTTCGAAAAGCTGTTCACGTTCAAGACGGGTCAGCAGGCGAGCGCGATCGGCAGAACAGACGCGGGCTTCTTCGTTGGCATCGGCTGGCGTTTCGCAACAGGCTGGAATCTGGCCTGCAAGGACGGCTCTTCTAACAATGTGGGCGATGATATTTCGGGCAGCATATACAAGATACCGTTCTCCCGTGTTTACCGTCCAATGGAACTTGGCAGGGCCGTATCTGTCGTCAAGGACAACGGGACGTCTGCCGGGCTTTCGGTAACGGTGACGGCCATGGATGCTCCGTCGGCTTCGCTTTCGCTCGTCTTCAACGGCAATGTCGTCACGAACTGGGAGAACGTCGTCGAGGGCGCGACGTATACGGCGAACGTCGCGACGGCGAAGGGCTCGGTCTACGACTTCACCTTTACCGGCACGCCGACTGGCTATTCCGCAGTGACTTCCTCGGGCACGTTCCTCGCGAATGTGTTCGACGGCTGGTTCAGCGTGGACTTCGGCGACCCCGGCTACAAGACTGGCGCGGGATGGACCGACCTCGCGGACGTGGCGAATCCGGGAGGAACGTGGTCCGACGGCTCTGGCAGCTCTGTTCTCGTCGAGGCGACGGCTCATGCGCCGCGCCATGTTGCGATTGACGGCGATGCATCTGTCGTCTTCACGCCAGCAGCGGCCTCGTCGTCAGGTTCTGACGTCCTCGTGACGGGACGCGTAGCAGTCGTGGCATCGCCGATTGCGGACGCAAGGACAGACGCTTCGCTGATCGCCTCGCTCTATTTTGCGCTTGAGGGAGATGCGGCGATTCCCTACGGCTACGCAGACGGCGCCTGGAACAGGCTTTCCGGCTACAGTTCGCGCCAGTCCGGGCAATGGGTCGCCTACGAAATCGAGATTGACCTCAACTCCTCCTCCGCCCCGCGCGTCCAGTATCGGATTGACGGCGCGATCCTTACGAGCGACGGCGCGGAATGGCTTTCACTCGGAACGGCCCCCGACCACGTAAGCGCGGTTGCCTATCGCGGCACGGGCTCCATTGGTAACTTAGCCGGCGAGACACGGGCAAAGGTCATCGCGGAATTTCCGCTTCCCGTCATTGGCGGAGGGGGAAGCGGCGGCGAGGGCGGCGGGAACGGCGGACTTGCCTTCGGGGCCAATGAGCAGACAGGTCTGCGCACGTTTTCGGCCACTGTGTCGAATCCTGCGGCGGGCGCGTTCTACACGGCGTTCACGACGACCGACCTGACGCTTCCGTTCACCGCCGAGTGCTGTGTGCAGGCGAAGCAGGGCGACGAAGTGCTTCCGCTTGAAGTGGACGCGACGCCAAGTACCAAGTTTGTGAAGATCGTCGTCTCGGCTGTGCCGTTCGCGCCAGGGACGCCGCTTCCGGAGCAATAGAAAGGACAATCCATGAACAAGTCAATATCGAAAGGTGTTGCGTTGGCAGTCACCGTTACGGCTCTGTCGGCTGCGGCCATGGACATGGCCGCATGGCGCGGCGAGACGGTGAACGCGTTTCTGCCGGACGGCGAGAATGTCGCAGAAGCGCGGGACGGCTTTGTGGTGAAGGTCGGTGCTCTAAAGGGAGTGGACTACAACCAGGCGCCGGTGATCTGGCGGAAGGTCATGTCGAATGCGCTCGACCGCGTCGCATGGGGCGATCCTGCGGCAACCTCGCGTGTCGTGCAGGTAAGGGTGCCGCGCGACGCGAAGCCGGGTGTCCATGCGTTCGGCGATCTTCGCGTCAAGGTTCTTGACCGCGCGATAACGCCCGTTCGCGAGCGCAGCTACTACCTCGACCTATGGCAGCACCCGTGGGCCGTCGCGCGCGTCAACAAGGCGAAGCCGTTCTCGAAGGAGCACTACGACGCGATGCGCCCGCTCTGGACGGAACTTGCGTCTCTCGGGCAGAAAGTCATCACAGCGACGATCGTGCGCTATCCGTGGAGCCGCCAGTGCTGCGACGGATACGAGACCATGGTTCGCCACGTCAAGGCCGAGGACGGCTCGTGGTCGTTCGACTACTCGATCTTCGACGAGTACGTGGCGTTTGCGAAAGAATGCGGGCTCGGACCGGAGATCGCTTGCTACTCGATTTGCCCTTGGGACGAGGGACGCATCTGGTGGGACGAGCCGGGGAAGAGGGACTGCACCGCCCGCGCCAAGCCCGGTACGAAGGAATATGAGGACTACTGGGGGCCGTTTCTCGTCGACTTCGCGAAGCACCTGAAGGAGAAGGGCTGGTTCGCAAACACGGCAGTCGCGCTCGACGAGCGCAGTCCCGAGGATTCGCGCGCCGCGGCTGAACTCGTCCGCCGCATGGCTCCTGGACTCCGCGTCTCGCTCGCGGGGAACAAGCCGGCCTCCGCCTTCGAGGGAATAGACATCGACATCTACTCGCAGAGCATGGAGCACATCAAGAAGGATCTCGCATCAGAGCTCGCGAGCCGCCGCGCAAAGGGCTTCAAGACGACTTACTACGTCTGCAACAGCCCTCTTTCGCCGAACACGTTCGTGTTTTCCTCGCCGGACGAGGGGTATTTCCTCGGGCTCTATCCAGTCGTCGCTGGGTTCGACGGCTTTCTCCGCTGGGCCTACAACTCGTGGCCGCCCAAGCCGATGGAACGCGCGGACTACGCGGGGCTCTTCGCCGGCGACACTTACCTCGTCTACCCCGACGGCTCGCCGTCAATCCGGCTTCTGATGCTGCAGAATGGGCTCGAGGCCGCGGAGAAGTACAGGCAGCTCCGCGCCGAGGGAGTGCGCGGCGTAGAGCTGGACATGCTCGACGCGCGTTTCGACGCCAAGCAGTCGCTTTGGAAGAAGGCGGACTACTTCGAGTCCGTGCGGGCGGCTGCCGACAAGGTGCTGAACGCCGAGCCGTGCGAAGCGAAGAATCCCGAGACGCCGACGATGGGCTGGTCGAGCTGGAACGCCTACCGCGTCAACATCTCGGACAAGCTCATCATGAAGCAGGCAGATCTTCTCGTTGAACTTGGCCTCGACAAGTGCGGCTACAAGTATGTCAACATCGACGACGGCTATTTTGGCGGGCGCGACGAGAACGGTAAGCTCAAGACGCACCCAGAGCGCTTCCCGAACGGGCTCAAAGACGTCGTCGACCACGTCCACGGGCTCGGTCTCAAGGCGGGCATCTATTCCGACGCAGGAGCGGACACGTGCGGATGCTTCTGGGACAAGGATGTGCTTGGCGAGGGAGTTGGTCTCTATAAACACGAAAGGCAGGACGCGGAGTATTTCTTCGACGAACTCGGCTTTGACTTCATAAAGATCGACTTCTGCGGCGGCGATCGTTGGCAGAACAAGGGAAAGCTTTCGCTCAACGAGCGCGAGCAGTACACGAAGATCCGAAAGGCGATTGACTCGGTGAAGCCCGGCGTCAGGATCAACGTATGCCGCTGGAACTATCCCGGCACATGGGTTCGAGAGATCGGCAGCTCCTGGCGCATCAGCGCCGACATCAACCCGACATGGGGACGCGTCAAGGCGATCATCAAGGAGTCGCTTTATCTTTCCGCCTACGCGGCGCCTGGCGCCTACAACGACATGGACATGCTTGAGGTCGGACGAGGGTTTTCCGACGAGGAAGACCAGACGCACTTCGCCGTGTGGTGCATGATGAGCTCGCCGCTCTTGATCGGCTGCGACCTCGAAAAGCTCAAGTCGAAGCCCAAGACGCTTGCGCTCCTCAAAAACAAAGACCTCATCGCGCTCGACCAGGACACCGCCGCGCCGCAGGCGTACGTCGTCAAGAAGGACGGGGATACTTATGTCCTTTTGAGGGAACTGACTCCTCCTGACGACGGCTGGACGAAGGCGTCTGTGGCGCTGGCGTTTCTGAACCTTTCGGACGAACCAAAGGGAATGACGTTCAGGGGATGTGGCCATCTCCTCGGACTCGACAAGGGACATGTGAAGGTCAGGGACATGATTGCGGGCTGCGACATTTCGGATCCTGGCGTAGAGCCGATGACGGTTCCGCCGCATGCTGTGCGAATATACAGGCTTGACTCCTCTGGCCGGAGAGAGGTCTCGCTCTACGAGGCCGAGACGGCCTTCCTGCCGACATACCAGGAGCTGCACGATGCGAAGCACGCCAAGACCGCGTTCTACGAGAAGAACGACAAGGCGAGCGGCGGGATGGTCGTTACAGGTGCGGGCGGGCGCAAGGGAAACACCATTGTCTGGGAACGCGTCTGGAGCGAAAAGGGCGGGAAATACGCCATGACGGTGCGGACGATAGGCGAAGGAGGGGCCGTGTTCGCAAGGGTCAGCGGAACTGTAGCCCAGGGGACCCCGAAAGATGGTGTCGGCGCCGAGTTTTGCGTGACGCTCAAACCTGGGCTCAACGAAGTCTGCCTTTTCAACGACTTCGAGCCGCTTCCGGCGATAGACGTCATGACGCTTGAGCGGAAGGGACAATAATCTGAAAGGAAAAATGAACATGAACACCATGTACATCAAGAGAACAGCGGCGTTTGCCGCAGTTGCGGCGGCGGTCTGCGCGGTGCAGTTCGGCTGCCAATCCCAGGCCGACGCGGCGCCCAACCCGAAGGACTACTTCAAGCCGGACATTCAGTATGTTGATGGCACAAACACCTTCAATGGCCCCGCTCGTGGATACGCTGCGGGCGGCTGGACTGTTTTCAAGCCAGAGGGCCTGCCGAAATGGAAGGGCGTTAAGTCCTATAATTCGTCGCTTTGGGAGCTCAGCAAGTTCTCTGGCGGTCGCGTCCAGGGCAAGAACAAAGTTCCGACAAATTTCGTCGGAAAGGCCGATATCCCGCTTACGGATGCGATGAAGGCTGACGTTCGCAGGTTCCTTGAGGAGTCGCGGCAGAATGGCGGCTCCCTTATCATCCGTCTTGGCTACACGTGGAGCGACAGGTGTGGATGCGAGCCGAGCGACTTCGACATCGTCCTTGGGCATGTCCGCGACCTATCGAAGATAATGTCCGAATATGACGACGTGATTGTCGGCGTCGAGGCCGGCATTGCGGGGCCGTGGGCGGAGATGCACTCGTCGGACTACTGCAAGAAGGAGTACATGAACCGCATCCTCAAGACGTACTGTGAGAACCTCGGGGACCGAATCTCCATTCTTGTGCGCACGGCTTTCTACATCGACGCCTACGCGGAAACAAACACCGTGGGCACGCTCGCTATGCTGCCGTTTCTCGACAAGGACCTCAAGCGCTTCGGCATGTACAACGACGGCTACCTCGGAACGTGGTGGGACTACGGCACTTGGTCTGGCAAATGGAAGCGCGAGCTCGGCTGCCAGCTCCTCGATTCGATATGCCGCGACAACCCGTACGGCGGCGAGCTCGCCTACGTGAGCATGGATTGGCTCGAAAAGAACCGCGAGAAGAGCGGTGATTTGCTCGACATCGAAAAGTGGAACATTGTCAAGGACTGGTACCAGGAGCACCTCAACTATCTTCGCAACATCGGCGACAGGAAGCATTCGCTGTGCGCGTTTATCGCGAAGAAGACTTTTAGTTCAGACGTATACCGCTTCGAAGGAATGCCCGATCTCCACGAATACGACGGAATCGACCTCCACAAGTTCATGTACGACCACATGGGCTACCGCTTCGTGGTGCGCGACGCGCGTCTGCCGAAGAAGCTGTCGTCCGGCAAGAAGTCCATGATCGCGTTAGAGGTCGAGAACACCGGATTCGGGCGGCTCCTCTTGCCGTCTAAGGCTGAAATCCTGTTCGTCTCCGGCGACGAGGCGGTCGCGGCCCCAGTGGATACGTCGAAGTGCGACATTTCCTCGCTCGCGGGCGCGGAGAAGCGTCGCATGATGGCTGCCTTCACCGTGCCGAAGGATCTAAAGCCCGGTTCATACGACCTCTACCTGCGCGTTTCCGCTCCGCTTAAGGACGAGCAGCCTGGGAACATGCCGCGCCGCCCGATCCGCTTCGCGAACGCAGGGATGTGGAACGACGCGTTTAAGGCGAACGCCTTCGGCAAAGTGATCATTAAATAGCAGTGACTATTCTGACGGTGGGGCGTTTTTATGATAAAATATTAACCAAAGCCTTTAAAGTCATAATCCAAGGAGAATTAAAATGAGCTACAGCTGGAAATGGTTCAGGGCCGGAAGAATGCAACAGGTTTCGCTTAAGTGCGGCGCCGATGTCGCCGCTCTCGCGGAACTCGACCGCAAGCAGTGGATCGCGCTTTCGATGCCGACTACTGGCGTCCGCTTCGACCTTCGCATGCTCGAGCTGATGGACACCGACCACGACGGACGCATCCGCACGCCCGAGGTCCTCGCGGCGATAGATTTCCTCAAGGCGAAGAACGTCGACTTCGACTCCCTCTTCACCGCCGGCGAGGCAGAGGAGAAGGCGCTCGCGGACGTCACGGCGAAACAGGCCGATCTCGCCGCGCTTGCTCCTTCGGATGCCGACAAGAAGGCGCTCGCCGACTGGGAGGCGCAGGGCAAGACGCCCGAAGTCGCCGTTGCGGGCGATGCTACGGCCGACGCGAACGCGGCGCTCGCTGCCGTTGAGCCTGTCGTCGACGCGTTCTTCCTCCCGCCCGAGGACATGCCCCTCGTCACCGAAGAGGCGGACAAGGTGCTCCCGCTCAAGGACCATCTCAATCCGAAGCACCTTGAGGCGATTCTCGCGTTCGCCGAGAAGTGCGTAAAGCCCGTGCTCGGAGAGAAGGACTCCCTCACGCGCATGGAGTGGAAGAAGGTTAAGGGCGCGTTCGCGGCCTACCGCGCATGGGTCGCCGCGAAGCCCGTCATGAACGCCGGGAAGAAGGGCGAGCTGGACGACGAGGAGCGCGTCCTGCGCTACAGGCTCCACCTCGTCGAGTTCCTCGAGAACTACGTCAACATGCGCCGCCTCTACGACCTCAAGGAGCTCGCCGTGTTCCAGACGGGTACGCTCCGCATCGACGCGAAGGAGATGAACCTCTGCTTCCACGTCGAGAGCGAGGCCGCTCACTCGGCGCTCGTCGAGAAGTCGAACTGCTGCGTCATCTACCTCAAGCTCTCGCGTCCTTCCGAGGGCGCGACGCGCCAGATCTGCGCCGTCGTTACGGCTGGCGCTGTCGCACAGCTCTACGTCGGCAGGAACGGTGTCTTCTACGACCGCGACGGCAAGGACTGGGATGCGGTGATCACCAAGGTCGTCGAGGCGCAGGTGTCGCTCGCCGAAGCCTTTTGGGCTCCTTGGCGCAAGCTCGGCGAGGGAATCGCCGCGGCGGTGAAGAAGTTCCTCGGGGACAAGCAGGCCGCGGCGCAGAAGAACGTCGAGGCCGGGACGCAGAACGCGCAGGCGGGAGGCGCCGCGATGGCGAGCTCTGTCGCCGCCATCGGCATCGGCGTTGCGATGGTCGGTTCGGCTGCTGCGGCGCTCATGGCCGCGATCTCCAACATGACCGCGCTTCAGATCGCGATTTCCATCGTCGCGCTCATCCTCGTCGTGTCGCTCCCGAGCGTGATCCTCACGTGGTTCAAGCTGAGGAAGCGCGACATCGGCGCGATCCTCAACGCGTGCGGCTGGGCGATCAACCGCCCGATGCGCTTCTCGATGAAGCGCGCGAGGGCGTTCACGATCTGCGCTCCGTGCCGCATCTGCCGCGTCGTCTGCTGGCTTGTCGTCGTCCTCGCGATAATCGGCGTAGCGCTCTGGTTCTGCTGTCCGTGCACGAAGGAATGCAAGGCGAGTGCCGAGAATCCCGCTCCGGCGCCTGCTACAGAGGCACCAGTTGCAGAGGCGGCTCCGACCCCGGCTAACTGAAGCGGAGAAAGGAACACTTAAATGGGCGGACTTTGCGGCGTCGTTTCGAAGGAGGATGCGGTAAGCGACCTCTTCTTCGGCACGGATTACCATTCACACCTCGGCACCCATCGTGGCGGCATGGCCGTCCTGGGGCCCTGCGGATTCCAGCGGTCGATACACAATATCCAGAACGCGCCGTTCCGCTCGAAGTTTGAGCATGACGTCACGCACTTTGCGGGCAACGTCGGCATCGGCGTCATCTCCGATACCGACCCGCAGCCGCTCGTAATGCACTCAAAGCTCGGCGCTTTCGCGATTGTGACCGTCGGCCTCATAACGAACATCGACGAGCTGAAGAAGGAGCTGTTCGAGCACAACGCCCAGCTTCAGTATTCCACGACGAGCGGAATGGTCGGCCCGACGGAAGTCGTCTCCGCGCTCATCGCGACGCAGTCTTCTCTTGTCGAGGGCGTTCGCTATGTGCAGGACAAGGTGAAAGGCAGCTGCACGCTCCTGCTCCTTTCCGACGACGGCAAGCTCTACGCCGCTCGCGACCGCTACGGCCGCACGCCAGTCGTGATTGGCCGCAAGGAGACAGGATACATCGCGCTTCAGGAAAGCTGCGCACTGCCGAACCTCGGCTACGAATACGTACGCGACCTCGGCCCCGGCGAGATGGTGGAGATGACGCCCGAGGGCATGACGACTGTCATAGAGCCCGGCGAGAAGATGGCGATCTGCTCGTTTCTCTGGGTCTACTATGGATTCCCCGCCTCGTCCTACGAGGGGCGCAACGTCGAGATGGCGCGCTATCGCTGCGGCTCGGCGCTCGCGAAGCGCTATCCGACCGAGGTCGACGCCGCGTGCGGGATTCCCGACTCCGGCACTTCCCACGCGCTTGGCTACGCGCATGAGGCGAGCATCAAGTTCGCCCGTCCGTTCGTGAAGTACACGCCTACTTGGGCGAGGTCGTTCATGCCGCAGGACCAGCGCCAGCGCGAGAAGGTGGCGTCGATGAAGCTCATCACGATACCGGGGCTCATCAAGGACCGCCGGCTCGTCTTCTGCGACGACTCGATCGTGCGCGGAACGCAGCTTGGCAAGCAGGCCGACCGTCTCTACAAGGAGGGGTGCAAGGAAGTGAACGTCCGCATCGCGTGCCCGCCGCTCCTCTACCCCTGCCGCTTCATCAACTTTTCGCGCTCGAAGAACGAGTACGACCTTATCACTCGCCGCTACGTTCGCGGGCACGAGGGGGAGAACGCCGACATAGCGAAGTACGTCGATCCGAACGGCGAGCCCTACAAGGGCATGGTCGAGTTCATCCGCGAAAAGCTGAACCTTACCTCTCTTGCGTTCCAGACTGTAGACGATCTCGTCGCCGCAATCGGGCTTCCGCGCGACCGGCTCTGCACGTACTGCTGGACGGGCGAGGACGTCTCGATGCCCGGCTCGTGTGCGCATGGCTGCTCGTCCTGCCCGCACGCGTGCTCTGCGAATCCGAAGAAGTGACGGACGCCGGCATGGCAAAGCGCGTCACATTGTTCGCGGGACACTACGGCAGCGGCAAGACAAATGTTGCGCTCAACTTTGCGCGTATTCTGAAGCGCACCGTGCCGCGCGTCGCCGTTGCAGACCTCGACATAGTTAATCCCTACTTCCGCACGAAGGACTCGGCTGCCGATCTTGCGGCCGAGGGGATTGAACTTGTTGTCAGCGACTACGCGAACTCGAACGTCGACTTTCCCGCGATGCCGAAGGAGGCATATGCTCTTTTCGCCGACCGCAGCGCAAGCGTCGTCGTCGATGTCGGCGGCGATGACCGTGGGGCGCTTGCGCTCGGACGGTATGTCGACGATATCCGCGCCGAGAACGACTACGACATGCTCGCCGTCATAAACGCGTCCCGCCCGCTGACGTCTACGCCTGACGACACTCTTGATGTTCTGCGCGAGATAGAGGAGGCGTGCCGCCTGCCTTTCACTGGGATAGTCAACAACACGAACCTCGGGCCCCAGACGACTGCGGAGACCGTTCTTTCGTCAATGCCGTATGCAGATGCGATAGCGAGCGCCCTCGGCATCCCTGTAAAGTTCACTTGCTGCCCTGCGTCGCTTGAGCTCGAGCTGCGCGGCAAGGTGCCTGGGCTTTTCCCTCTTGATATCCAGAGAATCTACTACCAGCTTGACGCGAATACTTAAAGAGGTGCAAGACATGGATACGAGCAGAAGAGAGTTTCTGAAGGGGTGTGCGGCGGCGTCTGTCACGCTCTTAGGTGCAGGCGGCTGTTCTACGATTCCGACTTTCGGATCGTTGCGAAAGGACGAGACGTTGATTGCGATTTTGTCGGACTGCCATGTGGGGAACTGGAATTCTCCCAAGTACCAGGGCGAGAAGTTCGTGGAGTGCATTGCCCGCGTCCTTGCGCTCGATCCGCTGCCGGCAAAGATGCTGATTCCCGGGGACCTTGCGTATCTTTGGGGGCGCAAGGAAGACTACGAGCTTTCGCGCCGTCTCCTTCAGCCAGTTCTCGACGCCGGCATCGAGGTTACGATCGGCATGGGAAACCACGACCGCCGCGAGAACTTCCTCGAGCTCTGGCCGGAGTACGCCGACCGTTCGCCTGTTCCAGGGCGCATCGTCAGCAAAGTTCACGGCGTGTATTTCGACTACATAATGGCCGATACCCTCGGCCAGCCGGAGGAGACAGACAAGTGGATTACGTCTGGAGCGCTTGACGACGCCCAGTGCGAATGGCTGAAGGCCGAGTGCGCCGCGTCGAAACGCCCGCTGCTTGTCATGGCGCACCATCCGGCAGGTGAGCTTGGCGAACCAGGGAAGGGCAACACGTCCAGCTCGGCGCGGAAGTTCGGCGAGCTGATCATGGGGACCACGGAAGCGCCGACGAACTGCTGCGGCTACATCCACGGCCACAACCACCGGTGGTATGTCACCCGTTCGCTGAGGCACTGGGGCGCAGGGCTTGTCGGGCAGACTGCCGGCCTTCCTTCGACGGGGCATTGGGGTGACATCGGATATTGCCTGTTGCGCGAATATCCCGACCGCGCCGAGCTTTCGCTTGTCCAGTACGACTACTTCTCTCCGAAGCCGCTTCCTGCGGACGCTCCGCCGAATCCTGCGTGGCAGGCCATTGTCCGCGACAACGCCGGCAAGCGCTGCACCTTTGTTGCGTCCGCAAGTTGACGGCTTGCAGCTATTTCTCGATTATGCCGCCGCAGAGGATGGTGCCGTCTTCTCCGTAGAGGACGGCGGACTGCCCGGGTGCGACGCCGAAGAGGTCGCACGATGCGCTTAGGACGCCGTTCTCGAGAGTGACAGGGCCGATTGGCCTGCCGGTCGAGCGGATCTTTACGAAGCCAGTCACCGGCTCGTCCGTTTCAGCGATTCCCTGCCAGTTGAGGTCGCGGACGACGAGCGAACTTGCCACGGCATCCTCGCGCCGTCCGACTACAACCTCGTTCCTGCATGCGTCGACACGCACGACATAGAAGGGCGTTCCTCCGCCGATGCCGAGTCCCTGTCGCTGGCCCACGGTGTAGTGCCAGTAGCCGCGATGCCGACCAAGCTTCTTGCCATCTGTAGTAACGATGTCGCCAGGTTTATCCTCGGTGTCGAGAAGCTCGTTGCTGTCGCCTGAGTAGAAGTCCTGCGAGTCTGCCTTGTCCGCCATCGGAAGCCCCGCCTCACGCGCGATGTCGCGCACTTCGCCCTTGGAGAGCGCGCCGAGCGGAAACATCGCCCGCGCGATCTGCTCCTGCGAAAGCCCCCAGAGGAAATAGCTCTGGTCCTTCCCCTCGTCTGCGGCGCGGGCGATTGCGAGACGGCCGCTGCGTTCGACGATCCTCGCGTAGTGGCCAGTCGCGAACTTGTCGAAGCCGATCTCCTTCTCCGCAAGCTTTGGCAGCATTCCAAACTTCATGTTGCGGTTGCAGACGATGCAAGGATTCGGCGTTCGCCCTCGCGGCGGAAGTAGTCGAGGACGATTTTCTCGTATTCCTCCGAGCAGTCGAAGACACGGTAGTCGATGCCGAGCTTCGCGGCAAACGCTTCCGCCGCCGCGATGTCCTCGGCTTCGCCCGGGCCGAAGCAGGCGTCTCTTTCGCCGCCCATGTAGCGGCCTTCGCGCCAGAGCTTCATCGTGATGCCGGTGACATCGTGCCCCTCGCGCTTCAGTAGAAGCGCGGCCACTGCGGAATCAACTCCGCCCGAAAGCCCAACTGCGATCTTCATCTCTTTCTCCAGTGCGGCGAATCTCCGCGCGCGTTCCACAGCGGTTCTTCGCCAATCGACTCGATACGCCGCGCCATGCAGCCGCGGCAGAGGTCGGAAGCCTCGCCAATGCATGGCTT
>CADCGZ010000014.1 GCA_902801025.1 uncultured bacterium | reverse complement strand
ACTCATCATCTTCTTCGTCGTCACGCTCGTCGAGGCGCAGAAGAAGGACGAGTCGATCGAGCTGGAGGACGGCAAGCACGGCATCGTGCTGACGCCGGAGGAGCTGCCGCCTACGCACATGCAGATCGACATCGGCCTTCATCAGAATGGCCCGAAGAAGGGCAAGCCGAGGATCTCCATGGGCGATATCGAGATAACTCCGGCGGAGATAAAGAACCGTGTCGCGCAGCGCCTCAAGAAGTACAAGGACTTCCCGGTGATGGTTCGTGCGGACTTCGCCGTTCCCCACAAGGCGGTCGCACAGGTCATGAACGCTTGCACCGAGGCGGGCGTCTGGAAGATTTCGTTCGTCGCCGTCCAGGAGGACAAGACCAACGCGCGCAAGCGGTTGAAGAAGATCAAGAAGTAGCGGAGGTACCGAAATGGCGAGAAAACCGCAGGAAAACCCGCAGCTTGACATGACGCCGATGATCGACGTCGTGTTCGAGCTCATCATCTTCTTCGTTGTCACGATCAAGCAGGAGGACATATTCTCCAAGCTTAACTGCAACCGCCCCGCCCCGGCGACGGGTCAGGCCACCGAGAAGGACGACATCACTGTCAACATCGAGATCGGCCGTCGCTACGACGGCAGCCCGCAGGGCGTCATCCTCTACAACAAGCGCGAGGTCAAGCGCACCGAGCTCGACGCGGCGCTCCGCGAGATCGCGAAGGTCAAGAAGACGACGCCGATCATCGTGAAGTGTGCCGAAGACAGCCCGCACAAGGCGCTGGTCGACGTATTGGACATCTGCTACCACAACGAGCTTTTCAGCGTGAGCGTGTTTACGCTGTAATTACCTGGTCTTTAGGGGGAACGAAAAAATGAGCGACGAAATGACGGAAGAAATAGTCGAAGAAGAAATTGCCATTGACCTCGACGAGATTGCGAAGAAATACGAGGAAAAGGGCTTCTTCAAGCGTCTCGGCGAAATGTTCAAGGGGCTCAGCAAGCCCCATGACACCCGCGAATACAAGATTGCGAGAATAGAGCTCCAGCGCCTTGCCGCACCCCTCACGGCAATCGTCGTGCCTATTGTGTTCGGCGTCGTCCTCTGCGTCGTGACGATGATCTCGGGCCAGAAGAAGGACGTCATCATCGCCGACATCGCCCAGATCGAGGACGAGCCAGAGGAGCTGAAGGAAGAGGAGGAAATCCCGCCCGACGACATCGAGCCCCCGCCGATGGAGGAAGTCGAGATTACCGTCGACACACCCAACCCCAACCCCGTCTCGAACGTGACGCCCGTTCCTTCGCCGCCGTCTTCGCAGGTTTCCGTGAAGCCCGCCCCGATGGATTCAGTCGCAATCGTCAAGTCTCCCGTCACGATGAAGTCGATGACCGGCTCTCGCACCCCCGGTTCAATTGGCGCTGCTACACGCGGCGGCGCCGGCTATGGCGACGCCAACACAGAAGCCTGCGTCATGAAGGTCCTCTGGTGGCTCAAGGCCCACCAGAACACCGACGGCAGCTGGGGCAACGGCAACAACACCATTGCGAACACCGCCCTCGCGGTTCTCACCTACCTTGCGCATGGCGAGTATCCAGGTTCGCCCTCGCCCTACAAGCGCGATTTCGGCCCGACGGTGCAGATGGCGATTGACTACCTGATCAGCCACATCCAAACTGGCGCCGACAACGTGCCACACTTCAGCCCCACCGATGGCAACGAGTACAGCTTCCTCATCGGCACCTACGCGCTCTGCGAGGCGTATGGCATGACGAAGAACCCGAACTGCAAGGAAGCGGCGCACCAGTGCCTCTACCGCATCGTCGAGAACCAGTCCTCGACGGGTGGCTGGGACTACAAGCTGAACAAGAACTCGACACGAGACGACCTCTCCTTCGCTGGATGGGCGATTCAGGCGCTCAAGGCCGGCAAGATGGCTGGTCTCCACCCCGAAGGCCTCCAGACGGCGATCAACAAGGCGATCAACTGCCTTAAGAGGCGCAGCTACTCGAAGTCCGGCGGCTTCACCTACACGCCGACGAACGGCAACAACGGCGGTGCAACCGGGCTCGCCGGCGTCGGCACCTTGGCGATGCAGCTTCTCGGTCGCGGCTCCGAGCCCGAGGCGCAGAACGCGCTCGAGGTCATGCGCGACTGGAAGCCGTCCTTCGACCCCGACGGACTTTCGGGCAAGAAGCCCGGTGGCAGTCCGCAGTACTACTGCTACTATGCGACGCAGTGCAAGTACCAGGCGGGCATGAAGGCGGGTGCTCTAAAGAACGACGAAGTGACTTGGCAGCAGTGGAACCTCGCGATGAAGAAGCTCTATCCTGCGTCCATCATCGACTTGCCCGAGAAGGTGCAGGACTACACGGGCAAGGAGCACAAGCAGGGCTACTTCGAGAACAAGGACGCGCACTCCACGCGCCCCTACATGGACACGTGCCTTGCGGCGCTTCAGCTGATGGTCTACTACCGCTACCTCCCGACGACGTCGGTCAAGGCAGGCCAGGATGAAGCGGCCGAAGGCGGCGATGACGCCGCACAGGCGATTGACAAGTCGAAAGACGTCGCCGTTACGGTCGACATCTGATTTAGGAGTCAGTAGTTAGGGGTCAGGAGTCAGGGGTTAGTTGTGAGCTTCTCTGTTTTCCTGGCCTCTAAGTACCTTAAGCCGAAACGCTCGGTCGCGTCAGTCATTACGTGCGTCTCGATTCTCGGCGTAATGCTCGGCGTCGCCGCCGTCATCATCGTGAGAAGCGTGATGACCGGCTTTGGCGACGAGTGGGAAAAGAAGATCCTAAGCTTCAAGCCCCACATCTCCATTCTCCCGGTGCGGGGCAACGTCGTTGCGAACGAGGACAACATCGCGGCGGCAGTCCGCGCGCTTCCTGGCGTCACATGCGTAACGCCCGAGGTTGACACGCGCGTTCTCCTTTCGTACCGCAATCGCGTCCTCGCGCCGGTCCTTCTCGGCGTGGACGCGGGAGACTTTACGGCGGCCTACAAGATCGGCGCCCCGCGCGCAGGAACTTTCGACCTCGAAGGCGACTCAATCGTACTCGGCGTCCACGCGGCGCGCCAGCTCGGCTGCTGGGTCGGCGACGAGGTTACCGTCTACTCCCCGAAGACGCTCGCCGCGCAGGACGAAGTGTTCCTCCCGATAAAGTGGAAGGTCGTCGGAATATTCTCGTGCGGCCAGTACGACTATGACTCCGGCTATGCCGTCGCGTCTCTCTCGAACGTGCGCGACCTGATGGGGCTCGAGAAGGGCGTCTTCGCGATACACGTCAAGACAGACTGCCCGACCGACCCCGCGAAGTTCCACGCCCTCGTAGAAACTGTCGTGGAAACTGCCAACTCCTCCGCTCCCCCACTCCTCCAATCCCACACTCCTGTCCGTGCCCTTACCTGGCGCGAGGCGGACCGCGAACTATTTGCCGCGCTCGCCGTCGAGAAGAACATGACGGCGGTGCTTCTTCTCCTCATTTCCCTCGTCGCGCTCTTCTGCGTGATGAACACGCTTCTCGTCCTCACCGTCCAGAAGACGCCGGAGATCGGGCTTTTGAAGGCGCTCGGCTTCTCGCGCCGTGAGATAATGGGCGTGTTTATGACCCACGGCCTCGTCCAGTGCACGGCGGGGATCGTCCTTGGGCTTCTTGCGAGCTGGGCCGTCCTCTCGAATCTCCAGCGCATCGTCGAGTGGCTTGGCTCGATAGGCGTTCCCGTCTTCCCCGAGTCGGTCTACGGACTCGCTGAGATACCACATCGCGTGATATTCTCAGATATTGTCTGGACTGTCGCATTCGTCTACGCGTTCGGGCTTCTTGCGTCGTTCATCCCCGCTCTCATCGCCTCGACCAAGGATCCCGTTAAGGCGTTAGAGTAGTTTGAGCCACAAAGGACAGGAGCGACAACACCTCCTGCTTCTCCTGTTCTTTGTGGCTAAAAACAGTGTGGATTGATGGCAACAAAGGTTTAAAGTTGAAATGGTAGTACTGAGTACGCTAGATGTGACGAAGAGATTCAAGATCCCTGGGCAGAAGCCCATCGAGGTCCTGAAGGGCGTGAGCTTTTCCGTCCGCGAGGGCGAGAAGGTCGCGATCGTCGGCCGCTCTGGCGCGGGCAAGTCGACGCTGCTAAACATTCTCGGCGGGCTCCTGAAGCCGACCTCTGGAACGGTCTCGCGCCCGAAGAACTTCGGTTTCGTTTTCCAGTCGTACCACCTGATGCCCGAGCTGACGGTCCTTGAAAACGTGCTTCTCCCGACGATGGCCCGCCGCGCCGCGGCACTTGCGACGCGGGCCGCGAGCGAAGCGCGGGCGCGCGATCTCCTCGAGAAAGTCGGTCTTGGCAAGCGGCTCGACCACCTCCCCGCAGAGCTTTCTGGCGGCGAGCGCCAGCGCGTCGCGCTTGCCCGTGCGCTTGTCACCGACCCCGCGCTCGTTCTCGCCGACGAGCCGACCGGCAACCTCGATGCGATGACGGGGGCCGACATCCTCCGCATGCTCTCCGAGCTTTCCGGCGATGGCAAGACCTCGCTCGTGATGGTGACCCACTCGCCTGCGGCGGCGGCAGTCTGCGACCGCACGCTCACGCTCGAAGACGGCGTTCTCATAAGGAAAGGATAACGACTTGGTGCCGCGTGCTGAAATCCTCATCGCCGAAGACGAACCATCGGCCCGCAGGGGCTTTCGTGCGCTTTTTGAGGGCGAGGGATATGCGGTTAGGACCGCGCGGGACGGCGAAGAGGCGCTTGCGAAGTTCAGGGAAAGTCGCCCCGACGCTATCCTTCTCGATGTGATGATGCCGAAGATGAACGGCATTATCGCTTGTGCAGAAATCAGGAGGTCCGATCCGCTCGTTCCGATACTCTTCTTCACCGCCATGCCGTCCGACGTCGGCGCGGTGCGTGCGCTCGGCCTCGGCGCGGACGATTACATCGACAAGGCGAAGTCTCCCGAAGAACTGCTCGCCCGTGTCGCGGCCGTGCTGCGCCGCGCAAGTGTCATCGCCTCGGACAAGCGGGACAAATTGTCCCTAGGCGGCGTAACCGTGGACTTTGCGACGATGACGGCCTCTGGAGACGGCGTTTCCGAGGAGCTTACGAAGTCGGAGTCGTTTTTCCTGCGGCTGCTCGCCTCGGAACGCGGCAGGTGCTTTTCGTTCGACGAGATCTTCGCGGCCTTGCGCGGCGAAGGGTACGTTGGCGACGACAACGCCGTCCGCTGCATAGCGAAGCGCCTCAAGGCGAAGCTCGGTCGCGCCGGCGAGCTCATCGCCAACGCCCGCGGCGTCGGTTATAAGCTCGTCAAGTAGCGGTTCGCGCTGCAACTTCTTTTTTCCTCTTGACGCTTGACAACACAAGAGGTGAAGTGCTAAAATTGTCCACACTATGAAAAGGGGACTCTTCACTTCTGTCGTTCTGTCGGCATTTGCCGTCAGCATCGTTTCTAATGCTCACGCGGTAACCAATGACTGGTTTGACGCGGGGATTATCGCCTACGATTCGTGGCCGAGTGATGGCTCCGACACGAACATCGTTGACCAAGGCACGTGGTCTGGCACCGCCAATGCGACGTTGGACACGGAGTCGCCCACGAAGGCGCTCGTCGTCAACGCGGCTGGCGATAGTAAACTTACCTTCGAGGTGGATACGAAGGTCAATGCCGAGACGACGAACGCCACCTACAATGCGACGATGACATTCCCCAACGTCTCGACCGCTGTCTCCGAGCTATCCGACCCTGGCGCGGGCGTCAAGGCGGGTCTCGCGGTTGCGAAGAGCGGCGACGATATGGTCTACTGTGGTCGCGCGAAGGATCCAGACGGCGCGACAAACATCTGGGTCGTCCTCGAGGGCGAGACGACGCCTGTCGCTGACGAAGAAACCAGCGTTACTGTGGATTTGAAAACTGAAGGCGGCTTCCTTAAGGTGCAATACTCGGTTGACAACGAAGTGCTGACCTACAACAACGAGGGATGGCTTGTGCTTGCCTCCGATGACTTTACGCTCAACGGTGCCAAGTTTGCCGGTTCGGGTTATAGACTTTCGGCGCTTACTGGCGAAGTGTCGGAGAAAGATCCCGAGGAACCCATAGTCATCCCCACCGCAACCCTGACGCTCGGCGATCTTCCGGCGAACGTGACGCTCGTCTCCGTGACGACCAACGGTGTCGAAGTTGTCCCTGTCGAAAGCGCCTACACGGTCTATAGCAACGCTACCGCAACAGTCACGTTCGCGCCAGCCGTCGGCTACCGCCTTGTCGGCAATGCGACGGTCGATGTCATCATGGACGCGGACAAGACGCTCGCCACCGCCGACATGCCGATCGCAGAGGTGATTCCTCAGGTCACGTTGACTTTCCCAGAGCCTCCTGAGAATGTGCAGCTCGTTTCCGTAGTAGCTAATGGCACCCCGATTGAAGCCGTAAATGGTGTCTACACTGTTTCGGAGGGGACCGAAGTAACCATAACCTTCGCTGCCGCCGAGGGCTATGTCCTCAATGAAAGCACTGTCACCTTGACGCTCAACGAGAACACGGTATTTCCGTCTGAAAGCTTCCCGACGGTGGTTGATCCCACGGGACTCATATCCATCAACGAGATCATGGCGTCGAACCCGTCCGTGGACAAGGGCGGCATCGCGAGCGAGAAGGGCATCGCCGAGATGGACTGGATCGAGCTCTACAACGGCGCCTCGGTGGATATCGACCTCACTGGCTGGCATCTCTCCGACAACGCGAAGCCGGGCAAGGAAGACAAGGCGACGATTCTTGGCTCGTGCGTCATCCCCGCCCACGGCTACAAGATCGTCTGGCTCGACAAGATCCATGTCGACCCGTCCGAGTACGCGGCGGACGAGGCCTTCGCCGTCCTCAAGCTCTCCTCTTCGGGCGAATTCCTCCAGCTCGCCGATCCGAGCAAGAAGGTTATCCAGCAGGTCGACTTCTCGACGAAGAAGCAGATCAAGGGCGTCTCCTACGGCCCGCTCTCGGTTCAGTCCGGCGAGGGGCTCGTTCCCGGCAACGGCCCGTTCGTCTACATGAAGACGGCGACACCTGGCGCCGCCAACGCGACCGAGGGCTTCGGCGACTTCACGCCTGCGGTGACGTTCTCCGAGCCGCACGGCTACAAGACCGAGCCGTTCGACCTCGTGCTCTCCTGCCCGGACGACCCGACCGCGCAGATTTACTACACGCTCGACGGCACGTCGCCCACGACGGCCTCGACCCTCTACACGGGCGCCATCCGCGTCGACAAGACGACCGTCATCCGTGCGGCCGTCCCGGTCGAGAACACGATCCTGCAGTTCGACACGTCGGCGACCTACATCTTCCTCGACGATGTTCTCGCGCAGGCCCGCTCGACGACCGCGCCCGAGGGAGCCATCGGGTTCCCGAACGACAACGCCGTGAACGGCCAGGAAATGCTCTACGGCATGGAGCAGAGCGTCGTGACCGGCGCCGACAGCGACCGCCTGCTGCGCGGCTTCACGAACTCGATCGCGACGCTCTCGATCGTCGTCGATCCGTCCAATCTCTTCAACAGTGCGGATGGCATCTACGTGAACCCGCGCGGCGAAGGGGATAAGTTTGAGCGCCAGATCATGCTTGAAGGGTTCGATCCGACCGGCGTCGGCGCGGACTTCGCGCAGCCCGCCGGCCTCCGCCTCCGTGGCGGCAACAGCCGCAACACGGGCAAGCCCAAGCATTCGCTCAGGTTCTTCTTCCGCAGCTCATACGGCGAGAGCAGCCTCGCCCAGAAGATGTTCCCGGGCGAGCCGCTTTCGCCCAACGGCGAGGGCAAGATGAAGGAGGAGATCGGCGAATACGACAAGCTCGACCTCCGCACTTCGCAGAACAACTCCTGGGCGAACGAGAACAGCGGGAACGAAACCTTCGTCACGGAGGTGTTCTCCCGCGACTCGCAGCGCGACCTCGGCCAGCCCTACACGCGCAGCCGCTACTACAACCTGTTCATCAACGGCCAGTACTGGGGTCTCTACCAGACGCAGGAGCGTGGCGACGAGCACTGGGGCGAGGCCTACCTCGGCGGCGATGCGCTGCAGTACGACCTCATCAAGACGGCGTCCACCTACGTGAACAACAAGCTCTCCTACTCGATCGAGTGCAACGAGGGCACGTGGGACGCCTGGAGCAACCTCTGGGAGATTGCAACCAAGGAAGGATTCGGCGAGGGCCACGAGGATAACTACAACAAGGTCCTCGGTCTCAACCCCAACGGCACACGCAATCCGGACTACCCGATCCTCCTCAACGCCAAGAGTCTGATGGTCTACATGCTCGTGTCGCACTACGTCGTGGACCGTGACGGCCCGACCTCGCCGTTCAGCTCGATCGACGTGGGCCACGCCAACAACTTCTACGCGATTCGCAACCGCGACGACGCCGGCGCCGTGAAGGGCTTCGTCTTCCTGCGGCACGACGCGGAGATGTCGATGGGCCAGGGCACCAACACCGGCGCCTCCACCAATCCGACGTTCTGGGGCACGGACGATCTCAATGCCCCGGCCGTTGGCAGCCCGGATCCGTCCGGTCTCGGCAAGCTGAAGTTCCGCACGATTCCGTACTTCACGCCGGCCGAGCTGCACTACCTGCTGATGCAGAACCCGGTCTACAAGCGCCAGTACGCCGACCTGTTCTACCGGGAGTGCCTGCGCGAGGGCGGCGCGATGACCGTCGAGAAGGCCACCGAACGCTACACGAGCCGCATGGCCGAGATCGACGACGCCATCGTCTGCGAAGCCGCGCGCTGGGGCAAGAGCAAGACCCGCTCCACCTGGCTCAGCGCCTGCTCCAGGTCGGTGTCGTTCATCACGAACCGCGTCGACAGCATGAAGACCCAGTACCAGACAGCTGAGTGGTATCCGACTGTCCTGCCGCCGTATGTCACGGACGCGGACGGCGGCCGCTACTTCGACGGCGGAGAAGTGCCGTATCAGGGCAAGGTCAGCCTCCAGAACAACGACGCGCAGGGAGATGGCACGCTCTACTACACGATCGACGGAACAGACCCGGCCGATTCGGGCATCGAGTACACCGAGCCGTTCTCCATCCCGGACAGTGGCGCCACGGTCCGCGCCCGCCTGTTCAAGGACAACGAATGGTCCCCGCTCGAGGAAGTCGCTCTCGAGATGGACATCCCGAACGACCAGCGCTACGGCATCCGCGTCGCGGAGATCCTGAACGCTGCGGTGAACGATCCTGCCGACGAGTTCATCACCCTCACGAACAAGCTTGATAGGGCCGTAGACCTGAACGGGCTCTCGATCTGGAGCGAAAAGGCCGGCCAGGTACTCGTCAAGCTCGCCGAGCTTGGCGCTGGCGTCGAGATTGCGGCGGGTGGGACGATTAAGCTGACGCAGCCCGCCAACTGGATCGGCGAGACGAAACTGAAGAACGGAGAGATCTACGTTGAGCTCCGCGACTTCAACGGCAAGCGCATCCAGAACGCCCGCGTCGATTCGGGGACGTGGTTCCCGACAGGCGAGTTCAATGACAAGGGCAAGGAAATCCATGCCTGCGACAAGACTGGCCGCTGGTTCATCGCGCTCGAATTCCTCGGCGACACCGATGGCGGCGAGGTGACGAATGTGACCCAGTGGGTGGCTTCGCCCGCTGCGCCGGCGATCCCGCTCCCCGACGATTCGGAGGCCAAGGCGGAAGTCCTCGAGGCAATCGACGACATTCCCGCCATCGAGACCTGGCTTGTCGACATCAGCACGAATAGTGCGGGCGGCGCCACTTCTATCGCGGACTTCACCGGAAGCAAGGAAGCTGTTGAACTTTGCTACCTGCTCAACAACGAAGTCCTCGACGCGAACGTGACGACAAATGCCGCGGTCGAGCTGAAGATCCCGTCGATCTCGTTCGATCCGACGACCGGCAATGTCATCATCGACGGCGAGCTCTTGATCCACGGCAACGAGGCATCGCGCACGGTCAACGGCAATGTGCGTCTCTACTACGCCAATTCGCTCGAAGCGCTTGAGGCGTCTGAGAACTACATCGAGCTCTACCCGCCCACGTTCCCGCTCAACGACAAGGACGCCGGCACGACGGAGAACATCCCCGCCCGCTTCTACCGCCTGAAGATCGAGTGAAGGTGAAAAACCTATTCAAGTCTGAATTATTCAGATTTGAATAGGTTTGAACTGGCATGCGCATGAGAAATCCATTCAGATAAGGAGAAGGAACACAATGAAAAAATTCGCTCGTTTTGCACTCGCCGCGTTTCTCTTCGCGCCGCTCTTCGCCGGGGCCGCAATCGACATCGAGAACTTTGCCCACAAGCCCGACGGCTTCGCCCGCGGCGTCGTCCTCACGGTCGAAGGCTACGACGCCAGTCGTCCGGCGCTCACGGACTTCCCCGTGCTCGTGCGGATCTCCAGCGAAACGATTCCCGGGTTCTCGTATTCGGACATCAACTTCCCGGCCAAGGCGAACGCCGACATCTGCTTCAAGGCGGCGGACGGCACGCCTCTCGCCTTCGACATCGACACGTGGGACACAACGCTAAACGCGACGTCCCTCGTGTGGGTCACGCTCCCGACGATGATGCACGGCACCGAGTTCGCGATGTTCTACAAGGGGCAGGCGAACGGAAAGACCGTCTGCGGGGACAACGCGTTCGAGAACTATGTCGGCGTCTGGCATCTGGGCGAGACCGGCGACGGCGTGCAGCCCATCTACGATTCCACGACGAACACGCTGACGGGCGATGCCTCCAGCCGTTCGTCCGCCGTTCCCGGTCGGATCGGCGGGGCTCGCCAGATCACGAACAAGCGCGAGAAGAAGAACTTCGGCATCACCATTCGAAAGGATGATGCCCCGATCGCCGCCCTCAACACGCTGGGGACGAGCTTCGTCGTTTCGTTCTGGATGCGCCCGGTGGGCGAGGTTACGGAGGCCGATGCCGGTATCCGCTATTGCGAACTCATCGGCCGCAAGCCGGCGACCGGCACCAAGGCCTGGCAGCTGCAGCTGGCCGACAAAAGCACCAATATGCGCATCTGGTCGAGCCAGACGGCGGACGGCAATGTGACAGTAATTGGCGAGGTCCTGCCGCTCGTTCAGAACACTTGGACGAAACTGGATGTGGTTTACACGCCTACAGGATATCAAGTCTTTGCCAATGCTAATAGAGTGGCGTCCGGCACCCACAAAAACAATGCGGCGCCGGTGCAAGGTTCCGACACGCTTTCCATCGGCAGCCAGCCGACTGGCGGCGAACGTTCGTTCTGGGGCGATATGGACGAGGTGCGCCTTGTGCCATTCGATGCGAACGCGACCGGCGGGGCCGGAACGGCCGATTGGGTAAAGGCGGACTACGACCAGGCAACGGATGCGGCGTTCCTTTCGGCTTCGGCCATCACGGAGATCGCCGTTGTTGCGAAGCCACTCGCGACCCTCGACCTTGCCGACCACGGCGCGGCCTACGCGCAGTTCTCTGGGCAAATCAACGGACTCGGCGGCGATTCGGCAACTGCGTGCTTCGTCCGAGCCAAGTCATGGCCGACGGGAACGGAGGAGCCGGCCGCGTGGACGACGATTGCGACCGGCCTTGCCTTGAACGACACCTTCTCGGGGGTCCTTGTCGATCTCCTGCCGCAGACGGATTACGACTTCAAAATCCAGGCGGTGAACGACCTCACTGAAGAATCCGACGTGAAGTCCGGCACGTTCACCACGTCCGGCGCGGGCGAAATCGGCTCCGGCGGCGACATGAAGCGCGTCGGCGACGACATCGTCCATTCCTTCAAGATCGCGCGCGACGGGACGGCCACGTTCGAGTTTGTCCCTCCGTCCTACGCGACGAGCGTAGAGGCGCTCGTTGTGGCCGGCGGCGGCGCGGGCGGCTACCGTCGCGGCGGCGGCGGCGGCGCGGGCGGCCTGCTCCACTACGATGCATTCGTCGTGACGGGCGGTGCGACCTACGACATTGAGGTCGGTGCAGGCGGCTTGGCTTCCGAATCAAACACCGAATTCGGCGGGAACGGCGGCGCTTCGTCCATCTCCGCGAACGGAACGGTGCTCGTCACGACCGTCGGCGGCGGCGCGGGCGGAAACGGCGATCCATCTGGGGCCGTCGCGATGTTCGCCGGCCAGAACGGCGGCAGCGGCGGCGGTGCGGCGAAGGAGACGACGGTTGGTACCGGCGTGAACGGACAGGGATACGCCGGCGGCGTCGGGAAAACCAACAACGGTACTTGGGGCGGCGGCGGCGGCGGCGCCAATGCCGAAGGCGGATCCATAGGAATGAGCAGCACCTATTCTGGCGGCGTCGGCGGCGACGGAAAGCCCTTCACGATTTCCGGCGCAGAAGTCTACTATGCAGGCGGCGGCGGCGGCGGCGGTACGTTTTCGCAATCGGCCAGCACGATTGCAGGCGCAGCTGCGGGCGGCAAGGGCGGCGGTGGCAGCGGCGGGCAGAAGTCGGCCGACGCGGGAACGGAGGTTGCCGAATCCGGCATGCCCGGAACCGGCGGCGGTGGTGGCGGCGGCAGCAACGAAAACGGCCTCTACAAGGGCGGCGACGGCGGCAGCGGCATCGTGATTTTCCGCTACGCCGTGCAGGGCAACGGGCAAGGCATGAACGAACCGGCCGTCGCGCTCGAAAGCCTGAACCGCGCCGCGAACGGCCTCACGACGATTGGCTACCGCGTTGCGTGGGCCGGCGACGGCTACGACTACGCGGACGTCCTGGCGGTCTGGGGAACCCGGAAGGGAGAGCTCGACCACACGAACGCCCTGTCTTCCGCGACGGACGTGATCGGCCGCGGGACGGGCACGTTCACGCTGCCCGACCAGACCCGCACGGTCTATGTCCGCCTCCTCGCGACGAACGCGGTGGCGGGCGCCCTCTCGCCCGAGATTGAAACGATTCCGTTCGTCAATCCCGCAGCACCGGAGGCGACCGTCTCCGTGACGGATACGACCCAGACCTCGGCGACCTTCGCCGCGAACGTGACGGGGCTCGGCGAGGGCGCGATGAACGTGTCGGGCGTCTTCCAGGTCTGCGCCGATGAGGACTTCGAGGAGGGAACTTACTTGACTTTCCCGGCCAGCGGAACGCTTGAGGATGTCGGGACGCTGACCGGCACTGCGTCCGGGCTGACGTTCAACACGGCCTACTTCGTCCGCGCGTCGCTCACGAACGACGTCCCGGCATCCTTCGAAACCGATCCGGTCGAGTTCCGGACGAAGGTTCCCGGAGCGCCGAATTGTTCGGTCGTCACGAACCTCGCGGATGTGGCGAATCCGCCGGCGGGGTGTGCGCCTCCGGTTCCCGGCGTCACGACGATCACGGCGTGGGGCTACCTCTTTACGCCCGGTAACAATGGGGCGAACTACGCCGACCTGCGCTTGGAGGCGTCGACGGACGCGAACTTCCAGACGGTCGCGGCCTACACGGCGACCGAAACGGGCGTGACGGAACGAGGCTTCCGGTCCTTCACGCTGACGGGCCTCCAGCCCGAGACGGCCTACTACCTCCGCCTGCGCAGTGAGAACGACGGTCATGTCGTCAAATACTCCGCTGTCGTCGGCCCCTACACCACGACGGCTGAACCTAAAAATGACGTTCAGTTCCTGATCTACTGACGATTGAACCGTCGTTTACTGGCGCTCTACGCCAGTCTCCCGCACAGAGCCGCGGCAAATCTGCCGCGGCTCAGCATTTTCTACCCGTCCCCTTTAGTAAAAGATGCGGTTTGATTTTCCGTTTCACTATCACATTCACGATGAAATATGCTATAATGAACGCGGTAAGGGTAAAGGGGATCGATATGCCAAGTGCTTTAAGCAAAGACGGATATACTTTCTACTTCTATTCGAATGAACATGAGCCGATACATGTCCACGTTAGATCTGGTTCGGGTAAAGCGAAGTTTGATGTTGCCGATGAAGTTCAGCTGTTGGAATCTAAGGGTATGAAAGTGCAGGAACTGCGAAAAGCACAGGAAATTGCCGAAGAGAACATCGAAACGATAAGGAGCAAATGGCATGAATACTTTGATTAAGAGAAAGGCTTTTTTTGCGGACAATAAAATCCATGTCGCATTGCCGGATGGAACCGATCTTTCATTTCCCATTGCTGGGAATTGGCGACTGGAAGGCGCGACGCCGGATCAACTTTGCAACATTGAGGTTGATGAGGATGGTCTGCGTTGGCCAGATATTGATGAAGATCTTTCCTTCGAGGGTCTATTGCGCGGAGATCATGGCCAATATGTAAAGGTGGGACGCCCATCATGACATAAACGGCAGATTTTTCTGTTCTCGATGCTGAATTATGTTGCAGAGCCGCGGCAAATCTGCCGCGGCTCCGCATTTTCTACACGTTCTACATGTTCTACACGGCTATAACCTCCCCTCTCCCAACTCCAACTATTTTTCTGAAGCTGTCCATCTTCGCGCAAAATTTTGGTATAATGGGCGCGGAATGGATGAAATATTGACAGGCGACACGGCTTTCTTGACGAACAAGGAGAACTATTCGTTCTTCTCGTTTGGTGGTGATGTCATTCGTTTCGCCACGCCGTCACGCCTAAGGAGATACGCCCGTGTGAAGAAATGGGATGACGGATACCTTGAGGTCGATGCTGACTATGGGAGTGGCGAGGTCGAGGATTACATCGATATTCGCCAGATACTCGAGAATCTCTATTACGACGCAGACGCTTTTTTGAAGCGGATCAAGAAAGTCGAGGTGCTCCATGCCTGATGACAGGGCGATCGAGATTGCCGAAAACGCTGATTTGGTGCTGAACGGATATGCCGTCACGCGCGACGGTGACAATTTCCGTGTAGTCAACCTTCGCTCTGGTAAGGCGGCGTACATAATGAATGATGGAACGCTAAGCGAGACTAATATGGACAATGTAGAGTCCGACATCGCCATCCGCATCGTCCTTGACAATCGTCGCTACATAACAGCTGCCTAAAATGCCGAAGTATTTTGCAGAAAAAGTATTTGGCCACTGGCTCTATTTCACATCTCATTGCATCCTTGAGGCGATGCATGTCCATGCCAGCCGTGACAGTCGTTTGCGCGAGAAGGGGGCGGCGAAGTTCTTTGTTTATGCAGATGGATCGACGCGACTCATGGAGCAGGGGACATTGGCAGCCCGAGAAGTTCCACTAGTTCAAGATTTCATAAAGCAGCATTACCTTGAAATGTTTGCGAAATGGTCAGAACTGTCGGATACGGGTTTTTACGGAACCACGACGGGCGGCCGCAACCAGTCCGCCCGCCTATGAAAAAGTTGTTCCCCCGGTTGTTCAGGTTGTCTCCAAATTAGTGTCCGCTTTAGACGGACTTTCGAGCCGCGGCGAATCCGCCGCGGCTCCGCATTTTCTACACGTTCTACATGTTCTACACGGCTATAACCTCTCCTCTCCCACTCCAACTATTTTTCTGAAGCTGTCCATCTTCGCGCAAAATTTTGGTATAATATTCCATAACTTGAAGGGGGTATTGCATGAAAACGAAAATCTGTAGCATCTTTGGTCTTGCGGCTTTTGTCATCGCGCCGTTTGCATGGGCGGGTGGCGAAGGTGGCGGCGAAACACAACAGCCGAGCATTCCGCGTCCCGTTTCGGACGTTGCCGAATTCGCGCGCGGCGTGAAGTTCACCGTAAACGGCTACACCGGGACGGAAGTCCTCACGAACTTCCCCGTCCTCGTGCGGCTTTCGGAATCCAATGAAACAAATACAGCAGGCATCTCTGGCTTCGACTACGGCGACTTCTACAACGCCAGCGTGACCCCCACCGACCCAGATGCCTTGAAACTTGTCGATGTCGGCTTTGTCGATGCGGAAGGCAACGGACTTGCCTACGACATCGACACGTGGGATCCGTCGGGCGAATCGCTTATCTGGGTGAACCTCCCGATCATGACCAACCACACCGAGTTCGCCATGTTGTACCGCTCGTCCAAGACTGGCAAGGCGCTCAATCCGGACAATGTCTGGACCAACTATGCTGGCGTCTGGCACTTCCGGGAAGACTACGGCACGGAGACCGGCTCCGTAAAGGTGTACGACTCGACGACCAACTCCCTGACCGGTGACACGTTCTATTCAACCAAGTCCAAATCGTCATCGTATGCATCCGGCAAGCCCGGCCGTGCCCGCAAGATTGCGACGGCGAACGATCCCAAGGGCATCGGTGCCATCACCGTCCCCCTCGGTGTCAGCGGTTCTGCCAAGAGAAAAGCCGTTGACGATCTTGGGCAGGACTTCTCCGCGTCCTTCTGGGCGCGTCACGAAACGACCGCGCGGTACAATTATTTCATTGGTCGCAAGGACACGGACAACTATCAGGCCTGGGCGTTGCAACACCATGACAGCATCGAGCAGTGGCGCATCTACTCTAATGGTACTTCGGGAAGCGATCCTGACAAAGTTCCTGACAACCCGGGGTACGCGAAGATTACAGGTGTCAAAGGTTTTTCCACAAGCTCCTGGAAAAAAATTGATATCGTCTACACATCCGAGGGGGAAACCGGCAAGTACTATCTCTATCATGATGGAGTGGAGAAAACCTCAAATGGAGCCAACCTGCTACCCGGGCTGGTTACTCAAGGCGGGCTTGACCTTTACATCGGCGGCGGCGCAGACGGTGGCCAGTGCAGACCACTCGTCGGGGAGATGGATGAGGTGCGTCTCCGCTACGGCAGGACGACGGCCGCACGTGTCAAGGCCGACTTCGACACCGTGGACAACGCCTCGTTCCTGACGAGGGGCACGGTCGTCACGAACCAGATTATCGAGCGTCCCGTCGTGAACTTCACCGTCACCGACTTCGGCGCCAGCCACGTCCAGTTCGGCGGCACGCTCTCCTCTCTCGGCGCGTCGGAGGCGACGGAGTGCACCTTCTACGCCAAGGTCTGGCCGACCGCCACCGCCGAACCCGCGATCTGGACGGCGTTTGCATCCAATCTGACGGTCGGCGCCTTCTCCGGCCTCGACAAGGGGCTCGCGCCGGCGACGGCCTATTCCTACGCGCTGATGGTTTCGAACGACATGGCGGCGCTTTCCTACGAGACGCGCGACTCCTTCACGACGAGCGGCGTCGGCGTGGGCGGTACGGGCGGTGACGTCACGCGCGTGGGCGACGACTGGATCCACTACTTCCGCGTGGCATTGGACGACGAGAATGCCGTCACGAATGTCTACACCTTCACGCCGCCCTCCTACGTGGAGACGGTGCGCGCGCTCGTGGTCGCGGGCGGCGGCCCCGGCGGCTACAAGGCCGGGGGCGGCGGTGGCGCGGGTGGCTATATCTACAACGCGGCGCTTGGCGTCTCGGGCGGCAATTCCTACACGATTACTGTCGGCGAAGGCGGTGCGGCATCCGATTCGGTCAATGCTTTCGGAGCAAATGGCGGCGACTCGTCGATTTCGAATGGAGTCGACGAAGTCGTCCGGGCGATCGGCGGCGGCGCGGGCGGCAACTACAGCAACAACAGTAATTATCGCGTCGGACGTGACGGCGGCTCCGGCGGTGGATCCCCCCACAATAATGCCAATGCGGGAGAGGGAACCCTTGGCCAAGGCAATGCCGGAGGAAAGGGTAACACCCATATTCTCGCGGGAGGCGGTGGCGGCGCAAGCGGCACTGGTGGTGCTGCGCCGACCCAAGGCAACAACCAGAACGCCGGCGCGGGCGGCGCGGGTCTTGAGTGCGACATCACCGGCGTTGGTGTATACTATGCGGGCGGCGGCGGCGGCGGCGGCGAGCAGTACTCTGGCGCATCCGGTTCGCCTGGCGCGGGTGGAAATGGCGGTGGCGGAACCGGCAGCCGCAAGGACGCCAACGGAACAGCTTCGGCGGCGACGGCTGGCGTGGACGGGCTCGGCGGCGGCGGCGGTGGTGGTTGCGGCGATGTCGAAGCCCTCTACCAGGGCGGCGACGGTGGCGATGGCATCGTGATCATCCGCTACGCCTCGCAGGGCGACTATACGACGATTCTCGAGCCGATCATCTCGCTGCAGTCGGCCGTTTGCAACGATACCGCTTTCACGGGCGATGTCGCCTTCCGCGTCGCCTGGGCCGGATACGGCCACGACGACGTCGCGGAAGTCCGGGCCGTCTGGGGCTACGCGAAGACTGCGCTCACGCACACGAATGTCATCGCGACGGCCGCGATCGGACTTGGAACGGGCTCGTTCCCCCTCAAGGCCGACAAGCGCACCGTCTATCTCAAGCTGCTCGCGGTCAACGCGGCCGGCAAAGAAGCGTATTCCTCCGAGATGATTTCCTTCTATGTGAACGAGAACACACAGGCCGTGGAGGAAGAAGACGACCTGCCGATCCTGGAGAACATCGCGCTGGAGGCCGACGCGGCCTGGGCGACGGTCTCGGGCGAGGTCATTTCGGCCGGTCGGGCGTCTGGAAGCCCGAAGACCTGCACCGTGCGCGTGAAGTACGGAACGACGGCCGCGGCGCTGACGACCGTCGTCGCGACAAACAATGTCGCGGTCGGAGATGTCATGGTTGCCGTCAACGGCCTTTTGCCGAATACGACCTACTACTACGCCGTCGAGATCGAGGACGACGCGGGGACGGTCATCACGGAGGACACGGCCTCCTTCACGACGCTTCCGCAGCCGACCTTCGCGGCCGTCGCGACGGAAGTCAATGCGACCACGCTGTCCCTCTCGGGCGGACTGTCCGTCGCGGGCGGCGGAATCACGACCGTGTTCGTGGCGTGGGGCGACGCGGCGCCGGTCGTTGTCGCAACCTTTACCAAGGACTCGGAGACGATGTCTTTTGCCTGCACCAACACGCTGCCGGCGTGGGCCGAGTCTGTCGAGTGGAAGGTCGTTTACTCGAACGAGCTCACGAACGCCGACGGAACTGGGAACGGAACCGTCAAGACGACAGAATCGAACGGCACGCTCAATCCGGTCGACACGGCCGCCTACACCTGGCGGGCCGTCGACGGCGAGTGGAGCGGCAACTGGACCAATGCGGCGCATTGGGCCAGCGACAAGGCCGTTTGCCGGGGTTATCCGAACGGCGCGGAAACGGCGGCGTCCTTCGCCAACTGCACGACGCAGAATCCCGCCGTCGTCACGATCGACGGGAAATACTCGGTGAAGGCTTTCGTGCCGAACGCCGTGAATGGCGCGTCCGACATCACCTTCCACGGCGCAGACCGGGCGTCCAGCGGTCTGACCGCCACGTCTCCGGTGCTGTGGAGCGACGCCAAGCACGTCTGCTCAGACACGCAGATCAAGTTCGAGGAAATGGCGGTTACGTTCAACAATGACTGGCAGATCATGCGTCACGCCCAAGATGCCGGCGGCCCGGTCGCCTATTCCAACATCCTCGTGCGCTTCTCGAACGTCGGGCTCAATGTAAACAACAAGCAGCTGAAGCTTTGCGCGCCGTATTCGCGGTTGGAGTTCACGGACGGCACAACCGCCACGGCGGGCGAGGTGACCGTGTCCGGAACCGACTCCGTCCTTCTTGTCGACGATTCCGCCGTCACGGCGAACACCAACCTGCGCCTTGGGGTGCAGTGCTTACCGAATGAAGGCGAGCATATCCTGTTCCGCGGCGCCGCCCCAAAGCTTACCGCAAAGTCTTGGTTCAGTCCCTATAAGATCACGAATCAGCCCGTGGGGGTCGTCTTCGAGGTTCCGGTCGGCGGCTACGCCTCGACGCCGTTCGTCTTCAGCCACACCTCGAACACCTTCGGCCAGCCCGATGGTGATGGCAGCACTGGAAAGGTTGGCATGTACACCTTCGCGGTGTCGCCGGACTCGCCGGCGCTCAAGGTCAATGCCACGATCGAGAACAACGTCCTCGTCCAGACGACGGCCGGGTTCTACTCGACCGTGCTGAGCGACAGCGTCTTCACCGTCCCCGAGCGCGACGGCTCCCCGACCGACGCGTTCAAGTGGGGCGTCGAGGGCGCGCCGCTCGCGGAGGGCGCGGAACTCTCCACGGCGCGGCAGCTTCTGCTCAATCTTACAGGTCATGCTCAGGGCGTCTTGTTCCTGATCTACTGATCGGCGCTCGGCAGAGAACTGCGCCAATCACGAGCCGCGGCGAATCCGCCGCGGCTCCGCATTTTCTACACGTTCTACATGTTCTACACGGCTATAACCACCCCACTCCCACTCATCACTCCAACTTCGTCCGCACCGTAATCGCGCGAAATCGATTTATGCTCATGCTCGTGCTTGAACCTGCCGAACGGATTTGGTATCATACAGGCATGATTCTTTTCCATGGCAGCAATCAAGTTGTCGAATCTCCGTGTCTCATGCCCAAGGCCAGAGCCTTGGACTTTGGTCAGGCTTTTTACCTTACGACTGATTTCTCACAGGCCGCGAAATGGGCCAAAACTACCGTGTTGCGCCGGGGGAGGCCGTTGCTGTATGAAAAAGACTGATGCCGAGATACTTGACTACTATGACGAGGAAGTAGTGAAGCGCATTGTCGAGAAGTACGCCTTCCCCGAGAAAGAGGCCCTTGAGCTTTTCCTCAACTCTGAAACATATCGCATGCTTGCCAATCCCGACATGGCAATGTGGGAATTCGGCCCAAGCGGGATCTTTGATATGTGGGAGGCGGAGCGTATTACTGGATCGCCTCGTCGCTCGGTGTATATGAGGACGGCTTGACATGAGCAGGGAATTCAAGTTTTTTATCTATCTTCTTGAGCGCTATGCCGAAGGCAGAGGCGTGACGGCGGACGTCATGCTCAACCGCCTGAAGGCTAATGGATTGCTTGACTACGCCATAGGCATGTACGAGCTATACCATGTGGAAAGCATTGAGAACGCCTTTGCCGATCTCGACAGCAAGCTTGCGCCGCTATAGTCCCCGGCGCGGCAAATCTGCCGCGGCTCCGGATTTTCTACACGTTCTACATGTTCTACACGGCTATAACCACCGCTCGCCAACTCCAACTATTTTTCTGAAGCTGCCCATCTTCGCGCAAAATTTTGGTATAATATTCCATAACTTGAAGGGGGTATTGCATGAAAACGAAAATCTGGAGTATCTTTGGTCTTGCGGCTTTTGTCATCGCGCCGCTGTTCGCATGGGCCGGTACGCTCGACACGACCCAGTTCGGCAAATACGCCGAGTTCACCGCGTCCGGCAATGCAAGCGGCGGTACGGCCATCGAGAATCTCCCGGTCCCCGTCCGTTTTTCGGCGACGAACATCGGCGGGCTCGACTACAACGACATCGGGCTTACGAAGCAGGCCGCCTATTCCAGGCTCCGCTTCGCGGACGCCAACGACGACAACCTCGACTACGAGATCGCGACCTGGAACCCGTCCGGCGAGTCGATCATCTGGGTATCCGTTCCGGCAATTACGAACAAGAATACAAAGTTCACTGCCTACTTCGCGCCCGATTCCGGATACACCCTTCCGTCCGTCTACCCGACCAATGTCTGGACTAAGGCCGGCTACATCGGCGTCTGGCACCTCGACGAGAAGAACGGCGACGGAAAGTTCGAGGACTCTTCGGGTGTCACTGGTGCAGTCGGTCCGCAGAGTGGAAATGCCCCCGACCCGACGGCCGCGACAACCTACGGCGTCGGAAACTACCTGGCGAACAACGCGGCCGGTCTCTTCATCCCACAGGCCATTTCTTCGACTTGGGATTTTGGTGCAACCGGTCTTACGCTTGAATCTTGGGCGCTTCCGGGTGGCGACTGGGAACAGATGTTTGCGAGCGTCAATACATTGAACACCTCCACGGGTTTCATGGTTGGTGTTGCCATGAACAAGCTTCGGTGGTCAGTTAGAGGAGCAGGCTGGGGCACGAAAGACGGAGATAAAGTCAAAGCCATAAACTGGAGTGGGCACGCTTCTGAATGGCGTCATTTTGCGATTACATATAAAGCCTCCGGCAGTTCATTTTCGGGAGCGGCTTATGTCGGTTGGGCAGAGAATGGTAATAAGTTTGAAAAAACGGCTCATTCACAACAATATGAGGCAACCCAAGCTAATGGATTCTCATTTGCGAATGGTTGTTGGCTGATGAATACAATTGATAACACCGCGTATGGCATTGATGAAATTCGCATTCGTGCCGCTGAAACCTCGCAGAATTGGGCGAATGCGAATTATCTGGCGCAGACGAGCAGCTTTCTTACCTATAGCGCCGTGAAAGTCCAAGGAGCCAAGATTACGGCAACGGGCATCACGGCGGCATCGCCGACTTATTCGACGGTTAAATTGTCCGGCACCTTCACGGTGGAGTCCGATGTCGAAGGGGACGTCCAGGTGTCGGCCGTTTTGACGCCTGCGGGTGGTTTGAGCATTGCGATGCCGGTTGGAGCGATCAGTGCATCGTCGCCGAATTTGGCTGCAACGACCGTCGATGATTTGCTTCCCGGGACTACATACGCTGTGAACTTCACGGTGACTTATGGCGGAAAAACGGTAAGCTCGGCAAGCAAGTCGTTCACGACGACGGCGCTCCCCGTTCCGACGCTTTCCGGCGTCAGCGACACGGGCGCAACGCTTTCCGGCGGGTTCTCCCTGTCGGGTGCGTCCTACACGGCCGGCACGGCGAATGCCGTCTTCACGGAAACCCTCTCCGGCAATTCCGTTTCTGCACCGGTCGCCGACCTTTCCTCTCCGACCGCGACCGCGACCGCGACCACACTTTCTCCCGATACGGACTATCGGGTACGCTTCGTCTTCCAGCGATCCGATGGCACTACGATCCAGACCCGGACAGTTCTCTGCAGCACGACGGGCACGACAACGCTCGATCCAAGCGCGTATGCGTCCAGACTAGTCTTCACGGCGTCTGGCTATGAGGGGACGTCGACGCTGACGAACTTTCCGGTTCTCGTTCGTCTCTCGACGGCCATCTCGGGATTTGACTACGACAAGATCAATCAATCCGATATTCGCTTCGCTGATGCGAACGGCACGCTTCTTGCGCATGACGTTGAAAGATGGGACATCATGGGCATGTCCCTTGTCTGGGTGTCGTTGCCGCTACTCTCCGGCACGACAACGGCGTTCACGATGTATTGGAATCCGAAGAGCGGTGCGACCGTTCCTGCTCGTGCGCCGCAGCGCGTCTGGACGTTGGCGAATTATGCTGCCGTCTGGCACTTCAGCGAGCAGAACAACGACGGTTCCTATCCGGACGCTTCCGGATATGGCGCGACCGCCGTCCGAATCGGCGGCGCTGAAACGCCCAATGCCCCGACAAATGAAGTTGCGGCTTCGGCAAACGACAGTCCTTGGCATGTTGCCAACTCCTACCTGAAGGTCGATGTATCAAATACTGCAGACTGGTTCTTCTCCGAGACCGGCTACTCGATTGAGACATGGATCAAACCATTGCCGAAGGATAATAGTCTCGGTTGGGATGAGGTCCATCGCATGTTCACTTGGGGCGGTGGTGACACAACAGGAAATGCTTTTGCTCTCGCGCAAGATCAAATTGTCCAACATGCCGGTAGCGCAAACGCACAAGGGAAATGGGATGGCATTCATGAAACGGATGAATGGCGCTTGATGACTGGAGTGTGGTGCCCCGACAGCAAGGCCTTTGCTTCAGGGGCGTTCTACAATGCCGCGATTCAGGTCTTGAACAAAGCAGATCTTAAAGCAGTTGATTTTACCGACAATGGCATGGGGCTTACGGGAACTTTGGCGCCGAAAGGTCTTCTTGGGTGCCCTATCGACGAAATGCGAATCCGTCGCGGTAACACCTCTTCCGACTGGATGACTGCCAACTACGCCACGCAGGTTCATGGTTCAACATTCCTTGTGGCGGGTAGAGTGAGGCCTGTTGGCGTCATGTTCCTCATCTACTGACGCTTGGACCATCGCTTACTGACGCACTGCGTCAGTCTCTCACACAGAGCCGCGGCAAATCTGCCGCGGCTCCGCATTTTCTACACGTTCTACATTTTCTACACGGCTATAACTTCCCCACTCCCCAACCCCACCCCGCGATTTCGTCCGCACCGTAATCGCGCGAAATCGATTTATGCGCCTTGAATTCTGGGGATGGATATGAGATAATACACAACATGCAAGTTGCACAAGAGGTTCTGCACGGTTTTTCTCCGGCCCAGTATGAGGTCGTGAACATGATGTCATGCATTCACAGCGATTCTGATATTGCGGAGTTAAAGTCGATTCTTGTAAAGTTTCTGGATGCCAGGATGCAACAAGAGCTTGATCGTCTTTACGATGACGGGACGCTGTCCAACGACAGAATGGACGAGTTGGCGGGGCGGCATTTGCGTACACCGTATAGGACAGTGCCGTGAACCGTCGTGTTGTTCTTGACACAAACTGCCTTTTGCAGTCAATTTCGCGCTGAGCTGCAAGCAAGCGCGAATCCATCATAGTATTTTAGTTTACGCTGTCAAAGGCGAAATGTTCCACATCTACTGACGCCCTGCGCCAGTCTCTCGCTCAGAGCCGCGGCGAATCTGCCGCGGCTCCGCATTTTCTACATTTTCTACATGTTCTACACGGCCATAACCACCGCTCTCCCACTCCAACAATTTTTCTGAAGTTGTCAATCTTCGCGCAAAATTTTGGTATAATGGTCTACAACTTGAAAAGGGATATTATATGAAAAATAAAATCTGTGGTATCTTTGGTCTCGCGGCTTTTGTCATCGCGCCGCTTTTCGCACGGGCCATCACGGACGAAGAACTGCGTGGCATCGTGCCCGCCGGTTTCTCCCGTGCCTCGGTGATCACGGTGGGCGACAACGCCGTCTCCGCGCCGCTCACGAACTTCCCCGTGCTGGTGAAAATCGCTGCCGGATCGCCGACCGGATTCCAGTACTCAGACCTTATGTTCCCGGCGACGGGCGATGACCTCGGCTTTGTCGATATGGAGGGCAACGGCCTCCCGTTTGAGATCGACGAGTGGAACACGAATGGCACGTCGGTTCTCTGGGTCAACCTTCCGTCGGTCGCAAGTGGCACGAACTTCGTGATGGTCTACCGTTCGGCGCAGACGGGCAAGAGTCTTAACGGAAACAACCCGTTTGCGGATTACGTCGGCGTCTGGCACTTGGGCGAGACGGCCTCCGGTTCGACATCGATCAAGGACTCCACCGACAACAATCTGAACGGAACCTCGCCAGCGAATTCCTCGCCGCGCGCGGAAGGTGCAATCGGCGGTTCTCGCCGCATCAACACCACCGATGGTGTGAACGGATCAGCCCATTGCATCCAGGTTTCTCTCGGCGCTGCCGACTCAGCCAAGCGTGTTGCTGTTGATGCCCTTGTCCCGGAGTTTACTGCATCCTTCTGGTGGCGTCATCCGGCGAATTTCAAAACGAGGTGGAACCAGCTTATCGGCCGCAAACTCGGCCCCGACGATCCCTCTTGGCATCTGGTTTTTGACCTGAACAGCACAGCCCGAAACCAACTTCGTGTGTACACGGCCGGGACAGACGGCAATAGCCATTACGCAACTCCAAAAAGTCCGCAGACGGTCTGTGAGGTCTGGTATAAGATAGACCTGATCTACTACTTGGATCCGCAAAATCCAGCCAAAGGCCGTTATAAGATCTACTTCAACGGAGAGAATCCGGTAGACGGCAATGCCTACAAGGATGCCCCTGCGATTAACTCGACAGGCGACTTCTACATCGGCGGCAGCGGCGGAAGCCGCCCCTATCTGGGTTGGATGGACGAAGTCCGCATCCGCAAGTTTATTCCGACGGCCGACTGGGTGAAGGCCGAATATGATCAGGCGACGAGCGCAACCTTCCTCTCCAAAGCGGAGGTCGTGGAGTTCACTGAGCTTCCCAAACCTGTCATCGCGGCCACGCGCGGCGACTTTGGCGCGGCGTTCGCGCAGTTCTCCGGCTCCGTGTCGCAGCTCGGCGGCGCCGCGACGGCCTGCGACGTCTACGCCAAGATATGGCCCGTCGGAGGCACGGAGCCGGCTTCCGGAACGCTCCTCGCGTCGGGGCTTGTCAAGGATGCTTCATTCACGGACGTGACCGTGACCGGTCTCACGCCACAGCAGGAATACCAGTGGAAGGTCTACGCGGTGAATAACCTTGAACCGACCGCCTACGAGTCCGATCCGGTGACGGGAACCTTCACGACGGCGGGCGTTGGCGGTGCTGGCACGGGCGGCGTCGTGACGCGCGTGGTCGACGACTATGTTCATGTGTTCGAGATTGATCTCGAAGGCACTGCGACCTACTCGTTCACGCCGCCGACGGGCGTAACGGTGGCCGAAGCGCTCCTTGTCGCGGGCGGCGGCCCTGGCGGTTTCTACGCGGGCGGCGGCGGCGGCGCTGGCGGTCTCGTCCATACCAATGCGCTCGCAATTTTGGGTGGCACGACCTACACAGTTACGGTCGGCGCGGGCGGACAGCCGTCCAGCAAACTCGACGAATACGGCGCAAACGGAGGCGACTCCTTCATCACGTCGGCCGACGGCTCGACGACGAACGCGATTGCTTTCGGTGGTGGTGCGGGTGGAAATGGTCCATTCAACAACATTCAAAATGCCCAGAACGCCGGATGTAACGGCGGCAGCGGTGGCGGGTCGACGCATTGGTATGCCGAGGCTGGCTCCGGTATTACTGGGCAGGGAAGTGCCGGCGGTATCGGCCTTTTTGGCCCCCTAAATGATTCCAAAATAGAGTCTGGCGGCGGCGGCGGCGCGGGGGGCACTGGGAGTCCTGGATCTAGAGGCAGTTCCCAGTTTCCTGGAGCCGGCGGCAACGGAGTTGAGCTATTCATCACTGGCAAATCGATATGGTACGCCGGCGGCGGCAGTGGCGGTGGCGAAAAGTACGGCACAGGCGACAAGATCGGCTATCCCGTTCCGGGTGGAAACGGCGGCGGCGGTCGAGGTGGCATGCAGAGCGACCATGCCGGCGATGAGAACGCGACAGCCGGCACGGATGGCCTTGGCGGCGGCGGCGGCGGCGGCTCAGCGGTCGAAGGAAAGTACATGGGGGCCCCAGGCGGCAGCGGCGTCGTGGTCGTGCGCTATCCCGCCACAGGCACCGGCGTTGGCGCGACCGAACCGACGGTTTCTCTAACGGGTCTCGAATACGACGCGCAGAACAACGTGGCGACGCTATCCTACCGTGTCGCGTGGGCGGGTCAAGGCTACCAGAAGGCGAATGTCGTCGCGATCTGGGGTTACTCCGAGGACGCGCTGGAAAACGAGGTTTCCCTCACGCAGGACGCCATTATCGGTCGCGGAACCGGGACGATCAACAACCTTCCAAGCGTGAGCCGCACCGTCTACATCAAAGTTAAGGCGACGAACGCCGGAAACGTGAGCGGCGTCTCGACCGAGACGGAGACAATAGCGCTCTACAACCCGCGCGCGCCGGAGGCGACGATCGAGAATACGTCCGTCACGGTAAGCGGCGGCGCATTTTCAGTGGACGTGACAAGTCTCGGACAAGGCGCATCGAGTGCGGTCGTTTCGCTCCAGTCGTGCGCCAACCGCGCGTTCGCAAGCGGTGTCGTGACAAATGCCGATCTAAAGACGGTCACGGCCACGGGTGCGGTCACGGTCGACGCAAGCGGTCTCGCGGACAGCTCGCTTTGGTGGGTTCGCGCGGTTCTTACGAACAATATCGAGCAGGTCTATGAGACGGATCCTGTTTCAATTACGACGCTCACGCCCGGCTATCCAAATGCTTCTGGCGCGATTTTCGACATTGGCTATACATCAGTCTCCGCCTCAACCAAGGCAACAGCCAAGGGTCTCGGCTCGACGGAAACGACGCGTTGGCTCGAAGTCTCCGAAAGCGAGGACTTCGCGACGCTTGTCGGGACGTCGACCTTAATCACGAGCACGGACACCGGCGTCGCCGGAACTCTGACAGTGACCGACCTCTCGCCTAATACGTCTTATCACGCGCGCATTGGCATTTCAAACACGTGGAATCGCACAGCTTATGTTCCACTGACCGACTTTATGACGCGCGCCGAGCCGTTTGCCGCGATTGGTCCGGCATGGGCGGCAGGGAGTGGGACATTTGACTTCTCGCTCGATGTCGTCGGCGTCTATAATGATGCCGACTGCACGGCGACTCTGACCTACGGCGGGGTGGAGATCGGCTCAAAGAACTTCACGGATGCGGGCTTCATTTCGTGGCCCAGCATCCCCGCTGCGGCGGATGGTGCTGTCGCGCAGATTGTCGTCACCGCGACGCTCCCGAACGACGGCGGGACATTCACGAAGATTTTCTCCGCGCCGATTGCGTCGGGTTCTGACGGGAGCGCTGTTGCGGATATCGTGAATCACCTCTCGGCTGAGAGCGCGTTGAGGATGCGGCCAGGTGACTCAATTGCCCTGCCTACGCTCTTTGGTGATGCTTCCTATCAAGTTCTCAACGAGCACTTCGCCACGCTTTCCGGGAATGTTCTTACGGCGCTCACGCCCGGTATTGTCGGTGTTCGTTGTGTGGATGCCTCCCACATCACCAATCTCATGGGCGTTGTAATTCTGCCTGAACCGATTGACGCTGGTTCAATCTACATTTTGAAGGAGTCGAAGTTGAACAATTCCTACGACTGGTCCCGGACCAATTGTTGGGAGAAAATCGGTAGCGAGACGAACGACTCGTTCCCGCAAAATCCAAACGACATTGCAATTATGCCGTTCTATGAGAAGTCGGGCGACCTATACATTCGCCACCTCTCGAACATCACCGTGGGCGGTCTCTATGTTGGCCAGATCCGGCCGGATCGGTCCGTAAACTGCTTCATTGAACGCTATAAGTTCACGGATGCTTCGAACCAGACAGAGGCGACGGTGCCTTGGACACTCACATTTGAGCGCACGGATGACAAGCCTGTCCATGTTCAGGTCTGCCCAAACGGTGAGAATAGCCAGTCCACCCGCCTTCGCCTTGGCGGCTACGCCATCGACGTGGTTTGGGCGAGCGATGCCGAGATTGACTGCGCCTCGTCCGAAACGGATGCCTCGCGGTGTCGCGGTTTCTTCGATGTAAAGGAAACCGATCCCGCCTCCACGAATACGCTCCAGAATGTTCGACTGACCTTCTCTGGGCTCCCAGGGTACAAGATTACCGACGCCGGCTGCACGGTCGCATTGAACGGCACTTGGAAGGGGGTGGGCGAGATTGTGAAGAAGGGCTTGGGCGGCATTGTGTTCCCTGGTGACTTCTCGGGCTTTGCCGGAACCATCCGCGAATTCTCCGGACCTAATCTGGAAGACATCACAGGTGCTGCTGCCGGCATCCTAATGCGCGCGGCCGGTGCGAGCAACGTGACGGCCCACGTCTATGGCTGGGGATCATACAATTTGACCTCCGGAGTGCCGCAACACACTGGAAGGAACCGCGGCACGCTCGGCACCGGTGGTGCAAGCGTCGGCCCCGAGAAAGGTGTGCAGGGCCCTGCCAAGGGACTGTACATGCACGGCGGCACCTATCGCGTGAACTACATCGAAAACACGAACTGGGGCGTTGGTGTCGCGGACGAAAAGGCGTTTGATGTGCTTTCTGTTGGCGCAGGTTTCAATTATGTCACACTGGTGGACGGAAAGGGGAATGCCAGCGGGCATCCAATCAACGCCATCACTGTCAAGGCGCTCTCGCAAACGGACAAGGGAACGGTTGTGATTTACGATCCCTCGCTCAACAATAACGCGAATAGGTCGGTTACGAACAGTATGTTTACCGTGCTGGACTGGGCAGACCATGCCGTAGGTGGTACGGGCTACGGTGAAAACAACATTGCCGGCGCGACTGACGACTTCGCAATCATACCATGGATGGTCGCAAACGGAAATGATAAATTTGAGTGGTTGCAGTTTCCTGCGGTCGACGCAAACGGACGTCTCGTCAAGCCCGTCCGGACGAACACCAACATTGATACTGGATCCAGTCCGAATGCCAATGTCGCGTGCTCTGATGGTTATGGTGATCTCCGGCACGGAACAGCAACGGACATCGTCATGAACTCGCTCTTCATCAACAATTCGGCGAAGGGTGCCAAGTATCTCGGCGCGGATCGGACGCTCACGGTCAAGTCCGGCGGTCTCCTCCTGCAGAGCGGATCGGCAATCGGCCTGTCTGGACGCGACGACAACGGCAGACTAGTTCTCGGCGACGCCACGCATCCTGCCTATGTCTGGAACCGAGCATGGGGCAACGTCACGAACCGGATATGGGCGACGGTTTCGGCGCCAGGTGGTTTCGTGAGCACCTACACGGGCAATCTCGAACTTGGCGGCGACCAGACGGGTATTGCGGGTGAGATCGTCGTGAACGGCGGCACGCTCGCGCTTGGTGACGCCGAACACGGTATCACGCTGACGAACGGCCTCCCGATCCGCGTCTGCGCAGGTGCAAAGCTCATTCTGCCGAGCCGTAACGCAATCAAGAAGAGCCCGCTCAAGATTGATGGCTCTGCGGAGGCGTTCGGTAAGGTTGAGCTCCCCGTGAATCAGACTTGTAAATCGCTCGCCGTGCGCGACGTGTACGAGTCGACCGAGTGGGATGATCTGCCCGAAGGCACATACGGCTCGTCGGAGTCGGCGGCGGAGTTCGTCCGCGACGACATCTTCACCGGCCCGGGTGTTCTGCGTGTTGGCGCGGCTCCAACTCCCAGTGGCTTAATGTTCATGATCTACTGATCGGCGGTCGGTAGATAACTGCGCCATCACGAGCCGCGGCGAATCCGCCGCAGCTCCGCATTTTCTACACGTTCTACATGTTCTACACGGCAACTCCTTTTCCCATAATGCGAAATTTGCTATAATACTGCCAGCAAAAGACAAACGCGGAGATGCAAGCAATGGAATCTGCAAAGAACGAATGCTCAAGTCTTAAGCGAGGCGCCCACTTTCGCCTGGCCTTTCTGTGCCTTTTTGCCGTCGTTGCCTCGTCGCTCTTCGTCTTCGCGCCGGTCGCGCGGGCGGATGTACTGGACACGTCTCTCTTCGACAAGAAGATTCACTTCACAGTGAGTGGCTATGCCGGCATGTCGGCGCTTGCGAACTTCCCTGTCCTCGTCCGTCTCTCGGATGTGCCCGGGTTTGATTTCTCGGACTTTTCGACGCCAGCCGCCGAGTTGCGCTTCACGGATGCCGCCGGCAACAATCTCAACTACGAGATCGACACTTGGGATTCCGTGGCCAGCAATGCGCTTGTCTGGGTTTCCGTTCCCTCGCTCTCCGGGAAGACGACGGAGATTCGCGCCTATTATGGCCCATCCTCGACGAGCGGTCTTCCCTCTGTCTCTTCTGATGCCGTTTGGTCGTCCGCCGGATACGTCGGCGTGTGGCACTTCAACGAGCAGAACGCGGACGGCTCCTATCCGGACGCGACCGGGCGCGGCGCGACGGCGAGCCGCATCGCGGGCGACGCGACCCCCAACGCCCCGACGTCCGCCACTCCCTCGCCCAACGGCACAACCTACCACGTCGCCAATTCGGTCCTCGCCGTGGCGTCCGCCAACACCGCCTCCTGGACGTTCTCCTCAACCGGCTATTCGGTCGAGGCGTGGCTGATCCCGACGGGCAATTACAATCGTATGTTCGTCCAGTCTGAGAGTATGAACGGCGGAAACGCCTTTGCGTTCGGTCCAACGGAGGTCTATCAGATGTCCGACGAATTCGGTGGCTACGCCGGCGGATGGACGTCCGCCGTCGCCAGCCAGTCCGACTGGCGGTTCGTGACCGGGGTCTGGGCGAATTCCGGGAAGAGTTTCGCGACCCGCACATGCGTCAATGGATCGAACCAGGCTGGCACGAAGGACAAGGTCGCGGTCGACTTCGACTCCACCGGCATGGCGCTCACGGGGCGCAACGGAACCGACCAGGGGAGCACGGTTATGAACTTCTCCGTCGACGAGATCCGCGTCCGCACGGGAGAGACTTCCTCTGACTGGATGGACGCCAACTACGCGACGCAGAACAATCCAGGTTTTCTGACGGCCAGTTCGGTGATGGATTGTCGCTCGGTGGGACTCTCCCTCTCGGTAAACGGCGGCACCTGCGTGGTTTTCTCGTCCCTTGTGGATGGCATTAACCTCTCGGGAGGACAGTCGGCCACCCTCAAGGTCCTTTATGGAACAGACGAAAACGCATTGACCGACGAGCTCGTCGTTTCCGACTCGGTCACAGCATCAGGAACATTCCCTGCGCAAGTCAAAGGTCTCACGCGCGGCACGACCTACTATTTCAAGTCCGTTCTGGTGTTGCCGGGAGATCAACTTGTCGAGTCTGAAGTCCTACCTGTCACGATGATAACGGACTATACTACGGGGATGCGCCGCATCGAATACATCGAAGGCACCGGCACGCAGTATATCGACAGCGGCTACTATCCTGGACCGAACACCCATGTCAAGGCGGACTACCAGTTCACGACCAAAGTGCCCCAGCACCGCGTCTTTGGAATCAAGACGGGAACCTACTTTGGCGCCTATATCAACGGTCTCGGTAACTTTGGCTACGTCCTCTCGGACTCTGCTGACTGGTCCGCTGTTGGCGGCAACTCGCCCACCCCTTACGACACGAACCGCTGCCTGCATGACTTCAACTACATTAACGAGAACGACCAGCACGCCTACACGATTTATGGGCCTGACGGGAGTGTGAAGGCCACGCAGTCGCCCTTGGCTGGCTCGGCCACGAAGACGGCGACCGTGACTCTGACCATTGCTGCCGACCGCAAGTCGGCGACGGAAGTCGACGCCAACGAAACGGCTCAGCACCATCGCATTTACTCAGTGTTGTTCGACGAGGGCGCTGCGCTGACCGCCGCGCTCGCGCCGGCCGTCCGCACGTCCGACGGTGCTGTAGGGCTTTACGACAGTGTCCGCAATGGTGTATTCCTGCAGAGCGCCTCGGTGGACTCGTATGTCGTCGGGCCGTCGGTTACGACTGTCGAGCGCTTCACCGACACGACGCTGACGGCGGTTGATTTGACTTTTCTCGGTGCACCCTACGCGCGAACGCTCAAAGTCGCCTACGGCTCCGGCTTCGGCGGCGACAACCCGGCGGACTGGGACGTGACGGAGACGGTTGGCACGGTCGCGGCTGGCGCGACGTCGTTCTCGGTCACGGCAATTCCCGACAACTGGGGGAGCGACGACGCCTGCGTCCTCCGGTGCTACTTCGACGACGGGACCTCTTTCCCGCTCTGGTCGGATACTATTGTCTACAAGGCCACTCTCGAGCCGTCCGTCACCATCACTGACGTCAACGGAACAGGCGGCGACAAGCTTGTCGTGCGCGGCACGCTCGGCTATTTCCCGGGTGACGACTGCACGCTCTCGGTTCGCGTCACCAAGAGCGGCGGCTCGCCCGTCGTCTGGTCAAACCTTACCAACGTCACGGAGACCGGCAACTTCGAGTTGACACTCTGCGAAAGCGACACTGCGGCGGAGCGCTACATCGAACCAGGCGCGACCTATTCGGTCGTGGTCGAGGCGGAGGCGGGCGAGACGTCCGGCAGCTCGTTCCCAGCCATCGCGGTGACCAAGGGCGCGCCGGCATTCGCCTCGTCGAGTTCATCGGTCAATCAGCGCACGGTGACGTTCACCGGCAATCTCTCCGACCTCGGCGCGAACACGAACGCGACGGTGACGCTTTATGTCGGCGAGACTGCCGATTCGCTTGTGCCGGTCGAGGATCCCGTCACACGCAAGGAGACTGGCTCGTTCAACATCGCCCACACCTTCGACACCTTCGATAAGACCTACTACTGGCAGCTCTGCGCCGTCGCCACGACGGCGGGCGGGAATGCGATCACGACAAGAACTGCCGTCGCCTCTTGCAAGACACTGGATAAGACGATCTACACCTGGCAGGCGGTGGAGGGTGACTGGAACGGCGACTGGGAAGATCCGGCGCACTGGTCGCCCAGCAACGCCGACTGCTTCGGCTATCCGCAGTCCTCGGCCGCGACGGTCGATTTCACGGACTGCACGACGGACCATCCCGTTGTCGTGAATGTCCACGGCAAATATACCGTCGGTACATTCAAGTGCTACGGCAGAGCGGCGTCGGACATCGCCTTCGTCGGTACGGGTGTCGCGACGAGTGGCCTTACAGGCGGCGGATACGGCCAGACCAAGATTGCCTCCGACTCGACCTTGGAGTTTCGCGATATGTCCCTTACGCTGAACGGCGACTGGGAGCTCCTGCGCGATACCGACAGGACGAACGTCACCTTCCGCCTCTCTGGCGTGACTGGCTCGACAACCGGCTACTTCGCGCTCGCGGCAGGTTATTGCCGCGCCGAGTTCCTGAACGGAACGGACTTTACCGGCGGCATGAAGTTCAATATCGGCGGCACGAACACGGTTGTCGTAATCGACGACTCGACCATTCAGGCGAATGGCTCCCCCTACGGCTTCATCTTCAACGCCGACAGCCACAACTGGGGTGGTATGGAGTTCCACTTCCGCGGCAAGGCACCTCAGATGCTCTCATCGAAATCGTTCTTCCCTTTCTCTCATCATCCCGACATCAACCACCATTTCATCTTCGAGGTGCCGGTCGGGGGCTACGCCGAGGCGCCGATCCAGTTTACACACGACTCAACGAAAATGTTTCAGGGCGGCCACGCGACGGCGGACTACCATGTTATCATCTCCCCTGACTCGCCGGCTCTTAAACGCTCCGGCGAAAAACTCGAAAATGTGCCACTCATCTACGCCGAGGCCGGCTTCGCCCTGACGGATACACGGACGATGACGTTCGAACCTGTGGAATACAAGGGCGAACCGTCCGGGAAGCTCTCGTGGGGCGTGGACGACGTACCGCTCGCGGACGGCGAGCAACTCTCCAAGGCGCGGCAGGTCCTGCTTGATCTTCGGGGCAAAAAGCCGCCCACGGTGATCAGACTCCGCTGATTGACGGGCGTGGTGCCTTATGTTATCATTTCACAACCATTTTAGGACATGGTGTCCTGTAACGCCATGGGATCGTGGTGTTTACGTCAGGCATCGTCGGACGAAAGGAGCGAAAGTGAAGAATGCCGAAACCAGAAATGTGAAGGGGATTCCGATTCTTGTAGTCTTCGCGGCCTTGTCCGCCTTTGCGGCGCCGGTCATTCCGGGAGAGTTCACTGACCCTTCCAACATTCGCAAGGCAACAGAATCCCTTCCGGGGGATTGGTACGTCGCGCCGGAGCACCTCAAGTTCCCATACATCTCGACATACCATGTTACGCGTGGAAATTCCGTTCTATGTGACGGACTGGGACCATTCCAAGGTGCGCTTCCTCGACGATTCGTTCCGGTTCGACGTGCATTTCAAGTGCATCTGCCAGGACGGGAAGGTGCGCGAGAGGACGCTCGAGAACCTCTCTTCCGGCGACCACGCGTTCCAGTTCGATGCGTTCCCGGAAGGGGAGTATAGGTTCTGCGTGTGGGCGTCGGACGCGAAGGGGCGCGAGTCGCACCGCGTCTGGCATCGCTTTCGTGTCGTTCCCCCGGACTATGTCAAGATTGCCGACGAGCGGACCTACAGGATGACCGCGGCCGACCTAGCCGCCTATGGCATCCGAAACGACGGCGATCTCGGGCGGAAGGTTCTCGTCGACTTCCCCAAGCCGCCAAAGGAGACGAAGGGAGACGAGGTCCTCCGACTGGCGCAGGAGGCGCTTGGAAAATATGCGGCGGAGAATCCACCTGCCGCGCGGGAAGGCACGCCGGGTTAC